>NC_011761.1:643125-946250 GCF_000021485.1 Acidithiobacillus ferrooxidans ATCC 23270
CGAATTTGCCGGAGGGGCTGGCGTGGGTATGCGCATCGTGGAGGATAGCATTCCCGTCCGCCCCGTGGTCAGAGGCATCTGCGAAGTGCTCGGCCTGGATCCCCTCTATCTGGCCAACGAAGGCAAACTCCTTGCGGTGGTGCCAAAGGAAGAGGCCGGGGCTGCCCTGGAGGCGCTGCGCTCCTGCCCGGAAGGCACCTACGCCGGGATGATCGGCGAGGTGCTCGCGGGGCCTCCCGGAAGGGTCGTGCTGAGCAGCCATTTCGGCGGTGAACGCATCGTCGATATGCTGGTGGGCGAACAGTTGCCGCGAATCTGTTAGACGAGGAACGGCGATGCACGAACTCGGAATCACCCGCAACATTGTCTCCATCTGCAGCGAGCAGGCCCGTGGTCGTAAGGT
Organism: Acidithiobacillus ferrooxidans ATCC 23270; assembly: GCF_000021485.1. Lineage (NCBI taxonomy): Bacteria > Pseudomonadati > Pseudomonadota > Acidithiobacillia > Acidithiobacillales > Acidithiobacillaceae > Acidithiobacillus > Acidithiobacillus ferrooxidans. The sequence continues at coordinate 643,529 of NC_011761.1, forward strand.
GGTCCGGGTGCGGCTGGAAGTGGGGTTGTTATCGGGGGTGGTTCCGGACTCCATCCGCTTTTGCTTCGACGTGTGCAGTCAGGGCACGCCGCTGGAGGGCGCGGATCTGGAAGTGCTGGAGATTCCCGGTGAGGGTGAATGCCGGTCCTGTGGCAAACGTGTCCCTCTCCGGCAGGTATTCGGGCATTGTCCGTGTGGTGCGGGCGACCTGATCTGTGTGGCCGGCAAGGAACTCAACATCAAGGATATGGAGGTGCAGTGATGTGTAAGACCTGTGGATGTTCCGATGGAGCACAAACGCGGATAACGCACCTGAGTGTTGCCGGGGGGTGCGGCTCCGGATACCTTGGAATCATCGCACAACGTGCCGGGACATACCCATGAACACCGGCACGGAGATGAAGCGGTGCATGACCATGCTGCGCATTCGCATGCCCACGGCGGTGCGGGCTTCCATCTCCACCCCCATCCCCATGTACCGGCGGACGGGGATGCCCACCTGGTATCTCTGGAGGCGCGGATTCTGGACAAAAATGACCGCCTTGCGGAACGCAATCGCGGCTGGCTGGCAGGACGGGGCGTGTTTTCCCTGAATCTCATGAGTTCACCCGGCGCCGGGAAGACGACCCTGCTGGAAAAAACCCTGGCAGAACTGGCGGGCGAGTTCCCCCTGGCGGTAGTGGAGGGCGATCAGGAAACCACCCACGATGCGGAACGCATACGCCAGGCGGGTTGCAACGTGGTGCAGATCAATACCGGTCAGGGCTGTCATCTGGAGGCGGATATGGTGGCGCAGGGACTGCAGGAGATCGACCCGGCCGCCGGTTCCGTCGTCTTCATCGAGAACGTGGGAAACCTGGTGTGCCCGGCCCTCTTTGATCTCGGTGAAGCGGCACGGGTGGTCATTCTGGCGGTCACCGAGGGCGAAGACAAGCCGGCAAAGTACCCCCACATGTTTCACGGCGCGGACCTGATCCTGATCAACAAGATCGATCTGCTGCCCTACCTTTCCTTCGACCTGGAACGTTGCCTCGGTTACTTGCACGAAGTCGCGCATCATGCCGAGGTGTTGCAGATCTCCGCCGCCACGGGAGCGGGGTTGGAGCCATGGTTTGCCTGGTTGCGCGCGCATCGTAACAGGGCGTTGTCGGAGGCCGGAAAAGTGTTGGCCGGTTCCTGAGTTACCTTGTGCCCAGGAGGCGGTCATGTCCGCGGAGAGCCGTCAGACGCTGCACAAGACATTTCAGCTCGTTGATTTGTCCAGTCTGTCCATCTCCAGCGTGGGTCCCATCTTCAGCGTGGCGGCGGCGGGGTCGGCCATGGTCCAGGCAGCAGGAGCAGAGGTGCCCCTGGCGATCGTGCTGATCGCCATTCCCTTCATCCTGTGTTCCTGGATATTTCTGTCGCTGAATCAGCATTTTCCCAACGCCGGTGCCTCCTATCACTGGTCCCGGCGGATAATGGGCATCGATTACTCGAATTTTCAGGCATGGATCGTGATCATGGCCTATTTCTGGTCGATCCCGCCGATCCTGATCCCGGCGGCGCGGTTCACTCTGGAGGCGCTGGGAGTACCGCACCCCGGCGCCGGATTGCAGATCGTGGTGGCCACGTTCTGGGCACTGTTCGCGGCGGGTGTTTTGTTGCTCGGGGCGCGCATCACCGCCAGGGTCACCCAGATATTTCTGCTCATCGAAATCGTATCCGTCGCCTTCATGGCCATTGTCGGCTATTCCCATTGGGGGCCGCCGGCAGTGGGGGCGGGCTCATTTTCCCTCAGCCATGTTCACTGGGCCGGCGTCATCGTCTGCATGGTGGTGGCCGCCACCATCGTGGACGGCTGGGAAATCGACTCCTACGCCTCGGAAGAATCCAGAAAACCGCGCGTCACCCCGGGATGGGGAGGAATCATCGGGGCCGTGAGCGTCGTGCTCTACTACCTGCTGATCTGGCCCCTGCTCCTGCATCAGGTGCCCCTCGACCAGTTGCAAAACACCAGTGATACCCTGAGTCTCTGGGCGGCGACGGTATCCCCGCAACTGCTCCCGTGGATGCGCATAGCGATTATCGCGTCCACCGCCGGTGGCCTCTGGCTCACCACCTTCATCCTGTCTCGCGCCCTTTTCGCCATGTCCCGGGATAGGGTGATGCCGGGGTGGCTGGGCCGACTGAATCGTGGACACGTACCGTACTGGTCCGTCATCCTGCCGATCCTGCTGGCCATGGCGGTTGTCCTCATGCAGGTTTTCTTCCCCAGTATGCGGGACCTCTTCAACCTGGTGCTGAGCGCGGCGGGGTTCTTTCTGGTGGCGGAGTTCTTATTGGATGGGGTCAACATGATGCGTTTTTTATTGCTTCAGCACCGCTCCATCCGGCACCATTTCAGGGCGCATCATCATGCGGGTCTCCTGCTCGGATCGTTGGTCGTGATCATCAGCCTTTCCGCCGTGGAGGTGCTGTTCTTCATCTATGGCCCGAAATATATTGCGGCCGGCATCGATCAGACCGTTGGGGTGTTTTTGCTGTTGGGTATCCTTTATGTGTTCTGGCTGCGCTGGCGGAAGGCGGGGCAAGGCATTTACGTCTTCGATGAGCTGGAGTTGCAGGAAGATTGACCAGGACTGCGGCCTCTGCTATATCGGGCGGACCCTAACCTTCTCGACTTTCCGCGGGGTTCTTATGGCAGCACATGGCGACGTGGTGGTTCTGGGAGCAGGCATCGTCGGGGTTTCCATTGCCCTGCAGCTGCAGTTACGGGGCCGTCCCACCATTCTTCTGGACCAGCAAGGGGCCGGGGAGGGGACATCCTTCGGCAATGCCGGCCTGATTCAGCGCGAGGCGGTCATGCCGCACCCCTTCCCCCGTGCCCTGGCGACGTTGCTCAGCTATGCCCGCAATCAGTCGACCGAGGCCTACTACCGGGGGACGATGCTGCCGCGTCTGGCGATTCCCTTCCTGCAGTACTGGTATAACTCCCGTGAAGACCGTCACCGGACGATCGCCCGGCATTATGCGGCATTGATCGCGCACTGCCTGGATGACCATCTGGCTCTGGCCGGCGCGGCGGGGGCGGTCGATCTGCTCCGTCCCGGTGGCTGGTTGCAGGTGCATGAAAAGGCAGAATCTCTGGATCATGCCCTGAAAGAAGCGGCATATAAGGCCGGGAATTTCGAGGTGGCTTACGACGCACTCGACGGCGCGCAGGTGGCGGCGATGGAGTGCAGTCTGCGCCCCGGGCTGGCCGGTGGTATCCACTGGACCCAGCCGCTGGCCGTTGTCGATCCCCACGCGCTCACTCGCGCGTACCTGAACTATTTTACCCGGATGGGCGGCGAGTTTCGCACCAGCGCCGTGCGGAGCGTAGAGCGCAGTTCGACGGGGTGGCGCGTCGCTACGGTGCATGAACCGGTCGACGCCATAGAGGTGGTAGTGGCCTTGGGCGCCTGGTCGCCGGATGTGACCAAACCTCTGGGTTACCACCCGCCGCTCTTTGTAAAAAGGGGCTATCACATGCACTACGCCCACCCGGAGGCCACACCACTCGGTCACCCGGTGCTCGATGCCGATCAGGGTTATATGCTGGTGCCCATGCAGCGTGGTATCCGGCTGACGACCGGTGCGGAGTTTGCGCATCGGGACGCCCCGCCTTCCGCTATTCCGCTTACTCGGGCGGAGGCGCAGGCACGGCGGTTATTGCCTGCCCTCGGCAGACGTCTGGACGCCGACCCCTGGATGGGGGTGCGCCCCTGCACCCCCGACATGCTGCCGATCATTGGTCGGGCGCCGGGGCATCCGGGTATGTGGTATGCCTTCGGACATTGTCACCAGGGTCTGACCCTGGGGCCGACCACCGGGCGTTTGCTGGCCGAGATGATGTTGGGTGAAACGCCGTTTACGGATCCCGCTCCCTACCGCCCCGAGCGGTTCTGAACGTCGGATTTTCGGATATTGACCCGCAGTTGCTCCATCAGCAATACTGCATATTTTCACAGTCTGCGGACACCGGAGCCGATCATGGAGCAGGTAAGCCCTCCCAAACGCCGCCTCGAACCCCTTTGCGAAAAGATTACGCTGCCGGTGATCCGTGCCGTGGTGGATGATTTCTACAATCGCATCCAGCATCACCCGACCTTGGCGGAGCCTTTCTCCATCGTCCAGGACTGGGAGTTGCACAAGGATCGTCTCGTTCACTACTGGTGGACCGTGTCTGGCGGACTTCCCTACAAAGACTACCGCTATGCGCTGGGCGACAAGCATGCTCCGCTCGGAATAACCCATTCGCTGGTGGACGACTGGCTCGCGCTTTTTCACGAAACCATGCTGGACCACATGGATGCCGATATGGCCCGTCGCTGGCACGGTATGGCCGCTGGTATTGGCGAGTCTCTGCGCCTGATGTTCGCCCCGCGCTGAGAGGCGAACACGGGTCAGTGCTGACCATGATCCAGAAAGAACCGGTAGGCCGGGTTGGCGGTTTCCGCCACATGCGGGTAATCGAGCCGGGCCAGCAGTGATTCGAATCGTGCCATCTCGCTGTCCGGCACCTCAAAGCCCGCCAGCACCCGGCCCAGGTCGACGCCATTATTGCGATAGTGGAAGAGACTGATATTCCAGTGCCCGCCCAGTTTGTCGAGAAACTCCATCAGCGCGCCTGGTCGTTCCGGAAACTCAAAACGGTAAATCCGCTCGTTCTGCGCGGCCGCCGCATGCCCGCCCACCATATGGCGGATGTGCAGTTTGGCCATTTCGTCGTCACTCAGGTCCAGCGCTTCGTGACCCGTGACTCGTAAGCTCTCCAGCAACGCACTGGCGTCTTCCCGGTCGCGGATGGCCACTCCGACGAAAATATGCGCCCGATCCCGGTGGTGCAGGCGGTAATTGAATTCCGTCACGACTCGCTGACCAATCGCCGCGCAGAAGGCGCGAAAGGCCCCCGGTCGCTCCGGGATGGTGACCGCAAACAGCGCCTCGCGCGCCTCGCCCAGTTCCGCCCGCTCGGCGATGAAGCGCAGGCGGTCAAAGTTCATATTGGCGCCGGAGAGGAGGGCAACCCAGGCCCCGCCCCGACCGGGGTCGGTTGCCGCCATCCGCTTGAGACCCGCCAAGGCCAGCGCGCCCGCCGGCTCCATGACGGAACGGGTTTCGTCAAACACATCCTTGATGGCCGCACAGATCTCGTCATTAGTCACCCGCACGATCTCATCCACATATTTGCGGCAGAGGGCAAAGGTGTGTTCTCCCACCTGGCGCACCGCCACGCCATCGGCGAAAATACCGACCTGGGGCAGTGTAACGCGTTCCCCCGCCTGCAAAGACTGGTACATGGCGTCGGCCTCAAAGGGCTCTACGCCGATGATGCGAATCTCGGGCACAATGGATTTCAGGTAAGCCGCCACCCCGGCAATGAGGCCGCCGCCGCCCACCGGAACAAAAATCGCCTCCAGGCCGGCGCCCCGCTGACGGAGTATCTCTGCGCCTATGGTCCCCTGTCCCGCAATCACCAGCGGATCGTCAAAGGGCGGAATGAAGACCAGGCCCGACTCGGCGATCAGGGCGTCGCAATGCGCCTGCGCGTCGGAGTAGCTGTCGCCATGAAGAATGACCTCCGCACCCCGCGCTCGTACCGCGTTGACCTTGATCTCCGGAGTGGTGCCGGGCATGACGATCACCGCACGGATGCCCAGCTTCTGGGCGGCATAGGCGACGCCCTGCGCATGATTGCCGGCGCTGGCGGTGATGACACCGCGTGCCTTTTCAGCATCCGAAAGCTGGGCGATCTTGTTGTAGGCGCCGCGCAGTTTGAAGCTGAACACCGGTTGCAGGTCTTCGCGCTTGAACAGCACCTCGCGCTGCAGGCGCGCGCTCAATTTGGGCGCGGCTTCCAGGGGCGTTTCCCGGGCCACATCGTAGACCCTGCTGCACAGCACCTCGCGCAGAAGATTTTTCACGAAGCGTTTTCTTCCGGTTTGTGGAGCTGCATGAGTTTGCGGAATTCGGCGATATCGGGCGCCAGGGTCAGGTTTGCCTTGGCTTCCATGGCCTCGTAACGGGTGAGTATTTCTTCGCCCATTTCGGTCAGATGCGCACCGCCGCCGTGGCTACCCCCGGTGGCGGTACTCACCACCGGTGCCAGAAAACAGTGATTCATGGTGTCCACCAGCAACCAGGCGCGCCGGTAACTCATATTCATCGCTCGCGCCGCCGCAGAGATGGAGCCTTCTTCGCGAATATGGCGAAGCAACTCGGCCTTGCCGGGGCCGATGGCGATGGCTTCCGCCAGCAGGACGCGAAGACGGGGTTGCAGGTGGTCTGTCATGGGATCCTCCTTTCAAAATAGTCCAGCAGCGTGTTTGGCAACCAATGCAGATAACCCGGAAAGGCGCCATCTACAAAGCCAACATGACCGCCTTGCTCGGTGATGCAACGTGTCACGGCCGGGCTTATCTGAACATGGCGCAGGCTGTCGACGGGTACAATAGGGTCATCCGCGCTGTTCAGAAGCAAAGTGGGCACCTGTATCTGCGGCAACAACGGCGCCGCCGAGCCCTCCTCCCAGAGATGCCGGGCGCCCGAGAAACCATGTACTGGCGCCGTGAAATATTCATCGAAATCATACACGCTTTTTGCCGAAAAGACCCGTGGCCAATCCGCCATGTCCGGGTACTTGGCCTCGTAACGGCGGACAGACGCCTTCATTTTCTGGAGAAAATACCGGTTGTAGAAGCGAAGATGACCGGATTGCAGATACTCTGCCGTCGCGACCAGATCAACTGGGGCGCAGACCGCAGCCGCGGATTCCAGATTTTTATGCGCCTCGTCTCCTGCCTCGCCCAGATATTTGAGCAAGGCGTTGCCGCCGAGGGAAACACCGACGGCGTAGCGAGAGCGACGTGGAAACAGTGCAGTCGCGCGCTCCAGCATCCAGCGAATCTCGGCACTATCTCCCGCGTGGTAGCTGCGCGGCAGTAAGTTGTCTATTCCTCCGCAACCGCGGAAATTGATAAAACAGCCTGCCCAGCCCCTCCGCCGCAGGCCTGCCGCGAGGGCGCGGGCATAATGTCCCCGCGAACTACTTGCCAGGCCATGAAAGAGCAGGACCACCGGCGCGGCGGCTGACGCGTCCACCCAGTCTACGGCGACCCGGTCGCCATCGGGCGTTTCCCAGATTTCCCGGCGAAAATCGACAGGATCCGAGCGCGCAAAAAAGGGCGCCCAGATGGTCTGAAAGTCACCACCCCGCGACCACCAGGGCGGATGAAAAGCGCAGAAAGGATTCAATCCTCTAGGTAGGCGTCATGGCTGCGCAAGTAGGCTTCGAGATCGCCGATGCAACTGCCGCAACCAGCGCCACAGCCGGCGTGGACCATCAACAGCTCCATAAAGGGCAGGGGATTGGCGCGCTGGCGCTCAAGTATTTCCTGAAAAGTGGCGGCCGAACAGCAGCAATAGGGGCTGTCATCGACTTCCTCGGGGACGGCGGACATGACGGGACTTTCACCTCTGATACAGCGCAAAAAAGCAAAGGTATACAGTAGCCATTGAGAGCGTGTGGTGCAAGAGGCCCACCACGATCCGTTCTGAAAACACCGTGACCGAAGGCGCGGGGCTGCTATTGTCCCTGTCATGATATAAAATGTCTGTATCGGCGTTGGCGCCCGATGCAACGGCCGCCACAGAGAAGCCAACACCCTTCTGGTGAAGAGGTTCCCAGGTCTTTGAGCGTCAGCGGGTCGTTGTCACAAAAAGTTCATAACAGTGCCGCACTATTGTCATATTTATGAGTCATAATGGGTAGAGATTTGCTATCGTTTTTGCACGGAGAACTCTGCATGCTCAGCACTCAGTCTCACGGCAGTACCAGTCACGCCGCCACCAGGAAAGAGCGCTCATTGCGACTCTATCTGGCGCGTCACCAGGATGACGTAGAAGCGGCGCAACGCCTGCGCTATGACGTGTTCAGCGCCGAGTATGGCGCGCAGCTCAGCGGTCGTCCCGGGCTGGACCAGGATGAATACGATCCATTTTGTGAGCATCTGATCGTCGAAGATGAGGCCCGTCAGGAGGTGGTCGGTACTTATCGGCTCTTTCTTCCCGAGAAGGTCGCCCGGGTGGGCCGCTATTATGCCGAGACCGAGTTTGATCTCTCCCGTCTGCTGACCATGAATGCGCGGATTATGGAGTTGGGACGGTCCTGCGTACATCCCGGATACCGTCAGGGCGCGGTGATCGCGCTGCTCTGGTCGGGGCTCGCCGAGGCAATGACGATGTGGCAGATTGATTATCTCATGGGATGCGCCAGTGTCCACAGCACGGATGGCCAGGCGGTCGGCGCCCTGTATCAGAGTCTCGGCACCCATCTTACGCCACTGGAACAACGCGTATTCCCCTTGCGTTCCCTGCCCCATTTTGACGCGCAGGCGCAGGTCGAACCGGCGCCACTGCCGAGCTTGCTCAAGGGGTATTTGAGGGCCGGGGTGCGCCTCGGTGGTGAGCCCTTCTGGGATCCGCAATTCCATTGCGCGGATTTTTTCGTCTGGTGCGAGTCGACGCTGATCTCCCCACGCTACCAGCAGCGCTTCCTGGAACCGGTGGATGCGCGTAAATGATGCGTCGTAAAAAACCCGCCCCGGTATTGGTGCCATATCCGGGGCGGCGCTGGCGTCGCTCGCGGCCCAAGGCTGTGCGGCGCATCTGGCGGCTGCCGGTGCTGGTATTTTATCTGCTTCTGGCCTTTCCGTTAGCGGTGTGGACCTGCGCCCGAAAGCCCGCACCGGACGCCGGTAGCTATCGGGCTTTTGCTTGGTGGAGTCGGCAGGCCCTGCGCATTTTTGGGATTCATCTTCGTGTGGATGGGGTCATCCCGGAAGTGCCGGTGCTGGTCGCCGCCAATCACGTTTCCTACCTCGACATTCTTGCGCTGGCGACCTTGATTCCCAGCCGTTTCGTAGCGAAGAAGGAAATGCGCGCATGGCCCTTTTTCGGGATTATGGGTGCGTGGTTGGGGACGCTTTTTATCGATCGCAGTGATGCCCGCGCCAGCCAGCGCATCCTGCGTCAGGCGGGTGAGATTCTGGCAGCCGGTACCAGCGTAACCATCTTTCCGGAGGGGACCACGAGCGACGGCAGGGAAGTCGGCGATTTTTTTGCAGCGCCTTTTGAGGCCGCCTGCTGGGCAGGGAGGCCCACCATACCGGTTGCACTGCGTTATGAAGACGTGCTCCGTCCCGGCCAGCCGGACGCACTCTGCCCCTTTGTCGGTGACGACAGCCTATTCGGCCATCTCTGGCGACTGGCGGCGGCCGCACCCCTGACGCTGCGGCTGGAATTCCTGCCCGCACTGGCCCCCGGATTGGGACGCCGCGAGTTGGCGACGACTGCTCGGCAGGCCATCACCGAGGCCCTGCAGCGGATGGAACAGGGGGCGTCTGTCACCTATCTGCGCGACCCCCGCCGTCATTCCCTACGGGGCGCCTGGGTGGCGTGGCGGCGGGGACATGGTGGATGAGGAGATAGCCACAGGAGGACTAGGCGGTCTTCGGTCGCCAGCTCTGCACGCTTTCGACAAGAATGGCAACATGTTCAACGGGGGTCTGCGGGGTGATGCCGTGGCCGAGGTTGAAGATATGACCGGTCCCCGATCCGTGGCTTTCCAGAATGCGCGTCGCTTCCCTGACAATCCCTTCGGGGCTGCCGTAGAGGGCGATGGGGTCCATGTTACCTTGTAGCGCAACGCTGTTACCCAGACGCTGGCGGGCGTGGCCCAATTCCGTCGTCCAATCGAGGCCAAGTGCATCGGCGCCGCTCGCGGCCATGGCCTCGAGCCAGTTGCCTCCGCCCTTGGTAAAGAGTATGACCGGCACTCGGCGGTCTTCGGCTTCGCGCTGCAAAGCGGCGACGATCTCACTCATATAGGCGAGGGAGAACTCCGCATACGCAGGGGTACTGAGGCTGCCGCCCCAGGTATCGAAAATCATTACCGCCTGGGCACCCGCGGCAATCTGAGCGTTGAGGTAGCTGGTCACCGACTGCGCCAGATGGCGCAGCAGCCGGTGCAGCAGCGCCGGATCGCTGTACAGCAGCCCTTTGATGTGGATGAAATCGCGGCTGCCGCGCCCTTCGATCATATAGCAGGCGAGGGTCCACGGACTGCCTGCAAAACCGATGAGGGGCACACGTCCGTCGATCTCGCGGCGGATGAGCCGCACAGCGTCCATCACAAAGCGCAACTCCGTTTCCGGATCGGGCTGGCTGAGTGCGGAGATGTCGGCAGCGCTGCGCAAGGGGCGCGCAAAAACCGGACCTTCCCCTTCCTGAAATTCCAGCCCGAGTCCCATGACATAGGGGATGGTCAGGATATCCGAAAAAAGGATGGCGGCATCCAGGGGGAAGCGGTCGATGGGCTGTAAAGTGACCTCGCAGGCCAGTTCCGGCGTGGTGCAGAGGCTGAGAAAATCGCCAGCACGGGCGCGAGTGGCACGGTACTCCGGCAGGTACCGCCCGGCCTGACGCATCAGCCAGACGGGTACGTGATCCACCGGCTGACGCAGGCAGGCGCGCAGGAAATTGTCATTCTGCAGGGTGGCGGACATCGCTCATACCCCCAGATAGTCGAGGATGCCCTGCGCCGCGCGGCGCCCTTCGTCCACCGCAGTGACCACGAGGTCGGAGCCTCGTCGCATGTCTCCGCCGGCAAAAATGCGCGGGTTGCTAGTCTGGAACTGCGCGTTGGTGCTGATCCGCCCCCGGCTGTCCGTAGTGATGTGCTGTTCCGCAAACCAGGGAGCAGGGGAGGGATCAAAGCCGAAGGCGATGATCACGACATCGGCATCCAGCACCTGTTCCGAGCCGGGAATGATTTCCGGGTGACGCCGGCCCCTGGCATCGGGCTCGCCCAGACGGGTCTCCACCAGACGCACGCCCTGCGCTCCCGATGCAGCATCTCCGACCACTTCGACGGGCTGACGATTGAAAAGAAAGTGGACGCCTTCTTCGCGGGCGTTGGCGACTTCCCGGCGTGAGCCGGGCATGTTCTCTTCGTCGCGGCGGTAGACACAGGTCACATGGCGGGCACCTTGGCGGATGGCCGTACGCAGACAGTCCATGGCGGTATCGCCGCCACCCAGCACCACAACCTGTTTGCCGGACAGGCTGACATAGGGGAGTGTCGGGTCCGGCAACTGCATCAGGTGACGGGTGTTCGCGATCAGGTAGGACAGCGCCTTGAGGACACCTGGCAGTTTCTCGCCGGGGAAGTCGCCGGTCTTGGCGGTATAGGTGCCCATCCCCAGAAACACGGCGTCAAAATCGTCCAGGAGCTTACCCAGGGAAATATCTCTGCCGACCTCCGTGTCGAGCTGAAAACGGATACCCATTTCCTGTAGCAAGTTGGCGCGGCGTGCAACCACTGCCTTCTCCAGTTTGAAGGACGGGATGCCGAAGGTGAGCAGGCCGCCAACCGCCGGATAGCGGTCAAAGACGACCACTTCGGTGCCTGCGCGGTTGAGGATGTCCGCACAGCCGAGGCCCGCCGGACCGGCACCCACTACGGCGACCCGTTTGCCATTGGGGGGGATGTCGGGCATCTGCGGCTGCCAGCCACGGGCCAGCGCCTCTTCGGTGATGAACCTTTCCAGATTGCCGATGGTGACGGCACCGAAGCCGTCATTGAGGGTACAGGCACCTTCACACAGGCGATCCTGGGGGCAGATGCGGCCACAGATTTCCGGCAGGGTATTGGTCTGATGGGACAGAGTGGCCGCTTCTTCCAGACGATTCTCGACAATGAGTTGCAGCCAGTTGGGAATATAGTTGTGCACCGGGCACTTCCATTCACAATACGGGTTGCCGCAATGCAGGCAGCGGTCGGCCTGAAGCTGGGCACTGCCCAGGTCAAAGCTCTGGTAGATTTCCTTAAAGGCTTCGCGGCGTTCTTCCACGTCCAGCTTTTTGGGGTCCTGCCGCGGGTCTTCGATGAATGAAAAATGACTCATGGTTTTTCCTCAGGGTGACGCGGTCAGCTCGCTTCTTCGAGCAGGACATCCAGTTTGGCGGCCTTGGGCACCACCAGCCAGACATCGCGGATAAAGTGGGTCCAGTCCTTGAGCAGCCCCGCGGCATAACCGCTGCCGGTGGCGGCCACATGAGCCTCGATATGGCGCCGCAGGAGGGCCTCGTAGCCGCGCATGGATTCGGTTTCGATCCCGTGATAATTCACCAGTTCACCATTCACTTGATCAGGGAACTGGCGGGCCTGATCGCGGACGAAGGCGAGGCCACCGGTCATGCCCGCCCCGAAATTCACACCGACCGGGCCGAGGATGACGATCTGACCACCGGTCATATATTCGCAGGCGTGATCTCCGGCGCCTTCGATCACGGCGATGGCTCCTGAATTGCGCACCGCAAAGCGCTCACCGGCGCGTCCCGCGGCGTAGAGGCGTCCCCCGGTGGCTCCGTACAGGCAGGTGTTGCCGACGATGGCCGAGTCCCAGCTGGCATAAGTGACGCCAGCCGGCGGCGCGATGATGATCGTACCGCCATTCATGGCTTTGCCCACATAATCGTTGGCATCGCCATGCAGATGCAGGGTCATCCCCTGTACGCAGAAGGCACCAAAGGATTGGCCCGCGGTGCCCTGCAGGTCGACGTGTACCGCATCTTCCCGCAGCCCGGAATTCCCATAGCGGCGGGCGATTTCTCCGGCAAGGCGGGCGCCGATGGAGCGGTTCACGTTACGGATCGGGTAGTGCAGACGGGTGGGGATTTGCCCTTCCAGCGCGGGTCGGGCGTCCTTCACCATGGTTTCCGCCAGATCCCCCTTGTCGAAAGGCGGGTTGCGGTCCTGGGTCTGAATGTTGGTGTCGGCATTGTGCAGATCGGTGTTGCCCAGCAGCGGACGCAGATCCAGATGTGCCTGTTTTTCCGTCTGCGCCCCACCGATTTCCAGCATCTGGCTGGCGCCGACGAGGTCATCGAAGCGACGGATGCCGAGTTGCGCCATGATTTCGCGGGCTTCTTCGGCGACGAAACGGAAGTAGTTGATGACCATTTCCGGCAGGCCGGTGAAATGTTTGCGCAGGGTCTCATCCTGGGTGGCGATGCCAGTGGCGCAGTTGTTGAGATGGCAGATGCGCAGATATTTGCAGCCCAGCGCGATCATCGGTGCGGTGCCGAAACCGAAGCTCTCCGCACCCAGCAGAGCGCCTTTGATCACGTCCAGCCCGGTTTTGAAGCCGCCGTCGGCCTGCAAACGCACCCGGTGCCGCAAGTGGTTGCGGCGCAGGGTGACCTGGGTTTCTGCCAACCCCAGTTCCCACGGCGAGCCGGCATATTTGACCGAACTCAGCGGACTGGCGCCGGTGCCACCGTCGTAACCGGCGATGGTGATACGGTCGGCATAGGCCTTGGCCACGCCGGCGGCGATGGTGCCGACACCGGCTTCCGAGACCAGCTTCACGGAGACGTAGGCCTGTGGATTGACCTGCTTCAGGTCAAAAATGAGTTGGGCCAGATCCTCGATGGAATAGATGTCATGGTGCGGCGGCGGGCTGATGAGGGCGACGCCTTCCTTGGCGTAGCGCAGGCGGGCAATGATGCCGCTGACCTTGTGCCCCGGCAACTGACCGCCCTCTCCAGGCTTGGCGCCCTGTGCCACCTTGATCTGCAACTCTTCGGCGTTGACCGCATACTCCGGCGTCACACCAAAACGACCGGAGGCGATCTGCTTGATCTTGCTGACTTTATTGTTGTGGTAACGGGTCGGATCCTCACCGCCTTCGCCGGAATTGGAACGCCCGCCTATGGTATTCATGGCGATGGCCAGGGCCTCGTGGGCTTCCGGCGACAGGGCACCCAAAGACATGGCCGCCGTGTCGAAACGGCGGGTAATCGCTTCGATGGGCTCCACTTCGCTGAGTGGTATGGGCTGTGCTGCCGGGCGCAACTGCAGCAGATCGCGCAGGTTGGTGACAGGGCGATCGTTCACCAGCCCGGCAAAAACCCGGTAGTCGTCATAGCGCCCTGAACGGACCGCCGTTTGCAGGCTCTGGACGACATCCGGATGGTAGGCGTGATATTCACCGCCGTTGACATATTTGAGCAGGCCGCCCAGTGGCAGCGCCTTTCGGGGCATATACGCATCGCGGACTTGCTGGCGGATGTCGTTTTCGAGATGGCTGAACGACGCCCCGCCGATGCGGTTGACCGTCCCCTTGAAACAGCGCTCCACCACCATCTGATCCAGACCGAGCGCCTCGAAGAGCTGGGTGCTGCGGTACGATGCCAGGGTGGAAATCCCCATTTTCGAGAGGATCTTATAGAGGCCCTTGTCGATGCCCTTGCGATAATTTTCCAGTGCCTTGAGAGCCGTCACCGGCTGGCTGAAGGCGTGCCGTTCGGCCAGGCTGCGGATGATGGCATAGCTCAGGTAGGGGTAGATGGCAGTGGCGCCATAACCGATCAGGGTGGCGAACTGGTGGGGATCGCGGGCATGGGCCGTGGCTGCCACGATGTTGCAGCGGGTGCGCAGGCCGGCATCGATGAGGGCATGGTGGACGGCGCCCACCGCCATCAGCGCCGGGATGTAGAGCCGGTCACGCTCCAGGGCGTGATCCGAGAGCACCAGGATGACGGCCCCGTGCCGCACCGCCTCGATGACCGCCTCGCAGAGTGCCTCGATGGCCCCTCCCAGATTGCTGTCCGCAGCGGAATAGCAGAGATCGAAGGTCTGGCTGCGGAAGGCGGGTTCCGTGTGGCTGGTGAGGGCGCTGAAAATGGCATCGGAGAGCACCGGGGAGTGTACTTCGATGCGCCGGGCATATTGGGGTCGCTCGGCAAACAGATTGCTTTCGCTGCCGATGACCGTGTTGAGGGACATCACCAGCGCTTCGCGCAGGGGATCTATGGGGGGGTTGGTGACCTGGGCGAACTGCTGTCGGAAATAATCGGCGATGTGCCGGGTCTGCCGCGACAGGACCGCCACGGGGGTATCGTCACCCATGGAACCGACGGCTTCCTGGGCACCCTCGGCGAGGACGCGGATCACCTGGTCTTCTTCCTCAAAGCTGACGCCAAAGGCCTTTTCACTGACCAGCAGGTCGTTCACCGGTAACGCCGGGGTGGCAGCCCGATCGTCGCTGTCAAGATGTTCGGCATACAGATCCAGCCATTCCCGGTAGGGGTGGCTGTTCTGGATTTGCGCGTCGATGTCCGCCGACTCCAGAAATTTTCCCGTGCCCATATCCACCGCCACCAGTTGCCCCGGCCCGACTCGCCCCTGCACGACGATGTCGCGGTGATCGTAGTCGAAGACGCCCACTTCGGAGGAGATGTTGATGATCCGGTCTTTGGTGATGACATAACGGGCCGGACGCAGTCCGTTGCGATCCAGTGCGCAGGCCGCGATGCGCCCGGTGTTGAGCACCAGTCCGGCGGGGCCGTCCCAGGCCTCCATGCGCATGGAGTGATATTCGTAGAAGGCACGCAGGGCGGGTTCAATGCGCGGGACATTATGCCAGGCGGGCGGTACCAGCAGGCGGATGGCCTTGAAAAAGTCCATGCCGCCCTGCACCAGCAGTTCCAGCATGTTGTCGAGACTGAAGGAATCACTGCCGCCGCCCACCGCTGGCAGCACCTCCGCCATGGGTAACAGGTCGGACTGGAGCTGCGCCTCGCGGGCCCTGGCCCACAGACGGTTGCCCTGCACGGTATTCAACTCGCCATTGTGGGCGAGGATGCGGAAGGGCTGGCACAGCCGCCATTCCGGCCAGGTATTGGTGGAAAAACGCTGGTGGTAGGTGACGAGGGCGGAGGCGAAGCGCGGGTCGCGGAGGTCGGGGTAAAAAACCGGGAGATTTTCCGGCAATACCATGCCTTTGTAGCCGATGGCCTGAGAGGAGCAGGTCACCGCAAAAAAACTGCCCTCGTCGGCAAAGCGTTTTTCTACCCGCCGCCGCAAGCGGTAGAGAAGGCGCTCCCGGTTGTCCGTATCCATACCGTCGGGGAGGCCCACAAACGCCTGCCAGATTCCCGGCAGACTCTGCAGGGCTTCTTCACCACAGGCGCCAAGGTCGGTAGGTACCTCGCGCCAGCCCAGGCAGCGCAGTCCGAGATCTTCCGCTTCAACACCCAGGGCTGTTCGAATAGTCTTTGCAACCGTTTCGTCCCGAGGCAGGAAAAACTGACCGATACCAAAGTGTGTACCGAGAGTGATGCCCTGTTCGGCGGCGATGGCGCGGAAAAAGGCCTCCGGCATCTGCAACAGCAGGCCGCAACCGTCGCCGCTTTTGCCGTCGGCGGCTATGGCGCCGCGGTGGGTGAGCCGCGCCAATGAGACGATGGCCGTCGCGACGATGGCGTGACTGGCCTGGTTGTCCATCTGGGCAATCAGCCCGAAGCCACAGGAGTCCCGTTCAAAATCGGAGGAGTATAAGCTTTGCGTCATATCGTCACCTGGTCGTCACATCACCCTGTCGCCGGACTGCAAAGCAGGGCCGGGCATTATAACGCGCTCATGGGTACCATCCAAGGGTGCAAATGGATCATTCCCGGAATGTCGGGGTCGGATGGGCAAGAGAAGGTTCAGGCCTCGCCGTGCGGGTCAAACAGACGGTCATACTCGGCGATGGCAAAGCGGTCGGTCATGCCCGCCACATAGTCGGCAACGACACGCGCCTGACGCTTCGCTGCGCCGTCGCATTCATTGATGCGTACCTGGTATTTCAATGGCAGCAGCCGCGGATCTTCGAGCAGGGTATGGAACAGCTTGCGTACCAGGCGCTTGGCTTTTTCCGCCTGACGGTGCACCCGGGGGTGGCGATACATGCGCTGAAAGAGAAAGCGTTTGAGGGTGGCGACTTCGTGGGCGATGGCCGGACTGTGGGCGGCGAGCGGCTGCGACGCGGCCCGCACTTCCCCTATGGTGGTGACGCCTTCGGCCGCGATGCGGCGCCGGGTCTCACTGACCAGATCGTGGATGAGCAGATTGATGAGGCGGCGGCCGGTTTCGTGACGCAATATGGTCGCGGAAGCGTCGGGAAAGCGTTGCTGCACCTCGGCGAAAATCGTCCCGTATAACGTGTTGGCGCAGAGTTCTTCGCGGTTCAGCAGACCGGCGCGCAGGCCGTCATCGATATCATGGTTGTTATAGGCGATCTCATCCGCGAGATTGGTGATCTGCGCCTCCAGGCTGGGCTGGGAGCCCCGCAAAAAGCGTTCACCCACGTCGCCCAGGTCGTGGGCTTTATTTTTGGCGCAATGCTTGAGAATGCCCTCGCGGGTTTCGAAGGTCAGGTTCAGGCCTGGAAAGTCGCCGTAGCGCTTTTCCAGATGGTCCACGATTCGCAGGGACTGGATGTTGTGCTCGAAACCGCCTAGGCCGGCCATGCATTCCTGCAGGGCATCCTGTCCGGCGTGACCGAAAGGGGTGTGACCCAGATCGTGGGCCAGAGCGATGGCTTCGACCAGATCCTCGTTCAAGGCCAACTGACGGGCGATGGCGCGCCCCACCTGTCCGACTTCCAGGCTGTGGGTGAGGCGGGTGCGGTAGAGATCTCCCTCGTGATTCACAAAGACCTGGGTCTTGTATTCCAGACGGCGGAATGCGCCGGAGTGGATGACCCGGTCGCGGTCGCGCTGAAAGGCGCTGCGACCGGCGGGCGGCTCTTCTGCGTGTTTGCGGCCACGGCTCTGCGCGGGGTCGGCGGCGTATGGTGCCAAGCCCCCGGGCTGTCCCGGAGAGGCCAGATCAGGCATGCCCGGACGATTCCTGCGCCGCGGCACCGGCGGCCGCGGATTCGTCCAGCACCCGCTGCATGGTTTCGGCGAGTAGCGGCAGGCGCGCGGCGAACAGCGCGAAGGCCGCATCGGCATACTCGCGAATTTCATACTGGGCATCCTGCTTGCGCCGTAGTTTGAAAAAATTCATCAGGCTACGGAAGTTGACCGTCCAGTAGACGTCCGAGTAGGTGGCGACCGGCATCACATTGCGCAGCAGTTCACGGGCCCGGCCACGGTAAGGGTCGCGCCCACCCTCTTTGGGGGCCAGTTCACCGCATTCGCGCGCACCATCAATGCGGCTGCATGCCGCGCTATATTGTTTCTCATACCACGCGAAGAGTTGCGCCATCAGCGCTTCATATTCGTCTATGGCAGCCTCATCCAAAACCGCAAAGCCATCCACCGTGCGCGCGGTGACATCGGGCACATAGGCGACGGAGATGGGCTTGCGATAGCGCATGGAAAACTCGTTCCAACTGGAAACGCGGTGTTTGACCCACTGGCGCAGCACGAAAATCGGCGCGATGAAGCGGAAACGGAAATAGACGGTCTCGAAGGGGGTGCCATGCTGATCGCGCAGCAACTGGTAAAGCAGGGCGCGGTCGCGATCCGTAAATTCGTGCCCGTTGGCGAGGCGCTGGTTGGTGGTGCTGATGCGCGCGGTGTTGATGATGGTGGCTTCATCACCCCAGGTTTCCTCCAGTTCGATGAAACCGAAGTTGCCGATGCGGCGGGTACCGCCGGGATTGAGTGCGCTACGCTGCGCCATTTCCTCCCGCAGTTCTGCGGTCGCCTTGTTGATCTCATGCATGTCCGTGCTCCATGAACGCCTGAAGGGTTTGAGTGATAGCGGCCGGGGGAACCTCTCCGGTGATGACCGCACTCCCGATGCCGCGCAGCAGGATGAAGCGCACCCGCCCCCCCTCCGCTTTCTTGTCGACGCGCATGAAGCCGAGATAGTCGGCGACAGGGAGGGCCGGGGCCAGGGTGGGCAATCCGGTGGCTTCGACCAGGGCGTAGATGCGATCCTGCTCACTTTCCCGGATCAGATCCAGGCGACGCGACAGATCCGCCGCCATGACCATGCCGATGGCCACCGCCTCACCGTGCAGGTACTGGCCGTAGCCCGTCGCCGCCTCGATGGCGTGACCAAAGGTGTGTCCAAGGTTGAGAATGGCCCTCAGCCCGCCTTCCAGTTCGTCGCGCGCCACGATATCCGCCTTGTCCTTGCAGGAGTGCCGGATCACTTTGGTCAGGGCGTCCGGCTCCCGGGCCAGCACTGCATCCATGTGATCTTCGAGCCAGGAGAAAAAGCCCTGATCGTTGATGAGGCCATATTTGATCACTTCTGCCAGGCCCGAACGGAATTCCCGTTCGGGCAGGCTGTCCAGGGTGTCGGTGTCGGCGATCACTGCCTGCGGTTGGTAAAAAGCGCCGATCATGTTCTTGCCGAGGGGGTGGTTGACCCCGGTCTTGCCGCCAACCGAGGAGTCCACCATGGCGAGCAGGGTGGTCGGCACCTGAATGTAGGCCACCCCCCTCTGATAGACCGCCGCGGCAAAACCGGTGATGTCCCCCACGACCCCGCCGCCGAGGGCGCACAGGGTACAGTCGCGACCGTACCCTGCGCTCAACAGGCGTCCGGCGATTTCCTGGATGTTGTCCAGGGATTTGCTCTCTTCGCCAGCTGGCAGGATGATGCTCAGCGACGGCTTGTCCAGGGCCTTGAGGGTCTTTTGCAGGGTCTCCAGATAGAGGGGCGCGACATTGCTGTCCGTGACGACCGCCACAGGACCTTTGCTCAGAGCTGGCGCAAAGAGCGCGGAGTCGGCGAGAATGCCTGTGCCGGTGTGAATGGGGTAACTGCGCTGACCCAGATCGACGCAAAGACTACGCATGGTATGTTTTCTCTTATGGACCGGTTATGTCCCATTGTTGTGGTTCTTTTGCGTTGAGGCAAGTGCGCCGCGCCATTGTGGTCGTTTGGCGCCGGTTTGACCCCTCTACCCCCGGACGGGGGGGTGCCCTGCCCGCTGCTGGAGGTGGCGCAGTATCCGGCGCAGAACCTGATCCGAGCGCAGACCGTCCCCCACCACCCGCCAGTGGGCAGTCTCCCGGTACAGGGTATTACGCTGCTCCGCCAGTGTTTTCAGACGGCAATCAAGGTCCGTATTTTGCAGCAGTGGGCGGTTGCGGTCATGGCGAATACGTCTGAGTTGCTCGTCGACGCTGATATCCAGATGAATGACCTGGCCCATCTGCCGCAGATGATGTCGATTGGCCGGGTCGAGTATGGCGCCGCCGCCGGTGGCGAGTACCATCGGTTCGCTCCAGGTGGAGAGGTCGGCGATGATTTTGCGTTCCCGTTCGCGGAAACCCGATTCCCCCTCGATCTCAAAAATAGTGGGAATATCCACCCCCGTATGATGGACGATGAGCGCGTCGCTATCCACATAAGGAAGACGCAAGCGGGCGGCCAGAAGCCGCCCGATGGTCGATTTGCCCGATCCCATGGGCCCGATGAGGATGATGCTGCCGGTCATGTTCCCGGATTGCTGCCGGCGGAAGCGACGCCGAGTCCCCCTGGAGACTCGCCACCGACGACCTTGGGGGTCAGGAAGACCAACAGTTCGGTCTTGGCCACACTGTTGATGTGGCTTTTGAAGAGCCAGCCCAGCAGGGGAATATCCCGGAGCAGCGGAACGCCGGTTTCATTCTGGGTGGTCGAGTCGGTGTAAATGCCGCCGATGACCACCGTTTGCCCATTATTGACCAGCAGCTTGGTTTTGACCTGCTGGGTGTTGATGGGAATACCGGAAGGCATGGCCTGAGCGTAGTTGGGTTGGTCATTGCGCGCATCCACATCCAGGGTGATCTTGCCGTTGGGCGAGATGTGCGGGGTGACGTCCAGGCTCAGCACCGCTTTTTTGAAAGACACGGCCGTCGCGCCGCTGCTGGTGGCCTGCTGATAGGGAATTTCCTGGCCCTGTTCGATGACCGCTTTTTCATTGTCCTGCGTGAGGACTTTGGGGCTGGAGATGATCTTGGCGCGATTATCGGCCTGTAGAGCCTGTAGCTGCAGATTCAGGATCCGATTGCCGGCGGCGGTGCCCAGGGCAAAACCCAGTGATGCCGGGTTCATGCTGGCGAGGGCGGTGCCAGCGGTGGAAGGTACCAGATTCACCAGTGCCGGGGTGGTGAAGCCGGTTCCGGTGGTAGTGGTTGTTCCGGACATCGGGTAGGCGCCGCCCTGTGTCGAGGTAACCCCCGTAGCACCGGTGCCCGACAGGTTGACGATGCCACCGCCACCGCCGCTGGTATAGGTGCCGCCCCAGTTTACGCCCAGGGACTGTGCCGCACTGGTGGTGACCTGGACGATGCGCGCTTCGATCAATACCTGGGGGACCGGACGATCGATCTTGGCGATCAGGTGTTTGATATTGGCGATGTCCTGGGGGGTATCCCGGACCAGCAGGCTGTTGGTGCGAGTCACTACCGCCACGGAGCCGCGTGGGCCGAGCAGGGAATTACCGATGAGGCTGGAGTTGGGAATGCCCAGCGCACTGGCCAGTGCGGCATTCTGCGCCGGATTCATTTCGTTGCCGGTCTCTCCGCCGCCGGGTTCCTTGTTCTGGTCGAAACCCTGCAACAGCGAGGCGATCTCGGAGGCTTTGGCGTATCTGATCCGGATCAGTTCCGTCTCCAGCGGTTCCAGCTTGCGCTTGCTGGCGTCGGCCTTCAGTTGTGCCTCTTCCTGGCTGGTGATCTGGCTGGCGGGCGCCACCCAGAGAATATTGCCGATGTGTTTTACCGCCAGCCCCTGAGATTGCAGGATCACCTGGAAGGCCTGTTCCCACGGCTCATTCTTGAGGCGGATGGAAAGGCTGCCGGTCACATTGTTGGAGACGACGATGTTCTGATGGGTGAAGTCGGCGATGACCTGCAGGGCATCGCGCACGCTGATGTTCTGGAAGTCCATGCTCAGGCGCGCGCCGGCGTTGGGATTGTCGACGGCCTCAGCGGCTTTGGGATGTACATCGATCAAGGTGCGCTGCCCCAGTTGATAAGCCGAATACTCGTAAGGACCATGAATGGCG
The DNA here is from genome assembly GCF_000021485.1 of Acidithiobacillus ferrooxidans ATCC 23270. Taxonomy (NCBI): domain Bacteria; kingdom Pseudomonadati; phylum Pseudomonadota; class Acidithiobacillia; order Acidithiobacillales; family Acidithiobacillaceae; genus Acidithiobacillus; species Acidithiobacillus ferrooxidans. The sequence continues at coordinate 665,401 of NC_011761.1, forward strand.
AATACCAGACGGGTACTTCGCCCCAGGGGATAGCTATCCACATACTGAACCGGGGTGCCGAACTGACTGACGCCAAAGCGGTGAGTATAGCTGGACGGAATGCCCGTGTCTTTGAGTTCGACGACGAGAGCACCGTTCTCGCGGGTGACGTTCATCTGCGGTTGCGGACCGGAGATGGAAAGATCGAGGATGCCGCCGCCGTTTTTGCCACGCTTGAAACTCAGGTCGTTGATTTGGGTGCCGGAAGCGGTGGTCGGTGCGGGCACAGGTAGTGCCGCGGCCGCCGGTGCGGGGGCCACGTTGCTGGTAGCGGGTACCGTCGAAGTACTCGCTGCAGAAGTCGCCGTGTTGCCTTTGTCGGCGACGAGCGCGAGTCGATAACCCTCGGGGGCGGGCTCCATCATGATCGCCTGCGGCGACTTCAGCAGCAGATCAAGGCGGGCGTGGTGACCGATATTCTCGGTGAGTACATTTTGCACCGCGCCGCTGCCCGCGACGGCGCCCACGGAGTTCAGGAAGTGGGCATCACTGAAATCGATGCGTACGCGGTAGCCACCGTTGAGCGTATTCACATCATAGGCGGGGCGACTGTCACTGCGGATGAGAAAGGCCGTGCCATGCTGATCCTGTACCGGCGTGATGCTGCTGATGAGGCTCTCCGCCCACGCGGCGCCAGAACTCAGGCAGAGGGCCGCCGCCAGAACGGCAAGGGTTGCCGGCCTCGGCAGCGGAAGCCGTGCGTGCGAACTTGCGGTGACACGGCGAGTGTGGCGGGAGGTACTGGATGCAGGGCTCATCTTATCGCTATCCTCTGTATTCTTTGGGGTTAGGCAAGTCGTGTTCAGTGGCTGTTCTGCATCTGCAGGACAGTCTGCTCTTTTTGGAATCCACCGAAGGCGTTGGGCATGAATTGTTCGACGGTAACCGACCGCTTCGTCATGCCGTCGTCAATATGTACGATGCGACCGTCATGGGTGCCGATGTAACTGCCGACCGTGGCGCGATACACCTTATGATCCGGTGTGAGGAGCACGGCCCAGAGCTTGCCCTGGCTGTCGCGGACGATGCCGGTCACGCTCAGGCTGGAAAGCGCGTACTTCTCCAGGGGTTGGAGTGGTCCATGACTGGCGGGACGTGGACCCGTGCTGGCGGCGGCGGCCTCCTTGCGAAGTAGCAGTTCCGAAAAGCTCGTGAAGGGGTCGCGATTCGTTGGATTTTCATAAGCCTTCGGCTGGTAAGCGGGGGTCTTGGGCAGCGGCGTGACGTGCGCGCTGATTTTCGGTCCGTTGGCTACAAAAGCCTGAAGATGACTGAGGTTGTCGCTCTCCGAGCAGCCGCCCAGCAACGCCATGCCGGTAAGCACCATCATGATACGGAAAGAACGCTTCATGACTTGCCCCCATTCTTGCCCCGGCCACCGGCATTGTCCCGGTTATCCAGGTAACGATAGGTGGTTGCCGTGCACTGCATGACCAGTTTCTGGGAAGCCTGCGCCTTGGCGAGACTGGTCGTACCCACATCAGGCATCCGCGCAATGTCGATATCGTTGATGGTGACGATACGGGGCATGGCGGCCACCGCAGCGGCGAAGCGGCCGATATCATTGTAGGTACCGACCACTTTGAGCCTTACCGGTATCTTCGCGTAGAAGTTTTTGTTGACCTCACTGGTCGGCTGGAAGAGTTCGAAATCCAGCCCGCGGCTGCGTCCCGCCAGGGTCACGTCATCCAGCAAGGAGGGGATCTGGGTGCGGTTGGGCAACTGCTGCAGAAAGTCCTGAAAACGCCGGTTCATTTCTTTGATCTGGGCTTGGTAGGCGGGCAGGGAGGCGGCCAGCAACTGTTTTTGCCGCACCTGGGTCTTCAGGCTGTCTTCCTGGGTTTTTAGCTGATTGTATTGGTTGTTCTCGGGTGAGATGAACTCAAACCAGGCCAGGATACCGAATATGAGGACGATGATAACGATGGCGACGAGTTTGGTTTTGGCGGGCCAGCGGACGATGTCGTCGATTTGCAGATTGCGGAGTTCGTCAAAGGTCATGGCCGGGTATCCTTATTCTGCGCAGGCGCGCCACTTTTATGCGCGGCGGTTGGCGTGCGGATGCTCATCTGCAGCGTGAATTGCCCCACTTCTTCGTTACCCAGTTTGGATTTACTGATGATGTTGAGTTCCGGCTTCTCAAAAATCCTGGAGGCCTCGATGTTGCGCATGAACGCCGCGACCTGATCGTTTGCCTGGGAATAGCCGTCGACGGTAATGCTGTCGCCTGCCTGCTTGAGGTGGGTCAGGAATACGCCATCGGGTGTAACCCTGGCCAGGGTGTTGAAGAGATGCACCACCATATCCCGCTGGTCCTGCAGGTCGGTGATGATGTCCTCGCGGGCGAGCAGTTGGTCGCGTTTCTTGCGCAGGTCGGCGACGGACGCGATTTTTTGATTCAGTTGGGTGGTGACGTTTTGCAGATACTGCACTTTTTGCTGTTCGGCGGAAACGCGTGCGCTGAAGATGCTGTAGATGCCGTAGTAGAACAGCGCGGTGAGCAGCAGGATGCCGACGAGAGCCAGCGCCAAAAGCTGGCTGCGCTGGACCCGCTGGGCCTCCCGATAAGGCAGCAGATTGATGCGGATCATGCAGAAACCCTCCTTAGCGCCAACCCGCAGGCAACAGCCAGGGATGACCGGTCTGCATCCATGAAACGACGACTGATCTGAGGGGCCATTTCCATGCCCGCAAAAGGATCTGGCACGTAGACCGGAAAGTTCACGAGCTGGCGCAACTGTTCGCCAAGTTGCGGAATCCGGGCTCCGACACCAAAGAGATGCACCGATCCCGCCGGAATATCCGGCATGCTGGCCTGAAAGAAGTCCAGAGAGCGAAACAATTCCTGCGCCATGCTCCGGGTAAAGGGGCTGAGCACATCACGCCCATAGTCCGGCGGTAGACCGCCGAAGCGCTCCATGCGTTGCGCATCGTTGAGGGCGAGGTCGTAGCGGCGCTGGATCTCTTCGATCAGACGACTGAGACCGAAATTATGTTCTCGGGAGTAGACCGGGTGGCCTTCCTGAAAAGCGTAAATGTTCGTGGTGATGCTACCCATCTCCACCAGAATGACCGCACTGCCCGGAATATTGCGCTGTGGTGGGGACACACTGGCAAGGTGCTCATATAACAACCAGAGCGCAAAGGGCTTGACGTCGACAATTTTGGGCTTGAGGCCGGCCTCTTCCAGCACCGCTGCGCGGTCTTCGACGGCTTCTTTTTTGCACGCCACCAACAATATATGGTTATACCCCCTTCTGTTGGCGTCCGGCCCGAGTACCGCGAAATCGAAATTGACGGCATCAATGCTGTAGGGAATATACTGGCCGCTTTCGAAGCGGATCTGCTCCTCCATACCCACTTCATCGAGGTCTTCCGGAAGTGCTATGACCTTGACGATGGCGGCATTGGCGGGTAAGGCGGTCGCCACGGCCTTGGTGCGGATGCGGGATCGTTCCAGAATGGCGCGCACTGCGCGCCTGACTGCCTCCGCGTCCAGGATGTCGCGATCATTGACGGCGCCTGGCGGAAGCGCTTCGGAGTCGGCGTGTTCGACGCGAATTCCCCCCCGGGGCTTCGAGAGTTCCACGAGTTTTACCGCGTCCGGACTGATATCCAGGCCGAGCAAAGGAGGACTTGGTAGACGCAGCACGTTTACTCCCTTTTTATAGTCTGACGGATACTACACCAATGCGATTTGCAAAAAGCCAACAGCGCTCGCGCAAGTTGTGAGGCTTTTGCGCAACTGGTGGGGGAAATTAGCCGCATTCCCGATTCTGTCAAGGCGGGTGGCGGCGGAAAATGGTTACCATGCACCGAAATGCCGGCGGTGCTGTGTGGCCACCCGGTCTTCAGTGAGGTGATCTGAGGAGTTTCATGATGGTAACGGACGAAGACCCCGATTCCCGGGATGCCGCGTGGATGGCGCTGGCGCTGGACTATGCAGCGCGTGCGGCAGGGCAGGGTGAGGTGCCCGTGGGCGCTGTCCTGGTGGATGTCGGCGGCCATCTGCTGGCGGCGGCGCACAATACGCCGGTGCGGGACCACGACCCCAGCGCCCACGCGGAAATGCGCGTACTGCGCCAAGCGGCCCGGTCCCTGCAAAACTACCGGTTGACCGGCACGACCCTCTACGTCACGCTGGAGCCGTGCGTGATGTGTGTGGGGGCGCTGCTGCACGCGCGGGTCGCGCGTCTCGTCTATGGCGCGCCGGACCCCAAAGCGGGTGCTGTGGAAAGTCTCTACCACCTGTTGGAAGATGACCGCTTTAATCACCGCGTCATGGCGCAGGGTGGCTTGTTGGCGGGGCCGTCCGCAACTCTGCTGCGGGATTTTTTCCAGGCGCGGCGCCGTGGCAAGCGATCCGGGAGTGCAGGCATTGCCGGGGCTGAGAAGCAGGGGGAAGAGGAATGAAGCAGTACAGCGGTGCATGGCAGATGGACAATGGTGGTCGCGGACTCTACGATCTCACCCCGAAATTGCAGGAGTGGTTGGAGGAGGTGCGTGCCGGAGAGGGGTGGGTGAACCTCTTCGTCCCTCACACGTCGGCCAGTCTGTTGTTGCAGGAAAACGCTGATCCCGATGTGCAAAGGGATATCCTCGATTATTTTGCACGCATGGTTCCGGATGGTGATCCCGGCTTTCGCCATCGCAATGAAGGGCCGGATGATATGTCGGCACATCTGCGCAGCGCGCTGACTCAGAATAGTCTGATCATCCCGGTGCGGGAGGGGCGGGCGGGGCTGGGGGGCTGGCAGGGAGTTTTTCTGTTTGAACACCGGGTGCGACCAGTCAGCCGCCGGGTGCTGGTCAGCTTCCAGGGTGTTGCAAAGGAGGTGTGATGTCTGAATTCATGAAATTATACAATGGCATGCTATACGGCATCCGGGACTGGACGCGCTGGGATACATTTCAGAAAACGCTGGTGGAACAGGCGGACGGCGGATGGTATGTGTATTTCGTCGGGGTGGATTTTCCGCAGGCGCCCCTGGACGCGGTGACCTTCCGCAAGGTACTGGGTGCGATCGATATATTGTTGCATCATGACCACAAAGAAAGATATCTCGGCATCGTCTATGTGGATGATTTTGAACATCCGCAACTGGTCAAGATTTATGATCCCAACAATCTGGGTGCGTCCTGTGGCAGCAGCGGCAAAGTGGTTCCGGCCGGCTGGATACTCTCCCGGATTCCTCCCGAGCCTTTGGGGGAGTTCGTGGTGCCCGAAGGCCGCAAGCGCTGGTGGCGGGAGATTTTTCAGGACTGAGCGGGTTGGCATTGCCGCCCCGCCTTTTACCCCTTTTTGCCAACCAATCACCAGGAGTACCCATGGAAGCTGACCTCAAGCCCCTGGAATTCGAGGGTATCCGCCGGCTGCTCGAAAGGCTCTGCGCAACGCCTTTCGGGGCCGATGCCGCGCGCAATATTGCCCCCGCCCCAACGCTGATGGCCGCCCGCCAGTTGCAGGCGGCCATCGCCGCCGCCCGCCTGGGCCTGGAATCCGGTGAAGGCCCAGTCCTCCCGGATCTGCCGGATGTACGGGCTGCCATCCGCCAGGTGGCGTCGCCCGGGGCGGCGCTGGCCGGCACCGCCTTTCGCAACCTCGCACTGTTGTTGCGCGTCGGCGTGCAGTTGCGGCCTTACGTGGAAAACCGCCCGGCGCTTCTGCCCGCCGGCCCGGAGCGCCTGGATGCGGCAGCGGACCTGTTGCCGCGGATGGACGCCGTACTCCTGCCCAACGGCAACGTGCGCGAGGATGGTAACGAGGCGCTGCGCCGACTGCATGGTGAACTGAGGGCGGAGCGCGAACAGATTCAGAAAACCCTGCAGGGACACCTGCGGGTAGCGGGAGCGAAGATCCACTGGGCCGGTCAGCGTGCTTGCGTGCATTTGCCCGATGGGGCGGTGGACAATATTCGCGGAGTGCGGCGCGGCACAGGTCCTGGTGGGCATGGTGTCCTGGTAGAGCCGATGGAGATGGTGGCGGGCAACAACCGGCTGGAGAAGCTCGCCGGCGGTATCGAGCAGGAAAACCAGGCCGTCCTCCGTGCCCTCAGTGACGCGGCACGCGACCGTCTGAGCGGCCTGCAGCATCTGGTGGAGTCACTCACCTGGCTGGATCTCGCCATCGCGGGCGCGCAACTGTCCATCCATCTCCATGGCAAAGCGGCGGAGATGGTGGATGAGCCGGTGCTGTTGCTGGAAGGGGCTTATCATCCACAACTGATCCTCGCCTATGCGGAGAAGCATGGCCCCCAGCCCCGGCCGCTATCGGTGCATATCGATGCGGAGTGCCCGATTCTGGTGGTGACCGGACCCAATACGGGCGGCAAGAGCGTTTCGCTGAAGACGGTCGGATTGCTCACGGTGATGGCCCACTGCGGTTTGCACATTCCGGTAAGCGGGCGCGCCGTGGTCGGAAATTTCACCCGCATTTTTGTGGATATGGGCGATCCGCAGAGCGTCGCTTTTGCGTTGTCTACCTATTCCGGCCATGTAGAGGTTCTCAAGAGACTGCTTACGGATGCGGATGACCATACCCTTATCCTGCTCGACGAACTGGGTACTGGTACGGACCCGGAGGAGGGGGCTGCGCTGGCGATGGCGGTGCTCGACGACCTGGCGGGACGCGGAGTGCGCGGGATGGTGACGACCCATCTCACGCCGCTCAAGGCCTTTGCGGATGCCCACTCTTGTCTGCGTAACGCCTCCATGCGCTTTGATCAGGAGCGCCTGGAGCCCACCTATGATCTGCAGATCGGCGTGCCGGGGTCTTCCATGGGGCTGGTCATCGCGGCTCGGCGCGGGCTACCTGATGCGTTGATCCGCAAGGCACGCGCTTATCTGGAGTCTCTGCACAACCGGTAAAACAAAGCACTGATGGCGCGTTATGATGCCATAACCCGCAAGCCGAGGGTGCAAAGGCTTTTTTATTTGACCTCACCACAAAAAATGTCTAGCTTTTGCTGACACTTTGTTCCCAGAGGAGTATGACGATGACGTCCCCGACGACCACGCAGGATCGCCCTGTTCCCGGACAGCAGACGGAAGAGCTGACGGGGGCGGAGATTGTAGTCCGTGCCTTGCGTGACGAAGGCGTGGAATATGTTTTCGGCTATCCGGGCGGCGCCGTGCTGTATATCTATGACAAATTGGCCCAGGAAGATGCCGTCAAGCATATTCTGGTGCGCCACGAGCAGGCGGCGGTGCATGCGGCGGATGCTTATTCCCGGGTGACCGGCAAGGTCGGTGTGGTGCTGGTCACCAGCGGCCCGGGTGCCACCAATGCGGTTACCGGCATTGCCACGGCGTACATGGATTCCGTGCCCCTGGTGGTGATCACCGGGCAGGTGCCCGTTGCGCTCATCGGTAATGACGCCTTCCAGGAAGTGGATACGGTGGGTATCACGCGGCCCTGCACCAAGCATAATTTTTTGGTGAAGGACGTTCGTGATCTGGCGAGCACCCTGAAGACCGCGTTTTATCTGGCGGCGACGGGGCGACCTGGGCCAGTGTTGGTGGACATCCCCAAAGATATCACCAGCCATAAGGCCGCCTATCACTATCCCGAAAAAATCACTCTGCGTTCCTACAAACCGACGGTGAAAGGTCACTCGGGGCAGGTACGTAAGGCGATGCAGATCATTACCGGCGCGCAGCGGCCGATGTTCTATACCGGCGGTGGCATTATCCTTGGCAACGCCTCTGAGGCGCTTCGCAAGCTGGTCCGTACCCTGGGCGTGCCCATCACTCATACCCTCATGGGGTTGGGCGCTTATCCGGCATCCGATCGCCAGTTCCTCGGGATGCTGGGCATGCATGGCACCTATGAGGCCAACATGGCGGTGCAGCATTGCGATGTGCTGGTGGCCCTGGGCGCGCGTTTTGATGATCGTGTCACGGGCAACCTCGCCAAATTCGCGCCGCACGCACGGATTGTGCATGTGGATGTCGACCCCTCCTCCATCTCCAAGAATGTGCGGGTGGATGTGCCCGTCGTTGGCGATTTGCAGCAGGTGCTGCTGGAGATGAATCATATGCTGGAGGAGAACGATCAGCGCAACGATCCCCAAGCCATGCAGACCTGGTGGGCGCAGATCGAGGAGTGGAGGGGGCGTGACTGTCTGCACTATAACCAGGATGATCGTGTCATCAAGCCGCAGTTTGTGGTGCAGAAACTCTTTGAACTGACGGAAGGTAACGCCATCATCACCTCGGATGTGGGACAGCACCAGATGTGGGCGGCACAGTTTTATGGTTTTGACCGGCCACGGCGCTGGGTCAACAGCGGCGGGCTGGGCACCATGGGCTTCGGGCTCCCGGCGGCCATGGGCGCACAGGTTGCCGAGCCGGATTCGACGGTGGTCTGCATTACGGGCGACGGCAGTATCCAGATGAATATTCAGGAGTTGTCCACCTGCTTACAATATCGTTTGCCCGTCAAGGTGGCGTGTCTCAACAATCATTATCTGGGGATGGTGCGCCAGTGGCAGGAGTTCTTCTATGAGAACCGTTACGCGATGAGTTATGTGGATGCCTTGCCGGATTTCGTCAAGTTGGCCGAAGCCTATGGGCACGTCGGTCTGCGCGCCCACACGCCCGCCGATGTGGAACCGGTGATCCGCGAGGCGCTGCGTCTGAAAGATCGGATGGTGTTCATGGACTTCCAGGTGGACCCGACCGAGAACGTCTACCCCATGGTGCCTGCGGGTGCAGCCCTCTCCGAAATGATTCTGGTATGACCATGCGCCATATCATTTCCATTCTGCTGGAAAACGAGGCGGGAGCCCTGTCTCGGGTGGCGGGGTTGTTCTCGGCGCGTGGCTATAACATCGAGGCGATGACGGTCGCGCCGACCCATGACCCGAGTATCTCGCGGATGACCGTGGCTACCCGCGGCTCCGACGAGATCATGGAACAGGTCCTCAAGCAGTTGAACAAGCTGGTGGAAGTGGTCCGCGTCCATGACCTGACCGAAGGACCGCATATCGAGCGTGAGTTGATGCTCGTCAAGGTCCATGCCATGGGGCCGGATCGCGAGGAAGTCAAAAGGCTGTCGGATATTTTCCGGGGGCGCATCATCGACGTGACGGACCGCTCCTATACCATGGAACTGACTGGTACCGGCGAGAAGCTGGATGCTTTTATCCAGTCTCTTGATCCCGGCATGGTCATCGAAGTGGTGCGCAGCGGGGCCAGCGCCATCAGTCGCGGCGCCAAGGCCATATAGGATCGGAACAATCCGTTTATAATCCCTTAACCGATATTTAAGAGGCTCAACATGAAGGTTTTTTACGATAACGATGCCGATCTCGCCCTGATCCAGAAGAAAAAAGTGGCTATCATCGGCTATGGTTCCCAAGGCCACGCCCATGCATTGAATCTCAAGGATTCGGGCGTGAGCGTAGTGGTCGGCCTGCGCAAGGACTCTTCCTCCTGGGAGAAGGCGGGCAAGGCGGGGCTGGAAGTCAAGGAAGTGGCTGCAGCCGTGGCCGCCGCCGATGTAGTGATGATCCTGACCCCCGATGAAGGCCAGGGCGCACTGTACCGCGATGAGATCGCACCGAACATCCGGCAGGGTGCGGCACTGGTATTCGCCCACGGCTTCAACATCCATTTCGGCCAGATTCATCCCCGTGCCGATCTGGACTGCTTCCTGGTGGCGCCCAAGGGCCCGGGGCATCTGGTGCGTTCCACCTACACCCAGGGCGGCGGCGTACCCAGTCTGATCGCGGTGCATCAGGATGCCAGCGGCAATGCCACCAATATCGCCCTGTCCTACGCCAAAGCCAACGGCGGCACCCGTGCCGGCGTGATCGAGACCAGCTTCCGGGAAGAGACCGAAACCGACCTCTTCGGCGAACAGGCGGTGCTTTGCGGCGGTGCCACGGCGCTGGTGCAGGCGGGCTTTGAAACGCTGGTGGAGGCCGGCTATGCACCGGAAATGGCCTACTTCGAGTGTATGCACGAGTTGAAACTGATTGTCGACCTCATGTACGAAGGCGGCATCAGCAACATGCGCTACTCCATCTCCAACACCGCCGAATACGGCGACCTGACCCGCGGCCCGCGCGTCGTCAATGCGGATACCAAGGCGGAAATGAAGAAGATTCTCACAGAGATTCAGAACGGCCAGTTCGCCAGGGAATTTATCCTCGAGAACCAGTCTGGTAAGCCGACCATGCAGGCCATGCGCCGGATAGGTGCCGAGCATCCCATCGAGGTGGTGGGCAGCAAGCTGCGTTCCATGATGACCTGGATTGGTCAGAGCCGGATCGTGGACCGCTCGCGTAACTGAGTTCGCAACCAGGATCAGCGGCGATCTGCATGGGGCGGAATAGCTGTGGGCAAAAACGCAATTTGCCTGTGGCGATTCCGCCCTTTTATCGTTGCCCGGCTCCTGATACGCTCCGCGCATGAAAACAGACTATCCATATCCGGTGCTGGCGCGCGAGGGCTGGCCTTTTATCGCGCTCTTTCTGGGCGTGGCCATCGTGCTCCAGGTGCTCACCAACAGTTGGTGGGCATTGCCCTTCTATCTGCTTTTTCTCTTCAGTCTCCAGTTTTTCCGTGACCCGCGGCGACCGTTGCCCACCTTGTCGGAGCGATCGGTGCTGTGCCCGGCCGACGGCAAGGTAATCGCCATTGAGCAGGTCGAAGACCCCTATCTTTCCCGTCCCGCGCTCAAGATCAGCATTTTTATGAACGTGTTCGATGTGCACGTCAATCGCATGCCGGTCAGTGGACAGGTGCAGAAAGTCTGGTATTTCCCGGGTAAGTTCTTCAATGCCGCGCTTGACAAGGCATCTCTGGAGAACGAACGCAACGCCCTGTGGGTCAGGACGGGCGACGGCAGCGATGTGACCGTCGTGCAGGTGGCAGGCCTGGTCGCGCGACGTATCGTCTGTTATGTCGCTGCCGATGCGGCAGTGGTGTCGGGGCAGCGCTTCGGCTTTATCCGCTTCGGTTCGCGGGTGGACACCTACTTGCCGCTGGGTGCCCAGCCTTTGGTGGCCATAGGAGAGCGGGTCCGTTCTGGCGCCCAGTGTATTGCGACCTTGGGCGTGCGGCAGGCATGAATCCCAGATATCCGCGCCGTGGCGTTTATGTCCTGCCCAATCTCTTTACCACGGCCAGCCTTTTTGCGGGTTTCTACTCCATCATCGCTTCCATTAATGGCCACTACCGAGTGGCGGCCATGGTCATCTTCATCGCGATGATGCTCGATGGGCTGGATGGGCGTGTGGCACGGATGACTCATACGGAAAGCGCATTCGGCGCGGAATATGATTCATTGGCGGATGTGATCGCTTTTGGTATGGCACCGGCCATTCTGGTTTTTCTGTGGGGGCTGCGGGATTTCGGCAATTTTGGCTGGCTGGGGGCCTTTGTTTATACGGCCTGTGGCGCCCTGCGCCTGGCCCGCTTCAATACCCAGATACATAGTGCATCCAAGCGCTACTTCCAGGGTTTGCCCATACCTACGGCAGCGGCCGTGTTGGCCAGTCTGGTTTGGGTGGCGGTAGGGGAGGGGTACCCCTGGCTGACGCAGATCAGCGAATATCTGGCCCTGGGACTGGTCTACGCGCTGGGTCTGCTGATGGTCAGCAATGTTCGCTTCCGCAGTTTCAAGGATTTCGATCTGCACGGGCGGGTGCCCTTTGCGTTGGCGATTCTGGTGGTGCTGGCGGTCGCCCTGGTAGCCGTGCATCCGCCGCTGGTCCTGTTTATCGCCGTGATTTCCTATGTAGCGATAGGACTGTTGCAGACCCTGTGGCAAATCCGCAGCCGCCGTATTCAGCGTCAGCGCGGTGGTTCCGGCCATTGATCCGGCGGTTCCCCCGACGCGCCCCAGTGCAGGGCGCGTAACCGGCTGAATTTTTTGTGTTGGTGTGCCTGCATACGGGTGAGAATGTCGTTCAGGGTATGCACCGCCTCCACGGCGTACGGGCCTTTGTTGAGCATCACGCACTCGGCGCGCACCCCCATGGCCGCGTCGGTGAATTCGGGCCGGGAGATGACGCCCTTTTTGGTGAGTTGTTCCAGCACCTGAGTGGCCCAGATGACGGGCAGATGCGCCGCCTCCGCCAGCCAGAGTATCTCTTCCTGGACTTCTGCCAGTCGTTCTGGCCCCACCTCGACAGCCAGATCACCGCGCGCGATCATTACGCCCATCGGTTGGCGCCCGAGCGCGGCAAGCAGGATCTCGGGCAAGTGGTGAAAGGCGCTGGCCGTTTCTATTTTCGCGATGACACCCAAGTGTTCGCCTTGCCGCTGACGCAGGGCCTCCAGCATGCTGCGCATGTTCCCGGCGTTCTCCACAAATGAAAAACCGACGAGATCCGCCAAGGGAACAATGGTGCCCAGATCGTCCAGGTCTTTGGCGCTGAGAGCCGGAAGTTCCAAGGCGAGGCCGGGAAAATTGAGCCCCCGGTCCGGCAGCAGGCGGGCGCCTCCTGGTTTGGTTTTGGTGATGCGCAGTAGCGCTCCTGCGGAGGTCTGTTCCAACACCACGGCGGCGATCTTTCCATCGTCCATCCACACCGGCTGACCGATGGGCAACTGGGGAATGACCTCCGGGACGGTGCAGGAAATCCTGGCCGGCAGCCCGTTCAGGGCGGGCCCGCCGGGTCCGCCCTGACTTTGCAGCAGGAGCGAATCGCCGATTTCCAGATGCAGGGGGACGAAGCTTTGGGGAATGCCCGCGAAGTATCCCTGCACATGGCGGCGGCGCCGGCTCCGGCAACGGTTTCCGGCGATGAAATAACAGCCCTGCGTGGCTTGCAGCGTGATCATCTCGTTTTCAACACGTTCCACCACCAGCACACGCTCCTTGCCGCGGGCGTCGTGGCAGAGCAGGTCTTCGCCCTGCTGGGGCATGGCACTGCCGGATACCAGGAGGAGCAGGCAGTCCGCTCCCGGAGGCAGCGAGGAATGCGCCTGATGGCAGGCCATCGCGGTCATGCGCGCCGGATCCAGCAGACGGCCGAGGCGGTCCCGTTCGGGACGCAGATGGATCACTCCCGGTGCATCGGGAAGGGGGCCGGTGCGGATCTTATGCCCGGCGAGGTCAGCGAGAATTCGGCAGGGCTGGCCCGTATCCCGACTCGCGGTACGGACCTGTTCGGCGAGCCTCCGCCATATGCCTGGGCTATCATGGGCGCAGTTGATCCGCGCGATGTTCATGCCGGCAGTCAAGAGTCTGCGGAAAAAATCGGCATCATCGGCGCGATCGCCGGACAGGGTCACCATGATGTGGGTGCTGCGCTGGCGCGGCGGACTGCCGAGCAGGGCCAGGGTGTTGTCCGTAAGCGCCCGCTGACCCTGCTCCCGCGTGATGGCCGTGGCGTCGCTGAAGTCGGCAGGTGGCATTTGCAGGGCAGCATATAATATCTGCAGGGTACACTGCACGCTGTCGAGCACGTGACTTTCGGCGCGGCCGAGGGAAGAGAGCCCAGCGTCTGACAGGGCCTCCTGCAGGGGGCGCAAATCGACGCTGCGCAGGGCCAGGTAGTGCAGCATGTTACGGATGCCGAGGTGCCACGGCAGGCTGGGGTCCTGCTGCTCCAAAAGAGGAAGTTGGGTCGCTTCACTCTGGACAATCCGCGTGCGAAGCCCTTCAAGGGCTTCCCGAAGGTCCTGCCATGCCTTGTTCATGCGTTTGGTCCGCTGCGTCATAGTCGAAGTATATCCGGTAAATATTGCAGTATAATGACAGTATGGCTTCGCTTGGAAAGAGGTTATGCTGAATCCTCTATATGGGGGCAGTCCTGCATGGCAGGTGCCAGTGATCGCGGTTGATCGTGAACCCGTGGGAGGCCGAAGGAGAAGGGAGGTTTGGCAGATGTTTAACCAGATATTACTGGCGGCGGACGGGAGCGATGCCTCCGCAGCCGCGGTGGCGACCGCCATTGGACTGGCGCGGGAGCAGCGGGCCCAGTTGCTGGTCGTGCATGTCGTCGATGTCTACGCCATGTATTTCGCAACACCTGAGTCCATCGACTTTCTGGTGGCTGCCGGCGAAGGCATCCTCAAGGCGGTGCAGGACCAGGCGCTCCAGTCGGGCGTGGTGGCCCACACCAAACTGCTGCAGTCGGATGTGGGCGGACGTCATATCAGCGAATTGATCATCGACGAAAGTAACGCTTGGCCGGCCGACCTGGTTATCATCGGCAGTCATGGCCGGCGCGGCCTGAACCATTTTTTGATCGGCAGCGTTGCGGAAGGGGTTTGTCAGCGCGCCAGAACGCCGGTACTTTTGTCGCGATAGTGAAGCCCTGCGCGGCGGTAGTCCGGTAGGAAGGGTTTTTTCCGTTGACGGCGTTTATTGGGACGGTGGGCAGCGCATGGGCGGCCCGTCAGTGGCCCGGCTGGTGTTGTGCCCAGCGCACGGTTGGCAATTGACCGAGTATGTCGGGATTCTGCCAGCCGGGCTGACGATGTTCGATGAGCACATCGGTGGTGATACCGCCGCGTACGTACCAGCGTCCCAGCAGGCGCAGATAGCGCGGGTTGATCAAGCCGATCAGATCGTCGGCGATGCGGTTGGTCATCGCCTCGTGAAAGGCGCCCTCGTCGCGGAAGCTCCAGAGGTAGAGTTTGAGGGACTTCAGTTCGACATTGTGCTGATCCGGGATAAAATCCAGCATGAAATGCGCAAAGTCGGGTTGTCCCGTCAGGGGGCAGAGGCAGGTAAATTCGGGCAGATCCATGTGCACCACATAGTCCCGCTCGGGGTGGGGATTGGAAAAACGCTCTAATTCCCTGCTGGGTTGACTGGGCATTCGCAACTCCTCATCATCGGTGCTTCATCAATTCGGCATACTATAGCAAAACACCCTTTCATGCGCCTCTCGGCCATCATCCTACAGGGCTTCAAATCCTTTCGCGAAAGTACGCGCATTCAGTTCAATGCCAATCCGGTGGTGATCATTGGCCCCAATGGCTGCGGGAAATCCAACACCGTTGATGCCGTGCGCTGGGTACTCGGTGAATCCTCGGCACGCCAACTGCGCGGTGGCACCCTCAGTGACGTGATCTCCAATGGCGGCGGCAGTCGGCCGGCCGCATCGGTGGCGACAGTCGAACTGCGCTTCGATAACAGTGATGGGGCGGCACCGGGTGCCTTTGCCGGGGCGGCTGAAATCAGCGTCCGACGCAGTCTGGACCGCAAGGGCGATGGCCATTACCGAATCAACGGCGCCCGCTGCCGGCGACGCGATGTGGCGGATCTGTTTCTCGGTACGGGACTCGGCGGCAATGCTTATGCCATCGTTGAGCAGGGGACCATCGGGCGCATCGTCGATGCGCGACCGGACGATCTGCGCGCCATTCTCGAAGAGGCGGGGGGCATCAGCCGATATAAGGAGCGTCGGCGGGAGACCACACAACGCATCGCCGAAACGCGGGAGCACCTTCAGCGCTTGTATGATATCCACGGTGAGATGGATGGCCAGTGGCAGCGCCTGCAGCGGCAGGCAGAGTCTGCGCAAAGACTGCGCGCCCTACGGGTGGAGGAGCGCCAATGGCAGTGGTGGAGTCTGGCCCTGCGCGTGGATGCCCTGGAAGCAGAGCGCCGGCAGAGCCTGGAGCAGCGCTCCCGGCTGCAGGACGAATACCGAAGGGAGGAGCGCCTTCTCGATGCGGTGACCCAGTCCCTGGATCAACTCCGTGCGGAGGACCGGCGCATGCAGGAAGACATCGCCGCGGCACAGGGTGAACTGTATGCGGTGCAGGCCCGGCAGAGCGATATGGAACATCAGCTGCGAGAGCAGCAAGCTGCCCTTCAGCGCGTGCAGACCAGTCTGGACCAGGGCCAGGCACAGCAGCAGAAAGTCCGGTCTGAGCAGATATGCCAGGCGGAAGACGAAAACCAGCGGCAGCAACGTTTGCAGGATTTGGCTGTGCGACGGCAGGCACTGAGCGGCGAGGAGGACAGTGCCCGACGCTTGCGGCGGGAAGCGGAGCGGGGGCTCGAAAAACAGGATGAGGAACGTCAGAACCAGCAACAGGCTCTGGCCGAAATGCGTCGCAAACGGGATGTGACGATGGCGCAAATCCGCGAACTGGAGCCTCGCTTGGAGGACATCGAACGCCGCCTGCAGCGGCAGTCCGCGAACATACCCTCGGAGCGCGCCGCCATGCAAGCCCTGGCGGCGCGTTGCGGTACCACAGAAACCGTGTTGGCGGAAGCCGCATCGGAGCTTCGGGCACATCGGGAAGCGCTGGAAACCCTCCAGAACCGGATCGCCGTTTTGCGAAATGCCCGCGACGACACCCGGGCCAAGGCGCAGGAATATGGTGCCCGGCAGAAGGCGCTGGAGGGCCTGCTGCAGCGGCTGCAAAAACCGCAGGCGCAAAATGACCCCGCCGGCTCCCGGCTGGTGGATCAGATGCGCGTGCAGCCCGGCTGGGAGCGGGCGCTGGAGGAGGTCTTGGGCGAGCGCCTGAACGCTCTGGTGATGGAGGGCAACAACATGGTCACCCAGGGCAGCATGTTGTGGGTGAGCACGGTCATGCCGGCCGAACTGCCGTCGGACACGTTGCTGCAGGTCTTGGAAATGCCCGAGTCTTTAACTTTGGGATTGAGTGACTGGCTGTGGGGGCTGCGCATGGCGCCCGACTTGGCCTCTGCCCTCGATCAACGTCACCAGCTACGGGCGGGAGAGGCCTGGATTACGCCGCAGGGGGTGCTGGTGCATCGTTCCGGGGTCGCGTATCCGGAGCATGAAGACGGAGCCAGCCTGCTCCAGTGCCGCCGTGAATTGGCGGAAAATTGGGAGTGTTTCCAGCGGGCGCAGGCGGATGCAGCCGCTGCCCATGCCGCTTTGATCGCGGCGGAACAACAGGCGCGCACCCTGCAGGAGCAGGTCAGAACGGCAGATGCCCGCTGGCAGGACATGAGCCGGCAAAGCGCCCGGGAGCGGGAGTCTCTGGCTCGTCTGCGCAGCCGGGTAGAGACAGAAGAGCAGCAGCGCGCGGAAAGGGCGGCTGAGTCCCAGCGCCTCGACGTCGAACGCAACGCCCTGGAAACTCGCTTGCATGGACTCCGTCAGGAACTGGCGGCTGACGAAAGCGGATGGCAGGCCCTCGAGCAGGTGGTGCTGGACTCCCAACGGAGGACGGATACGTTGCGTCGCCGGGTGGACGAACTGCGCGGAATTCATGGACGCGTGCGGGGGGAATATCAGACGCTGGAACTCCGGCAGCAGCGCCTGCAGGCCGAATCGGAAGCAGCCATAACCCGTGCCGAAGACCTGCAACAGCAGTGGGACCAGCTTGCTGCCACTGTCGCCGAGAATGAAGGGGAACTGCTTCGGCTACAGGCCGCCCTGCCGGAAATGCTCAAGGCGCGAGATGCGGTGGGAGCATTGCGGGCAGGTCGTAGCGTGCATCTGGAGGTCTTGCAGTCGGCGGCACAGACTGCAGGGCAGCAGATTCGCGAACATGAAAGCCAGCGCCATGCCCTGGACAAGGGGTTGCGCGCCTTGCAGAAGTCCGAGGCCGCCGTCGAACAGCAGCTCGCAGGCCTACAGGCGCGTCTGGATGAACTGCAGCAGCGTGCCGCAGTGCTTGCGCAGGATTTAGGCGACGATCCGGGGCCTTGCCCGGATGCGACACGCTGCGAAGAGAGTCTTACCCGAATCGGCGCGGCCATCGCCAGCCTTGGCAACGTGAATCTCGCCGCCGAAGACGAGTTGCGGGAACTGGAGGGGCGCCGCGGTAACCTGCTGGCTCAGGTGGAAGATGTGGAATCTGCTCTGTACAGGCTGGCGGAGGCTATGGCGGCCATGGATCTGGAGACGACGGTTCGTTTTCGAGACACCCTCGATAAGGTCAATCAGGCCTTGCAGGAACTCTTTGCCGTTCTTTTTGGCGGTGGACAGGCGCAACTCAGTCTGGTTGGCGAGGATGTTCTGGAAGCTGGACTGGTGCTGCGTGCCCAGCCTCCGGGCAAGCGTAACGCCACTCTGCAGCAGCTTTCCGGTGGCGAAAAGGCACTCACCGCCATCGCGCTGGTGTTTGCCCTGTTCCACCTGAACCCCGCGCCCTTCTGTATATTGGATGAAGTGGATGCGCCACTGGACGACGCAAATGTGGGGAGATTCTGTCATCTGGTGCAGAAAATGGCGGCGCAGACCCAGTTTTTGATTGTGACCCACCGCAGCCTGACCATGCAGGTCGCCGAGCAACTGGTGGGCGTCACCATGACCGAACCGGGTGTCTCCCGTGTCGTACGAGTGGATGTGGCGGATACCCTGGCACAGACAGCCACCCATGAGGGAACTACGCCCTAGTGCGGATTCCGGCTGGAATCGATGGTTCCGGATATTAGTACAACACCATATCAACATGCTATAGTATTGATTCTATGTTCCCCGGACGCCAAGCAAAAATGCTGAGCGCAAAATTTTCCGTACCCGGATGTGGATGTTCCGGTTCGCGGCGTGGAGCAGGTACGGAAAATCAAGGTGTTTTTGTGTTTCACATGGGCGAACGATACTCTATTTATATGTTGGCATGATATACCTATACTGCCACAGTATGGAGAGTGATATGGATACTGATTTGCTACCATATGCTGCATATAATAATCGGGCTATAGAGTTGTTGTCCCGTATGCAGGCCATAATCTCTGAACAGGCGAATGATGCTGTCGAGTCGTTCTATCGTTCTTTAAATGATATTCCTGAAGCGCAAAGCATAATATCCATACTCTCGGAAGATGATTTTGCTTTTCTCAAGCGTAAACAGGTTCAGCATCTTTTGCTACTGTTGTCGCCTGGCATCGCAATGACGGATCAGGCTCTTTTATCACGGTCAGCAGGATATAGACATGCATCCATAGGCGTTGACCAGATCGTTCTAAAGAAGGCAAGCGAACACTATTTGAAGTACTTGTTGAATTCTATAGAGAGGCATGATTTTTCTATTTTCTATCAATTGGTAACCATGCGCCTTGCATTTGATATCAAATCTCAAATAGATGGATACAAGGATTATGAGCTATATTACATAAATGCTATAGATGGGCTTGGTGTTGATCCGGAATGCATCGGCCCTGTCGCAGATGTTAATGCCTGCGCGCGTGATATGGCAAGAAGATTAGTGCAGATTCCGTTTGTTGAAGGAGTGGTAATCGGTAATGTCAATGGTGAGGCCGTGGATATATTTTACCGCCTTGGCATAACTCCAGGCGTTGATCGCCGTACAAAAAGAATGCGTCTGGAATTGTTAAAAATCGTTACCTCTGTTTGGAAGGACAGGAATCCTGTATATATTCAAAATGTAGAGAATTGTCCATTATTGGATGGGCATGATATGCGTCGGTGTTTGTCCGCCGGCGTCCGGTCAATCGGGGTCTGGCCGTGTCAGGGGGCGGGTGGGCACGTTGAAGGTTATTTGATGATATTTTTTAAGTACCCAGGTGCCATGCATGGCGAGCAGAACATTATATACTGGTCTACCATTTCCCAAAAAGTTGGTTCGGCGTTGGCGGCTGCAATGGCCAGGCGTATCACCTGACAGGTTCACAAAGCCAACTTCGCAGATGCCGGACGCAGGGAGAGAATCGGCCAGCCCCGCTCTTCAGCCAAGGTGCGCAGGCGCGGATCGGGATCCACGGCTACTGGCCGGGTGACACATTCGAGCAGGGGCAGATCGTTATAGGAGTCGCTGTAAAAGCTGCTGTCCCCGAGGCTTTGATTCCAGTCCAGGCCCTGTGTTTCCAGCCAGTCGCGCAGACGTTGTACCTTGCCGGCCTGGAAACAGGGAAGGCCGACACTGCGGCCGGTAAAGTCGCCGGAGGCCGTTTCCTCAGCCTCTGTCGCCAGCAGGTGGGCGATACCCAGTTCCCGGGCGATAGGTGCCGTCACAAAGCGATTGGTCGCAGTGATGATGACCAGGGTATCGCCCTGCCGGCGATGGTCCTCGATCAGGGCGCGGGCATGGTCGGAGATCATGGGCAGCACCCGCTCCTGCAGATATTCCCGGTGCCAGGTGTCGAGCAGCGCCCGGGGATGCGCCGCCAGGGGGGCCAACTGAAACTCCAGGAAG
The DNA here is from genome assembly GCF_000021485.1 of Acidithiobacillus ferrooxidans ATCC 23270. Lineage (NCBI taxonomy): Bacteria > Pseudomonadati > Pseudomonadota > Acidithiobacillia > Acidithiobacillales > Acidithiobacillaceae > Acidithiobacillus > Acidithiobacillus ferrooxidans. Next base: position 685,495 of record NC_011761.1, read on the forward strand.
GCGTGAATATCCAATTCACCCGCCAGGTATTCCGCATAGAACTGATCATTCATGCGGTTGAAGCGCTCCGCATCGACAATGCCGCGGCTGGCGAGAAACTCCATCCAGGCATGGTCGGAGTCGCCGGAAAGCAGGGTGTTGTCGAGATCAAAAAGGGTGAGGGCCATGGGTTCTCCGTCCAGTCGAGAGGGCCGTAGCGAATACTCGTGAATTATACCAGAAAGTGTATTTGCGATATGCTGACGCAGCGAATATTTCCAGTTTTTTACAGAAGGAGCCGGCGGTGGAGCGGGTCAACCATACTGACTTCGAGCGTATTCAGCAATTGCGTGCGGAACTGGTGGCGGCCAATAACGCCTACTATCGGGAAGATTCGCCGACCCTGAGTGATGCCGAGTACGATGCGCGCCTGCGCGAACTGCGCACCCTGGAGGACCGTAATCCCCAATGGCAAAGCGCCGACTCTCCGACCCAGAGGGTCGGGGCGGCTCCGGTGGAGGTCTTTGGGGAAGTGCATTATGCCATACCCCTGACCTCTCTCGACAATGTGTTCGATCAAGACGGTTTTAGCGACTGGCTGGCGCGCGTGCAGAAGGGGCTCGGCCGCGAGGATGTTCCGCTCAGTGCTGAACCCAAGTTTGACGGTCTCTCGGTCAACATTCGCTACATCGAGGGTAAGCTGGTACAGGCTGGTACCCGTGGAGATGGCCAGACCGGTGAAGATGTCACCGCCAACGTCCGCACCATTCGCAACGTCCCCCTGCAACTGACAGGCAAGGACTGGCCGGAGCTGCTGGAAGTCCGTGGAGAGGTGGTCATCCCCGTGGCCGCTTTCCGGCGTCTGAATGGCGAGCGTCTGCGCGCCGGGGATAACCCCTTTGCCAACCCCCGCAATGCGGCGGCAGGCAGTCTGCGACAACTGGATTCCAGCGTAACGGCAAAGCGCCCCCTCGCGTACTTCCCCTGGGGATGGGGAGAAAGCAGCGTGCCACTGGGGAAAAGCCACATCGCGGTTATGGAACGCCTTTCTGCCTGGGGCTTCGAGGTGACCTCCTATCTGCGCGGTGTTCACGAACTCACGGAATGCCAACGCTATTTCAGCGAGATGCAGAAAATACGCGAAGGCATGCCTTTTGAAATAGACGGCCTCGTGTTCAAAGTTGACGATCTGCTCGCCAGGGAACAGTTGGGCTTCACCGCCCGCGCACCGCGTTGGGCCATTGCCTATAAATTTCCGGCGCACGAAGAGCGTACCGTGGTCGAAGATATCCTGGCTTCCGTAGGGCGCACCGGTGTGATTACTCCTGTGGCTGTCTTGAAGCCCGTGCAGGTGGGCGGCGTAACCGTGAGCCGCGCCAGCTTGCATAATCAGGATGAAGTGGATCGTAAGGATATTCGCGTGGGCGACACGGTGCTGGTACGCCGCGCCGGCGACGTGATCCCGGAAGTGGTCATGGTGATCAAAGAGGAGCGGCCGCCTGCGACACAACCCTGGCACATGCCGCAGCGTTGTCCGGTCTGCGGCTCGGAGGTCTTGCGCCTGGCCAACGAGTCGGCGCATCGTTGCATGGGCGGGCTGTACTGCCCGGCACAGCGGATGGGCGCCATTCGGCACTTTGCGTCGCGTCGGGCCATGGACATCCGGGGGCTGGGCGAAAAGCTCGTTGAGCAACTGGTCGGGCATGGTCTGGTGCACACCGTGGCCGATATCTACCATCTGGATGAAGCGGCTCTGTGCGGCTTGGAGCGCATGGCCAGCCGTTCGGCGCAAAAGCTCCTCGCCGAAATCGATCGCTCCCGCCATACCTCCTTGCCCCGTTTTCTCTACGCCCTGGGTATCCGTCAGGTTGGGGAGGGTACGGCCAAATCCCTGGCCATCTATTTCGGGGATCTGGACCCCCTGATGGCCGCAACACCGGAGCTTTTGCAGAACATTCCCGATGTAGGGCCTATCGTGGCGGAATCCGTTGCCCATTTTTTTGCCCAGCCCCATAACCGCGACGTCATTGCCGCCCTGCGCGCGGCAGGAGTACAGTGGGCTGTGGTCCAGCCGCAAAAAGGCGGGCGTTTTCAGGGTATGACCCTGGTGCTCACCGGAGCCTTGGACAACATGACCCGGGAAGAGGCCAAAACCGCCATAGAAAACGCGGGCGGGAAAGTCAGCGGTTCCGTGTCGGCCAAAACAAGCTATGTGGTAGTCGGCAAGGATCCCGGCAGTAAGGCCGAAAAGGCCGCAAAGCTGGGTGTGAAACAGCTTACCGAGGCGCAATTTTTGGCGATGTTTTCAGAAAAGGAATGACCATGCAGCAGAACAGAACATTCCGCTTGAATGTTGTCGATGTCCACGGCGAAGTCTACACCGGTATGGCGCGTTTTGTGGCGGTGCCGGCGGAACTGGGTGAGATCGGTATTCTGCCGGGGCATGCGCCCCTGCTGTCCGGGCTGCGGCCCGGCGAGTTACGCATTACCCAGCCAGACGGCCAGACGCAGATTCTTTTTCTGGAGGGTGGAATGCTGGAGATTCAACCCGATATCGTAACCATCCTCGCCGATGCCAGCCTGCGGATTGCGGATATCGATATTCACGAAAGCAGGGAACGCATCAAGGACGCACAAAGTACGCTGGCGAAACGTGCGGTTCCGGCGATGGATTTTGCCCGCGCCGAACTGGAATTGCAGCGGGAAGTGGCAAAATTGCATGCGTACCAGCGCTACCAGATACAGGAGCAACGGGGTGGCGGTACGGGCAATTATCATTGGGAGCGCCCGGCTTTGCAGAATGTGCCGAAGGTGAACGTGCAGGAACTGGAGGATTGACGGCTCCGGGCCGGGTATGGGGCCGATGGACGCCGCCGCCTATGACGCCTGGTATGATACCCCTCGCGGGCGCTGGATCGGCATGGCGGAGTTCCGCCTGCTTTCCAGGCTCCTGCAGACGCAGCCGGGGAACACACTTCTGGACGTGGGCTGTGGTACCGGCTGGTTCACCCGCCGCTTTGCCGAAGAGGGCCTCCTCGTCACTGGCCTGGATCCCAACCCGGACTGGCTTGCCTTCGCCCGTGCCAAGGGCCCCCCTGAGATCCGCTGGATAGCCGGAGATGCTCGCGCACTGTCTTTTCCCGACCGCAGTTTCGACCAGGTGGTTTCTGTTGCGGCACTGTGTTTTGTGGACGATGAGCGGCGGGCCGTGGCCGAGATCGTGCGGGTGGCGCGCCGGCGTTTCGCCATCGGCTGGCTCAACCGGACGAGCCTGCTCTATGCACAGAAAGGGCAGGGCGGTGGAAGCGGGGCTTACCATGGGGCGCGCTGGCATCGTCCCGACGAGTTGCTCGATTTTTTCTCCGGCTTGCCGGTACGTCGACTGGCGGTGCATTCCGCCATATTTTTTCCTGCCGGGAACGGGGTGGCGCGAACGCTGGAACGGCTGCTGCCCCACACGTTGCCTTGGGGCGGCCTGATAGTCATTTCGGGGGAGACGGAATAGTCCCGCCGTGGGAGTGGTGCATCGGTTGGATCACCGGCGTCTACGGGGCCATCTGAGGGCTCTCGCAACTCTGGACCGGCTATCTGGCCAATCGTATCGGCCGCAAGGCCCCATTGCCAGCAGTTTCTTCCTTATGCGTCATTTCAGCCGCCCGTTGGTTCAGATGTTGCCAACGGTACGCCTCTTTTCAGAACCGCCCGCACGGCCCGCCAATCCGGCATTGCCTGATCCAGAATGCCCTTGAAGCGGTCATTGTGCAGGCGCTCCCGCAGGTGCGCCATTTCGTGGACCACCACGTATTCCAGGCATTCCACGTCGTAATGCACCAGTTCCAGATTCAGCCAGATTCGGCGTGCCCGGATATTGCAGGTGCCCCAACGGGTTCGCATGCGTTTGACGCCCCACTCAGCGACTCTGACATCCATGATGGGCTCGTAATGGGCAATGAGCGCCGGGATGCGTTCCTTCAGCGTCTGCCGATGCCAGTCTTCGATAACCCGTGCCTTGTGGTCGCGGCTGGCCCCTTCCCGCACATGGAGATCCAGGTAATAGCCCTGCTGGCAGGCGATATGGGCGGCCTGTGTCGTAGGATATACCCGCAACTGGTAACGTCTGCCCAGGTAATAATGGCTTTCTCCGGATACATACTCCCGTGGCGAGAGCCGGTCTTGCCGGGCGAAGTTCTGCTGATGTTTTTTAATCCACTGCAGGCGAACCAGTACGGCGGCACGGATGGCTTCTTCACTGAGATGCCAGGGCGCCGCTACCCGGACCCTGCCCTCCGGCGGATATACTCCCAGACGCAGATTTTTGATCCGTTTCCGCACCACCTGCACGGTCAGGTCGTTGACTTCCAGCGTGTAGGTCTCAGTAATCACACGGTTCCTTGACCAGGGCGATGTTGAATTTATAGGTGTGAATATAACCCCCGAAGATCAGCAGTTGCATCGTGGCGTTTCACCAGTGTGCCTGAACTCATCCGGGCAATTGTGGGCTACATTACCCGTCACAATACCAACCCCTTCATCTGGATCAAAACCGTGCGGGATATCCTGCAAAAGGTCATCCGCGCTAACGGCCAATTAAACAGCAAACAGAATTCAACACTACACTGGCTCTATATTATTCCATGATATTCATATTATTTAGCTCCTCGGCTAGATAATTGGAAAAACGGGCGGCAGAGACCGAAATCCCTCGGTTTTTGAGTTGCGCACATACTAATGGTACGGGGCGTATGTCCACGGCAGAAATTGGCCGATAGACGATATTTTCGTTGATGCGATTTTTGGGTATCCCCGTTGAAATGACAAAGCCAATGTTTTGCGTGCCGTACAGCAGGCCACGCATGACCTCATAGGAGTTGCTCTCGGCGGCGATATGAGTTTCTGATCGTCGACCGTGGAGCACGGACTCCAGCATTTCGCGTGAGGTAAGCCCCGGTGCCGGCAACACCAAAGGATACTGGATGCAATCACTCAAGCGAAGTGTACCTTGGCTGGCAAGAGGGTGCGCGCGATCCATCGCCGCTACCAGAGGCTGCTCGGATATAGCAAGGTCGATGACGTCTGGGTGTCTGGGCGGTGCCACGATGACCACCAGATCGGCTTCAAATGCTAACAACGCACGAATCGCATCGCTATGTTTCGCTACGGTCACCGAGAAGGAAACCCCAGGATACTGCTCTCTGAATGTATTAATAATTCGCGGGATGAAATCGGCCGCCAATGCGGGGCTGACGGCGAGGGCAACATGGCCGCGGCGAAGTCCGTTGAGGCTATCAATTTCTGAGCGTAGGCGCTGCATGTCGGAAAGGTGCCGGCGTATATAACCCAGAAAAACTTCGCCTGCGGCCGAGAGACGCATCCCGCGCGGGTGCCGCTCGAAAATGCCAGTACCCAGTTCTTCTTCCAGATCCTGAACGCGGCGATCCAGTGCCGACGCCGTGATATGCAGCTTTTCGGCAGCGCGACGGACCGAGCCTTCCCTGACAATCGTGTCAATGTAGTTAAACAAGCGCAGGTGTTTCATGGACAATCCTTCAAGGCGTTGTGTTTTATGTAACGCATTCACAACAAAATAACACTTTAATCATACATTGTATATGGTCAGTATGTCCTAGCAGACAAGATGCACAGAATCATAAGGTGATAGTTGGTGCCTCGTTTTTGGGCAGAGAATATCGGTATGCACCATTCTGGTGCGGATAAGGAAAGGATACCTTACGTGTCGTACAAAAATACGGGTAGATCGGCATGGTATGGATATTGCGTATATGTAAAGCAGTATAACCTCTGGAGTCTACAATGAACAAATCAAATAAACACCTTTTAAGGCAGAGCCTGTTGGTAGCAACAGGACTACTGGGCAGTTCACTTCTACCGGTCTACGCAGAAGTGGCCACCCCCACACCGCCTCCGGCCAAAAAAGTATATAAGATTAAGTCGGTTTCTAAGAATTTGCTGAGAATCGTCGAGAAGGCGGCGCTTACCCAGGTCAAACCGGTCTATGGTGCAGAAACCGCTCTCATCCCCCAAAAGTTTTTGGAGGGCCAGGAGTCTACCCAGAATGCCTCGACCATTCTAAGTTTTGTGCCTGGGGTCAATGCCACCAGCACGAACCCCATTGGTGTCAAGACCCATATTTCCGTACGTGGTTTCTCTCAGACACAAGTAGGCTACACCTTTGATAATTTGCCCATTGCTGATTTGTTCAATGGCGGTTTATCCGGAGGTAATAACAATTATGCGGATTTGACGAATCTCATCCCGGTTACGCTGGGTGAAACCTCCGGCATCCGGGTGACCTATGGTACACCATCGCCAGATATCAACGCCGTCGGCGCTATTGGTGGGAATATTGATTATCTGCCGAAGATTCCATCGGCAAAACGTTACGAGTCAGTATTTGCCGGTTATGGTTCCTTTAACACGCGCAGCTATGGCGCCGAGATCAACACCGGCGCAAACCCTGGTTATGGCAACCTCCTGTTGAGATTTTCTTCGCGCCAGACCGCAGGCTACCTGGACCACAGCCCGGATCGCGAATATTCCTACTATGCGGCCTATGACTTGCCACAAATTTCGCCGACTTCCAAGTGGTCAGTCATATTTTTACTGAACAAGAATCAGGGCGCGACCGCGGCGCGAATGCCGGTCGCACTGTTGCAGCAATATGGACCCTATTACCAATGGCCGCTGTCTGTTACCTATGCGAATGGTACGGCGGAACATATGATGGCTATTGTGCAGAATAAAACGCTTATCTCATCTCACGCCGTTTTTGGTTTCAAGGGATTTTATGCCTTTACCAACTCCAATCGTTTGGAGTATGTGAATCCCAGTGTCAATATGCCTTATAACAGCTTTGTTACCTTTTATCTCAATCCGGCACAAACTGTCTGCCAGTATTCTGGAAATGATTTTGCCGGTAATAATTCTGCGGCATGTCAGGCCCAAACTATTAACGGAGATAATTATCATAGTTACAGCTATACTACGAATACGTTCGGATTTAATCCTTCCGTCGAGTGGCTCAGCCATTATGTGGACTTGAAAGTCGGAGGGTTAGGTGCATTCTCTCTGTATCATTCGCAGAACTATGTTTATGGAAGCCGGAATGTCCCCGAAGTGGCCGGTTACAACGACCTTTGGAATGAGCACGCATGGCGCCTGTACGGTAAGCTCTATGCGCAAGCCAAAATCAAGCCGACGCGCTCTTTGGCCATCACCCCCGGTCTGAAATATGAGACGGTGAGCACGCATATAAATGACGTGCCAGGTTACTACTACGCCGTAGGTGCGAGCAGTGGCCGCTCTTACGGTGAGGTGAGTCCATACGCCGGTATCCAGTATAAGCCGACAAAAGCGGTAACTCTGTATGCCAACTATGCGGTTGGGTACAAATATCCGAATATCACCGCGTTCTATGCGGCTGATAGCAATGCCACATCGACATCGCCATCGACGCCAGTGACCATAAAGCCGGAGCAAGTCAACACGTATCAGTTTGGGGTCGCTTACAAGCATGATGGTCTTGATGCGAGTATTTCTTTATATCGTTCAGACTTCACACATACATTCAGTTCCTACTATGATACAACAACAGGGTTGACTTATGAGTACAATATCGGTTCTTCATCGTATCAAGGCATAAACATTGCCACTGCTTACGCATTAGATAATTATATATCGATTTATGGGAACTACTCGCTTCAGGACGCACATTACACCTCAAACTCGTCAAGTGCCTATGGAGTTGCCACCAGCATTGGAGAGCCGCGGGCCAATACCCCAACTTATCTTGCGGGTGTGGGGATAGAAGGTCATTACATGGGTACGCGCGCCCGATTGTACGGCAATCTGGTCGGCCCGCAATATATTGAGGCCAGTACGGGTGCACCAACTTCTATCAGTATGCCCGCCTATGCGACCATGAACTTCAACCTTGCGCATACCTTTCGAATACATCGGTACGGGTTTAAAAATGTGACGTTCAGTCTGAGCGGGGTGAACCTATTGAACTCCGAAGCGTCGGTTCTCGAAAAGCAGTTCCCCTATATTAATAATCAGCCTGGCAACTACCTCGTTGCAGAGCCTATGATGCCACGCTCGTTCTTTGGGACGGTGAAAATAGTATTTTAAGACCGGACACTACCGATCTATGCCTAAACTTGTGAGTAACGGCACCACGTTGGAGATTCACCATCTGCAACCCTTTGGAGTGGCGCCAGTCCTCAACCGGGGACCGGTGCATGCGCCCCAGTATGCTCTTCCTGATCGGGGTGTTGGGGTCCGCCTTGGCGACGACGCCCGTAATCGGCTTGCCCCTTCATGGGATAGCGCGATGCCTTCAGGACTCTAAATAACGATGGGTACGAGCATGAACATCGTCTGGCTTTATTTGTTTTCCGGAGCAGTCGCGGGCATAATTTCAGGAATGCTAGGAGTTGGCGGCGGGATCGTCCTGGTCCCTATCCTGATTTTTATCTTTGGTGTTCTCGCCATACCCGTAGGCATGGCAGCACATATGGCAATCGGGACGTCCCTGTCAACAATTATATTTACCTCCATGTCGGCAATACATGCTCAGCACAGACGAAAAGCAATTGACTGGAATCTGGTCAGAAAGCTTGCTCCGGCGACCATTCTCGGGAGCCTCATCAGCGGTTATCTGGCAGGGCTGATTCCCGGACAGGCATTGAAAGCAATATTCGGCGTATTTTTAGCGGCGGCGGCGGTGCAAATGTTTTTTGAATGGCGGCCGGCGCCCTATCGTACCCTGCCTGGCCCCTTGGCCCTTTTGGGCATTGGTACGGGTATTGGTGCGCTCTCCGCGATGTTGGGGATTGGCGGTGGCACGCTCACGGTTCCATTCTTCAATTGGTGTAACGTGGACTTGCGTCGGGCCATAGCCACGTCAACGACTTTGGGGTTTGGGCTGGCGATCTTTGGCACCATTGGTTTCATTGTATCCGGATTTCAGCGGCCCGGATTGCCGTCGGCCAGTTTTGGCTATGTTTCCTTGCCGGCTATGCTGGGAATAGCGAGTACCGCAGTGCTATTCGCGCCGTTTGGCGTTCATTTATCATATCGTCTTCCCGTGCGCCGACTCAAACGCATATTCGCTTTGCTCCTCCTCTGCCTTGCGTTTAATATACTCCTGAATTTCATATAGCTATGGAATATATGATTTGACCATCAGCTGGGAGTAGCTTTCCCTACACCTGGATTCTGATCTGGTAACCGGGCAGCCACTGAAGTCGACCAGGAAGAACTCACAGGCTACCTTAAACGTGCTGGCGGATACGGAGAAATCCGTCTACGAGCACGTGGTGTACGACTCTGCCACCGAGCGAGATTTTGCCGATGCGCTGGAGAAGAATGACGCCATTGAACTGTATGCCTAACCCTCCGTCTGGTTCAAGGCGCTTGCGCCCCTAGCAGCAATAATGTTTAGTTGAAAAAATCATTGGGCATCGATCACATGTCATCCGCAACGGATCTCTCCTCTCTCTGATTAGGTATGAACTCATTTTCTGCGTATTCCGCGCGGGTTACGCGTACCACGACTGGTAACGGCGCAGCCGGAAGCGTTTGAGAAGCCGTCAATAGCGAGCCAGACAGGTCTTTAAACTGTTGCGTTTTATGAATACCTATCACACCAAAAAAGAACTTTACCGTATCCAAAGATGCGCTCATCATGATTATGAAAGAACTTTGTGGATGGATACGAGGGCTGCACCATTATAGTGCAATACAGCATTATCTGCACCAAAAAAGAAGTTGCCAACTTATCGGTCTTTGACAAGTGCATGATTTTAATGGCGGTATATTCAATGGGTGTCAATGGCATGTTTTATGCCTAGTCTATGCCAGAGCGTTTGTTAATCACCTTGTGATGGAGTTTATATGATCTCGTTCAGTTATCTCGTGCACCTTGCCAACTACTCAGATGGCGTTCTGTACATCTTGATGTTCCTTCTCGTGGTCGAGCTTGCCGTGATCTTCGATCGGGCCTGGTATCTTCGTAACGCCATCAGCAGAGGTAAGAAAATTCTTTGGGGAATATCCGCCCGTGGCAAGTTGCGGCGCCCTGACCTGGAAGATCTGGTGGTTTTGTCGAAGGGGCTTCCCGAAGAATCTCTGCTGGGTGTAGCGCTCCGACATTTCAATTTGATTCATCACTACGGCAGCGCGCGTGGTGAAGCCTTCGCGAACCGTTTGGACGAAGCTATTTTCCTGACGACGCCAAGCCTGGATAAGCGCCTTTGGATATTGGACACCATTGTCACCCTGGCGCCCCTTCTGGGCCTGTTCGGTACCATTCTCGGCATGTTTCACGCGTTCTCCATTCTCGCGGCGCCTGGTCATAATCCTGCGTCCGTTACCGGCGGTGTCGCGGATGCGCTGATTGCCACCGCGTCTGGACTTTTTATCGCCATGATCGGCTTGCTGAGCTTTAACGCATTCAACAACGCCATCGAGAAAACCATTTTCCAGCTCGAGTCGTTGAAGGTGGTGCTCATGAACCGCTTGGATGGCGCGCCCGTGGTATTAGAGGAGACGGCAGTCAGCGCCCCGTCATCAGCAACGGCGTCTGAAATGACCGCATGATGTTTCGGAAGATTTTTCACTCTGCCAGGCAAAGTAAGGAGTAAAGCATGTTACCCCAACGCCGGCCCCGCAAAAAAGGGCGTGTCGAAATCATTCCGATGATTGACGTTATGCTGTTCCTGCTGGTTTTTTTCATCATGATTACTTTGCAGATGATTACGGATAAGGGGTTAAAACTGGACTTGCCCACATCCAGTGAGACGAAAGTACTGCCGCATCCGCATTTCGTGCTCAATATCGTGAAGGATGGCGGTGTTGTGGTGAAGGGCAAAAAAATGAGCCTGGATCAATTGCAGAATTTTCTTGTCGGCGATGGCGATGCCAAGCACACGCAGGTGACGATCGCTGCTGATAAAATGGTTCCTTTTAAAGATTTTGTGCATGTGATGGATGCTTGTCAAAAAGCGGGTGTAACCAGCATTGGTATTGCGGCGAAGCCCGCGTGAGTAGTTGCGTCTTATTTGGGGCAACCTGTGCGAACGTCAAACATACAGTTGGTGAGCGCGACAACGCTCGAAAATGGGAATGAATTTATATGACTACCACGATGCCTAGGGCCACAAATTATTTACTTATGCCGGAGCCGAAGGAACGCCATTTTAAGTATGCCGTGGGCGGGGCGGTGGCGGTTGAAGTCCTGCTCGTGCTCGGCTTGGTTTGGTATGGGCACAGTAGACCTCCGATAAACGCCGTCAAGCCCAAGGATCACGTCATTGCGGTACAAATGATGACTTTGCCGCAACCACCGCCGAAGGTGTTGCCCAAGCCTCTTCCAAAGCCGGTTCCTCCCAAACCGGTGCTGCATCATGTGACGCCGCCACCGCCACCGCCGCACCCGAAGATGGCGATTCCGCCAAAACTGGCACCGACGCCGCCCGCGCCACCGGTTAAGACGGCGACGCCACCAACGCAGATCCCTCAATCAGTAGCGACGCCAGCGCCTAAGCCGCTAGTGACGCCACCTCCTGCCCCGCCGCCCATGTCGGCCCAGCAGACGGCCTCGTTGATGGGGCGTTATGTCGGGCTGTTGCGGCCAATGATTCAGCAGAATCTGCATGTGCCCGCAGAGTTAAAAGCGATGGGCATGAGCGGCAAGGCGACCGTTGAGTTTGAGATCTCGCCTACGGGCCAGTTGCTTTGGGCAAAAATTATCCAGTCTAGTCCATTGAGTGCGGTAAATCGTGCAGCACTTGCAGCAGTAAAGGATGGTGGCTTCCCACCATTTCTCAAAAAGATGCCTAAACAGAATACGGTATTTCAAATCGACGTTGAAGTGGGTGCCGGATCAAGTTAGCGTTCTATGCAAGGTATTTTAATTCCAATGATTTTGTAACACTGCGGGAGAAAAGTGATGGGTGACAGGCATTCGATTAGTGCCACGACAGAGGCGGAGCGCACGAGTTCAGCGCCGCGGGTCGCTTTGATCTGGCTAGCGGCGACCATGACCGCCTCTAGCTTGCCGGTCGGCGTTTTGATCGCCCAGTTGTTTCCTATGGCGCCATTTCTGTGGGTAGTTCTGCTGGCATCTGCGCTTTTTGCTGCCGTGGGTATCATCAGTATACCGGGATTTGTCTACGGTATTCCGACCATGGCGGTTTCTGCGCGCGTTTTTGGGAGGTCGGTCAATAAACTGATTTCGTTGAGTAACTGGATGTCCCAGTTGGGTTGGCAGGCCGTGGTGTTAGTGCTTGTGGTTTATATCCTTCGCAGTGTCTTTGATAGTTACAGTTTTTTACCTGCAAATACTAGTATTTATTACGCGCTGGTATTGGCTGTGTTTGGTAATTTTGTGGTGCCAATTATCGGGTATAGGGCCATCGTGACGGCGCAGACGGTGGGGGCGCTATTTCTCGCGCTGTTTGCGATGGCCATACTGGTATATCTACATGGCGGGCAGGCTCTTTCGATGACGCATGCTCTAGGCCGTTTTGACGGACTTCAAACCCTGGGTGGAATTGCCTTGGCGCTCATGGGTGGTGCGTTCTCCTGGACGATGTTTGCTTCGGATTATTCGCGGTATGTGCGGCGTGACACGAGCCTGACGCAAATGGCGTTATGGCCGAGCCTCGGCGGATTTGCAGGCGGCGGCCTTATTCTCGCATTAGCGATTACGCTGTATGTGCATGGTGGTGTCCAGGTAGGACCTGCCGGAATAAGCATCACGGCGACCGGGCTGGGCACTTCGGTACTGTATTTAGGCTTTTGCACTTTTGCGATATTGGGGTTGTTGGCATCCAATTTCCTGAACTCCTACAGTTCCGCTTTCAGTCTCGCGGTGGTAATAGGTAAAGATCTGGATCGCAAGAAATTTACGGTTCTGGATGCCCTGCTGGCAACGTTCGTCGGTACCTATATGCTTTTTGTGGCGCCGTCATTCTGGGAATCTTTTCAAACCTTCCTGGATTTGCTGATTATTGTCGCGGCGCCGTGGACCGGTGTGATGATCATCTACGTGCTGTGGGACGTGCTTCCGGAAGCACGCGGAGGGTTGAACAGACAGTTAGCTAGGCGTGCTAATGTATGGGTTCTCGCCATGGGGATCGCGGTTACCGTATTGTTCTCCAATAATCCGATTTGGGAGGGATATGGAGCGCATCTATTGCATGGTACAGATATATCTCCATTGGTGGGTGTCGCGACGACGATTGTGGCATCAATACTCTACCGGGTTTTGTTTTGTCACTATACGGCCGCTGATGAGCAGGGGCAGGTGTGCGCGTTATCCATACCGGTTGTTAGTAAAATTACCGATGAAGGTGCCAACGGGTACAGATGATGGAAAAAATATTTAGAGCGCCGATACTTAACCCGATAGATGCGAATACCTGGAGATTTTATCAGGATGGTGCTTTAGGTATCGACCGCGGCATCATTGTGCGTATGGGTGATTTCGCTACGGTGTTGAATCAGGTCGACGCTGATGTGGAAGTAGATGAGTTGGATGGTGTTATCGTTCCAGGCTTTGTCGATGTCCATTTGCATTGGGTACAACATCGAGTCAAAGGACGTTTCTCTGGCGAACTCCTGACCTGGTTGCAAGGGCATATCTGGCCAGAGGAGGCGCGCTATGTCGATACTGATTTGGCCCAGTCTGCGGCGACGCGGTTCTATAGCGATGTATTGCGTGCAGGGACCGTGATGGGCATGAGTTATTCCAGCCCGCATGCCGATGCCACGCAGATTGCGCTGGCGTTGATGCGTGGTGATTGGGTCATTGGTAACGTGCTGATGGCGATTCATGCGCCCAGTACATTGACTGATTACAGCTTACATGATCCTGATGCGTTGCATGCATTTATGCGCCAAATGAATATGACAAACTATGCACTGACTCCTCGTTTTGCACCGAATTTGTCGGCAGCTTCGCTGAAGGCATTGGGACAGATTGCCGCCGAGGCTCCATGTTTAATTCAGACACATCTCGCTGAGTCTAACGCGGAGCTGCAATGGGTGAAAGAACTGTTTCCGGATGCAGCGCACTATACTGAGGTGTATGACCGCGCTGGTCTTCTGACACCCCGGACGATATTAGGCCACTGCATTGAAATGCGAGACGAGGAATGGCGCTGTCTTCGGGCACGTGGCTCCTGGGTGGCGCATTGCCCTACCAGTAATGAGGCGCTCGGCAACCGACGCATGCCTTTAGAACAAGTACGTGCTTATAACATTCCATTTGCACTGGCGAGTGACATAGGTGGTGGCCCCAGTCATAGCATGCTGCATGTCATGCAGCGATTTCTGGGTGTACATCGGGAAGCGGGCGTTTCGGTTGCGCCTCAAGAGGCATTGTATCGTTCTACCAAGGCGGGGGCCGAATGTATGGGCAGAGGATCTATCGGCGGTGATCTGACGGCGGGAAAACGTGCCGATTTCGTGCTTTTGCCGCAGAAGCCCGCCGCGGATTCTGTAGAGGCCTGGTTTGAGGAATGCTTAAGTGGTAAATCGGCCGATCTGGAACAACGCACTTTGGGAACCTGGCTCAAGGGTGAGCGGGCGGCCTAGGAGATGTATATGCACAGCCTTATAAAATATACGGAGCAACATCTTTATGGAAACCATAACAAACACTAAAGGAATGCTGGCTGATTTTGTGGAGGAATTGCCCAAGGTAGAGCTGCATTTGCATATTGAGGGCACTCTGGAGCCGGAATTACTTATCGCGCTGGCCCAGCGTAACGGCGTGGATATTCCCTATAAGACGATAGAGGCGGCACGGGCGGCGTATCAATTCGAGGATCTGCAAAGTTTTCTGAATGTCTATTATCTGGGGGCGTCGGTATTGCGGGAAGAGCGGGACTTTTATGAACTGACCCTGGCCTATATGTCCCGCTGTAAGGCCCAGCAGATTCGTCATACGGAACTGTTTTTTGATCCGCAGACGCATCTTGCCAATGGCGTGGCATTGGCGGCGGTGATGGGTGGCATCAACGCCGCCTTGCGGGACGCCGAGCGTGACTGGCATATCTCCAGCGCGCTGATTCTTTGCATTGAGCGGGACCGCGATCCGCAACCCGCGGTGGCGCTGTTGGAGCGTGCTTGTGCTTTGGGAGGCATCGCGGGCATCGGTCTCGACTCCGCTGAATTGGGCAATCCCCCAGAAAAGTTTCAGGAAGTGTTCAAGGTGGCCAAGTCCATGGGTCTGCATCGTGTTGCCCATGCCGGGGAGGAGGGGCCGCCCGCCTATATCTGGCAGGCACTGGATGTGCTTGATGTCGAGCGCATAGATCACGGGGTTCGCTGTTTGGAGGATCCGGCACTGGTGCGTCGTCTGGTGGATGACCGGATCCCGCTGACGGTCTGTCCATTCTCCAACGTCGCACTCAAAGTGTTCAGCCGGTTATCTGAACATAATCTGGGGCGATTGTTGAAAGCAGGTTTGTTGGCGACGATTCATTCGGATGACCCGGCGTACTTCGGTGGATACCTGAGCGAAAACATCATCGAGACACTTTCCGATCTGGATTTAACAGCGGAGGACGCATTACTTCTTGAGCGTAACGCCGTTGAAGCGGCTTTTTGTACGGATCAACGAAAGCAGTCCCTGCTCAGGGATCTGGATCAGTACGGAGCATCATATCGGAATCTATTATGAAAAACTCACCAGGGAGAATGCTCGTGAAGAAAAACACGGTTTGGAAGCATACGATGTTGTATGGTGCGGTCGGCTTCTCATTGATGACGCCGCTGGCCTACGCCCAGGCTATACCGGCGGCGGCGAAAATGCGTCCGAAAGTGATCGTGCTGACAGCATTTCCGCCAGAATGGCAAGCATGGACGGTGGAAAAATCTTTTCAGCATCAGGTGTTGCATGTGCCAGGTCTCATCAAGCCCCTGATCTGCGACAGTAAAGACGTCTGCGTTACGGAAACCGGGGAGGGGGAAATCAACGCCGCAGTCACCGTCACCAGTCTGGTGAAAGACGCGGCTCTGGATGTGAAGAAGACCATTTTTATTCGTAGCGGCATTGCCGGCGGTGTGGACGAAGAGAACTCCGCATTGGGCAGTGTGTATATCAATAATTGGGTAATCTCCTGGGCTTTTGGACATCATTACCTGAGTGATCAAAAGCAGTTGGCATGGTCCCCCCCGGGCTGCACAGATTATGCCACGCCAGGCCACTGCGGAAATTACACTCGGAATATCATGGAAAATCTGGCATATAAAATCAATCCGGCACTGCTGAACATGGCGGTAAATGCCTCGGCCCATGTCGCGCTGGAAAACTCAACAGAAGCGAAGAAACTGGATAAAACGTTCGCTATCTCTGCGGTGCCGAAGGTGATGGTGGGCGCCACTATCACCGGCAATGATTTCTGGATCGGTAAAGCGAATCAGGCCATTGCCGAACAGATTGTGCGTCGCTATACCCATGGAGAGGCGAAATATACCAATACTGCCATGGAGGATCTCGGGGATGTGGCCGCGCTTTCGCGTTTTGGTTTGGCGGATCATTATCTGTCCATCCGGGGCATCTCTGACGTGGATGTTCCGCCCCCCGGTAAAACCGAAGAGGAAATCTGGAAAACAGGCGATTTATATGCCAGCGCTCTCGCCGAGCGTAATGCCGTGATCGTCACCGAGGCCGTTATCGCACACCTGTTAAAGGGCACTGCATGACCATACGGGTCATCGATGTATCCGCTGGTGCGTTTCTAGCCCGGGAGCAAGGAGTGTCGCCGTGTCTTTGACCTTGGTGAAGCAGCGACCTGGCCAACAGACGGCGAGCCCCCGCCGTGTCGACGGTGTCGCCAAAGTCAGAGGAGCGGCGCTCTATGTCGATGACCTGCCCTGTGCAGATGTGCTCCATGGAGCGACGGTGCGCACTACTGAGGCTGGTGGAACGCTGCAGGAGGTGGTTTTTGATCCGGCCATAGACTGGTCCGAATTTGTGGTGGTCACGGCGCGAGATATTCCGGGTATGAATGCCGTAAAGCTCCTGGAGAACGATCAGGTAGTGCTCGTTGATCGTGCATTTCGGCACGCCGGGGAGGCGGTGGTATTGTTGGCCCATGCGGATCCGGAGAAACTTAGAATGGCGCAGAAGGGTGTTTCTTTGGTGGAGTTGCCCAATGCCACGCCGATTTTTGACATCGATGAGGCACTCGCTGCGCAACACGAAATCATACCCGGCAATATTTATACGGATTATCTTCTGGATCGTGGTGATATTGCGGAGGGAGAGCATCTTGCCGATGTCGTCATTGAAGAGTGCTTTCTCACGCCGTCCCAGGAGCAACTCTATATTGAGCCGCAAGGGATGCTGGCGCATTTGCAGAAAGACGGCAGTATTCTGGTAGAAGGTTCCATGCAGTGTCCCTACTACGTGCTGGACGCATTGGTTCAGTGTATGGGGATGGACAAGGACCATCTGCGGGTGGTGCAAAGTACCACCGGTGGAGCCTTTGGCGGCAAGGAGGATTACCCCTCGGTGATTGCCTGCCATGCGGCGTTGCTGGCGCTCAAAGCGGGTGGCCGTTCGGTAAAACTCGTTTATGAGCGGGGGGAGGATTTGCGGGTGACGCCTAAGCGTCATCCTTCCCGTACCCTGATTCGTTTGGGGGCCAATCAGGCCGGAGAATTGCAGTTTATCGATATGGATTTCGCCATTGATGGTGGGGCTTATCGTACCCTCAGCCCGGTAGTGCTCTCCCGTGGTGTTATTCATGCACCGGGACCATATAAGTGCCCCCACATTCGGGTCAGGGGGCGCGCCGTCGCGACCAACCATCCGCCCTTTGGTGCATTTCGCGGATTTGGTGCGCCGCAAAGCATTTTTGCGATGGAAGTAGCCATGGATCGGTTGGCGAGGAAACTGGCTATGGACCCTGCCGAATTGCGCCGGATAAATTTGTTGCGTACCGGGGATGTGAATCCCACGGGCGATGTGATGGGTGCTGACTGCTTTGCCCATGCCGCACTCGATACGGCATTGGAACACACGCATTATTACCACCGGCTGGCAGAGTATAGGGCCTGGAATGCGGCCGGACACCAGACCCGCAAAGGCATTGGCCTGGCTACCTTTGCCCATGGTGCCGGTTTTACCGGCAATGGCGAATTGCATCTGGCGTCCCGGGTTTCTTTGCAAGCCCTGGCCAATGGCCATGTCGAAATTCTCTGTTCCAATACCGAAATGGGGCAGGGTGCGGCGACCACGCTGGTCCAAATTGCGGCTGACGCGCTGGGTTTGCCCATGGATCGCGTGCATCTGGCGCAGGCGGATACCTCCAGGGTGCCAAATTCCGGACCGACGGTCGCCTCCCGCACCTGTATGGTAGTCGGGGATCTCATCCACAAGGCGGCGGGGCAATTATTGCAACGGCTGCGGGAAACGGCGGCGTTGGCGGCGACCCATGACGCAGAAAGTTTTGCTGCAGCCTGTACCCGGCTTTGTGCAGCCGCCGGGGATACGCTGGTGACCGCACATTACCAGCCGCCGGCGGACATGCGTTGGGATGAGCAGGCCTTTTTGGGGCGGGCTTACGCCAGCTATGCCTGGGCGGCTTACATTGCCGAAGTGGAAGTGGATGTGTTGACGCTCGCAACGCGGGTGCTTGATTTTACCGCGGTACAGGAAATCGGCAATGCGGTGCATCCGGTGATTGTGCAGGGCCAGATCGAGGGGGGCGTCGCCCAGGGAATTGGTTATGCCCTCTATGAGGATGTGCTCTGGAATGAGCGCGGGGTCATGGCCAATGACCGTCTGACCAATTACATCATCCCCACTAGCGCGGATTTGGGATCTATTCACGTAGTGTTGCTGGAAGGTGGGCTGGGAGCAGGTCCCAAAGGGGCAAAGGGCGTCGGTGAATTGCCCATGGATGGTCCGGCGCCCGCTATCGTCAATGCGATTCAGCAAGCCTTGGATATCGATATTCGCCAGATTCCGGTCAGGCCCGAAATGCTGCTGGAGCTGACGGTGAGCGGAGGGAATTGATCATGACGACGATGCGTATCAACGGTAAGGTATTTCAGAGCAGCTCAGCGCCGAACGCCCGTTTACTGGATGTATTGCGTAATGAATGCGACCTCAAGGGGGCCAAAGAAGGCTGCGGCGAAGGAGAGTGTGGTGCCTGCGCGGTACTGGTGAATGGCAGGCTGGTGAATAGCTGTCTGGTTCCTCTCGGGCAGATGGAGCAGGCAGAGATTACCACGGTGGAGGGCCTTCCCGAAGATAGTGCCCTGGCACGGGCCTTTGTTCACTGCGGCGCCACCCAATGCGGGATTTGTACGCCGGGTATGATGCTCGCGGCGACCGCCCTGTTGGCGGAGCACGCGACCCCGACCCTGGAGGAGATTCGCTGGGGCCTGAGCGGCAATCTCTGTCGCTGTACCGGGTATGGGCGCATTTATGCAGCCATCGTCCAGGCCGCCGGAGGGGGCTGCTGATGCCTGAGTGGATAAGGCCGCGACATTTGCCGGAAGCCCTGGAGATATTGGCGGCAGCCCCCCGCCCATATCGGGTGATTTCGGGTGGGACCGATCTTATGGTGGAGAGTCATCTCGCCCCGGAACGGCGCCCGGAGTCCTGGCTGGACATCAGCGGACTGCAGGAGTTGCAGGGGCTGCAGATTACGGAAGAGGGTATCCGGATTGGCGCGGCTACTTCCCTGGAAGCGATTCGCCGGCATGCGGAAGTGGTCGCCCACTGGCCGATGCTGGCAGCCTCGGCGGCGGTGACCGGGGCGCCGCCCATTCAAAACCGCGCCACGCTGGGTGGCAACGTTTGCAATGCATCACCTGCGGCGGACAACGCGCCGGTGCTGCTGGCTTATGGCGCACGTCTGGAGATCGCCCATCATCATGGTTCGCGTTGGTTGCCTTATGGAGATTTCCATCAGGGGTATCGTAAGACGGCCTTGCGAGCTGGAGAGTTGCTCAGCGCGTTCTGGATTCCTTACCCCCCCAAACGCAGCCATGGCTATTTTCGGAAAGTCGGAACACGGGCAGCGCAAGCTATTGCCAAGGTGAGTATCGCGGCGCTCATCGAAGAAGATAGGGGGGGAATTATTCAGAGTGCGCGTTTCGGCGTGGCGAGTGTAGCGGCGACTCCCTGCACCTTGCCAACCGTGAGCCAATATCTGCTGGGACGTGCGTTGCGTGATATCACCGACGCGCAGGTGCGTCAGAGGGTAGGGCAGGATATTGCACCCATTCAGGATATCCGCTCAACGGCGGCATATCGTTTGGAGATAGCTTCCCGGCTGGTGCTGGACGCCATACATGGACGTGGTGAATCGAAAAAGGAGGATTAGAATATGGATACCTATGCAAAGCAGACAGAGGCGGTTTATGTAGATGTCCCATTGCTGGACGCTACCCCGGAGAACCTCGCGGAATACGGCGTGATGATTGGCGAGGCGGTACACCGGCCGGGACTTTCGATTCCCTTTTATAAGGGGACTGTGGAAGAGGGGCAAAATCTCGATTTTGAATATACCGGTCGCGCGGTGGTCCGCACGGCCCGGATATCGCACCGTAACCCCGAGATTACCTGGCTGGAACGGCACCTCAATATGACGCAGATTTTTGTCGGGCTGGGCAGCATTCCCTTCGCCATGGTGCTGGGTAAACCCAATCAGGGCAGCGGGGAAAATGTCCCCCGTCTGGAGGACGTCCGCGCTTTTCGCATTCCGGCGGGGCAGGGGGTGATGATTCATGCGGGTACCTGGCACGATTTTCCCATGTCCATTGGCGATCCGGTGACGGTGATGACCATGAATTCTGACGAGGTGGTCACTGCTTTGGCGAACGCTCAGGCAGCAGATGAGATGGACGATGGGGACGTGTACAAGATCGACATCCAACGTCGCACCGGGCGGGTGCTCCGGGTTCCCTTTTAATCGCAGAGGGCGAAGACCATGCGTACCTCCGTCTACCGGTTTTTTACGACAGACCCTGCCGACGTTTCCGGACTGGTCCGGGCGATTGCCGAGGGGGTGATAAATCCCCAGAGCATCGTCGCGATTATTGGTAAAACCGAGGGTAACGGCGGCATGAACGACTTTACCCGGACTTTGGCGATGATGGCTGTGAGCCAAGTGCTGGCAACGCATCTGGATTGCCGTCCAGAGTTGGTGGAAGAACGCGTGGTGTTGTCCTTTTCGGGAGGTAGTGAAGGGGTTGCGGCGCCGCATATTCTGGTGTTTGCGGTATCAGGCCGGGCGGCGGAGCAAGCCTATCCGATAAAACGTCTGGCGCTTGCATCCGCCCATACGCGCCCTTTCAGCGCGCAGGAAGTGGGGCGGATGGCGATGGTGCGGGAGACCGCCCGCGCGGTGACCCGGCTCATGCATACCTTGCAGGTCGAGCCTGCGGATGTGCATCTGGTGCAGATCAAAGGGGCGATTCCAGCGCCGGACTCTACAACGACCGGAAATGTCCGTGACGAGCACCTGCGCTGTGACATGGCCTGGTCGCGCGGCGCTTCTGCCTTGGGGGTGGCCCTCGCTCTGGGTGAGGTCACTGAATCCGAACTGTCGGATGACGTCATCAACCAGGATTGGTCCTTGTACTCCAGTCGGGCCAGCGTTTCCGCCAAACCCTTATTGCAGCGCTCCGAAATGGTGCTCTTCGCCAATTCGTGCTGGTGGGAAGGTGATCTGGTCATCGCCCATGGGGTGATGCAGGACATCATCGATGTGCCGGCGATTCATGCCGTGCTGAATCAGCTGGGACTGCAGCCCGTCAACGGGCAGTTGGCAGATGTCGATACGAAGAAGGTGCTGGCGGTCTTCGCCAAATCCGATGCCGACCCGCGGGGCCATATCCGTCATCGTCGTCATACCATGTGGACGGACGCGGATATCTCCGATATGCGCTATTCCCGCTGTGTAGTCTCAGCCTTGTTGGCTGGAATCACCGGGGAAACCGGCGTTTATGTCTCGACGCGCGCGGAGCATCAGGGTCCCCAGGGGGGCGGGCCGGTGGCCGTGATCGGGTACGCATCATGAATGCCATCGCCAGTCGTCAGCGGCCCTTGCTTCCGGTCCGGGAAGCCGTCGTGACCAGGGTGCGGGGGTCTGCGCCCACGGCGGTCGGGGCCAGCATGTGTCTCTTGGAAGACGGCTCCCTGTTGGGCACGGTAGGTGGTGGCCGTATGGAATATCAGGTCTGTCAGGTGTTGTGCTCTCCCCGTTCTGAAGCACCTCCGGCATTACTGAGTTTTACCCTGGGTACGGCGGATGATCAGTGCTGCGGTGGGCAGGTGGAAATCTGTGTGTTGGATGTGCCCCTATTTTTTTCCGAGCTGTACCAGCCTGGCGCCTCTCGTCTCTATCAAAGAGATTCAGCAGGCCGGTTGCGGCTCGTAGCCGGGATGACCCGTCTGGGACGGGAAATCGGTTCCTTTGATGCCTTGACTGTGCTTCTGCGCGCCAACGCTCCGGGTATGGATGTCGAGGAGCGGCACTTCGCGCTGCCAGCCCCCCATCATCAGCCGCTATGGATTTTTGGAGCGGGGCATGTAGGGCGGGCGATCGCCAGCATGGCCCACAAATTGGATTTCGCGTCGTCCGTATTCGATCAGCGCCCCGAATGGGCCGATCCTGCCGCCTTTCCGCCGGAAGTTACCCTGGTGGACACTTGGACCTGGGCCGATCTGCAGGCCCCGGCAACCGATGCCATGGTGCTCATCATGACCTACAGCCACGCCATGGATTACGCGTTGCTGGAGCATTTTATCGGGGAACCCTTGGCTTATCTCGGAGTAATTGCCAGCCGGTCCAAAGCGGCGCGTTTCAGTCACGCACTGTCCCGCGCCGGACATGACATTCCGGACTATTTGCACATGCCCATGGGTTTGCCAGGAATGGGTAAAAAGCCCCCAGAAATCGCGATCAGCGTGTTGGCAGAATTGCTGCAATTACGGCACAAAAAAACTGATTTTTAATAAAAGGAAAAGCAGAATGAATCCGCCCGGAACAGATGCTGAAACGCCCGTGGATACGTATATGAACTATCTCTTCGATTCTTTTGGGCTCACTGTACGCGAAGAATGGCGTGCGGACGTGAAGTATTATTTCATGCTGAGTACGCGGATGGCCAAGATGCTGGAAGCGCACCCGCTGGATATGACGGAAGATTTGGCCCCGGTATTCCGCCCATGAAGCCAGAGAACGACGCATTTCCGCAGGCGCAGGAAATTGCGCAGCGGGTCCGTAGCGGCGAGTGGCGCGCAGTGGAGGTGGTGCAGGATACACTCCGGCATATCCACGCCAGGAACGGCGAGATCAATGCCTTCACCTGCGTCACGGAAGCGCGTGCCCTACGGGAAGCGGAGGCAGTGGACCAGAAGGTGGCGCGGGGCGAAGACCCTGGGCCTCTGGCGGGGGTGCCCTTTGCGGTCAAAAATCTTTTCGATTTGCAGGGCGAGATTACCCTCGCCGGGTCCAAGATCAATCGAAAAGATGCCCTCGCCGTGGCGGACGCCACCGCCGTAAGACGGCTCACGGCAGCGGGCGCCGTCCTGGTGGGCGCTCTCAATATGGGCGAGTATGCCTACGATTTTACGGGTGAAAACATTCACTATGGGCCTTCCCGTAATCCCCATGACCGTTTGCGGATGACAGGCGGGTCCAGTGGCGGCAGTGGTGCCGCCGTAGCGGCAGGCATGGTGCCCATCGCCCTGGGTTCTGACACCAATGGTTCTATTCGGGTGCCGTCTTCCCTCTGCGGTATTTTTGGACTGAAGCCGACCTATGGCCGCTTGTCCCGGGCTGGAGCCTTTCCTTTCTGTCCCAGCCTCGATCATGTCGGCCCGCTGGCACGTAGCGTGGCGGATCTCGCTCTCGCCTATGATGCCATGCAAGGGGCGGATGCTGCGGACCCCGTTTGTGCGGATAGGGCGACTGAGCCGGTCAGTGGAAGTCTGGCAGACGGTGTCGCCGGCCTGAAAATCGCCATTGCCGCCGGCTATTTCATGCAACAGGCGACGTCAGCAGCGGAGCAGGCACTGGCGCGGGTCGCGGCGGCGCTGAATGTGACGGATCTCGTCGAAATTCCCGGCACGGCGCAGGCGCGTGCCGCCGCCTATCTCATCACCAATGCCGAAAGCAGCAATCTGCATCTGGATCGTTTGCGTCATCACGCCGCCGACTATGACCCGGACGTGCGGGATCGCATGCTGGCCGGTACGCTATTGCCCGCGTCCTGGAATATCCAGGCTCAGCGTTTCCGGCGCTGGTATCGGGCGGAAGTACTCAAGGTTTTCGCGCGCTATGACCTGTTGCTGGCACCGGCCACGCCCATGTCGGCGCCCGCCATCGGGCAGCGATATATGGAACTGGACGGGGAGCAAATGATGGTGCGACCGCATTTGGGTTTGTACACCCAACCCCTCTCCTTCATTGGCCTCCCGGTGGTGGTGGTGCCCGTAGCCAGCGCAGGGGCGATGCCTATCGGGGTCCAGATTATTGCTGCACCCTGGCAGGAGGCGCGAATATTTAAAGTCGCAAGAGAGCTTGAGTTGCACGGATTTACCAGTCCAATCCCCGCTCGCTAAGAGGAAAAATCCCATGGTTCACACCGAAATCAATGCGCCCGAAGTCTTACAAGAAATGCAGGCAGCTTTTTTTCGTTATGAAAAAGCATTGGTGGAAAACGATGTTCATGTATTGGACGAATTATTTTGGAATAGTGTACACACGCTGCGCTACGGAGTGGCAGAAAATCTCTACGGCTATGCGGCCATTGCCGAGTTTCGGGCATCCCGTCCAGCCCCTGCGCTGAATCGGGAGTTGGTCAATACGACGATCACCACCTATGGACAGAGTTTTGCGACTGCCAACACGGAGTTCCGGCGCGAACAGGTGCATGGCCGACAAAGTCAGACCTGGATACGCACGCCAGAGGGTTGGCGTATCGTCGCGGCGCATGTGAGCCTGATGCCGACGGCAACTTAGGCTGTAGCATGGATGCAGCCATCATTCTGGCGGGTGGCCGGTCCCGGCGCTCGGGGCGACAGCACAAAGCGTGCAGGCGTGTGCCCGGTGATGGCCGGAACTGGATTGACCGGCAGGTGGATATCCTGCGGCAGGCGGGGTTCGCGCCAGTGTATCTGGTGACAGGGTATCGGCCACGGCGGATTTTGGCTTGCCTGCATCGTCGTGCCATGAAACGGCATAACTTTCGGGCAAGGCGTGGGCCTTTCTCGACGCTTCAGGTAGGGTTGCATAATCTATCTGGCCCTGCGTTGGTGGTGCAGGTAGATACGACTTTGCCGCCCGTGCTATGGCTCAGGCGGCTGCGGCGCCTTGCACACGCTCGGAATGTTGCGGCGGTAAGTCCGATAGATCGCTGGGGTAGCGGCGGGCATCCGCTGATGGTATCGCAGAGTTGGCTACCATCACTCTGCGCAGTACCTTTGGGTGCAGCTGATGCAAGGCTAGATCGACAACTGGGTTATTTGTCGGCGGTAGAGCATATTCGCTTGCCGTGGAATCACTATTTGCGTTATTCCCGGCTGAATACCCGCCAGGAATGGTGTTCAGCGCGTCGCAAACTGAGGTCCATTCTGTGAAACCCGGTCAGATCTCCTTGTCGGCGAGTTCGGAGAGGGGTGCCGTGAGTGCTCCGCACGCCCTGGCGGCCGAGGCCGGGGCCGCTATTTTGCGCAGCGGTGGTAATGCCATAGAGGCGGGTATCGCGGTGGCATCGACCCTCTCTGTGGTCTATCCCCACATGAACGGGCTGGGGGGCGACGGGTTCTGGCTGATCTCGGACGGCGATGCGCACACGGTGCGCGGACTGGCCGCTGCTGGTCCATCAGGACGACGCTATTCGGCAGCACTGTTTCATGATCGTGGGCTACGCGAGATTCCGTTCCGTGGCGGCTTATCCGCTTTGACAGTGCCTGGTGCGGTGGGCGGCTGGGGAGCAGCATTTGGGTTCTCCAGGGATCGCTGGCGGGGCCGTAAGTCCTGGTCCGATTTGCTGGAGAGCGCTTATTGCCACGCCGCCACCGGTTTTCCGCTCAGCCCTAACCAGAGCCATACCCTCACGAGATTTGGTGACGCACTCCGTCAGCAGCCGGGTTTCGCAGCGCATTACATGCCGGGGGGAGAGATAATGCCAACCGGGCGACTGTGGAGTCAACGGGCGCTGGCACAAACGCTCGGGACTCTGGCGGAGAATGGTGCAGAGGCTTTTTATCACGGTCCGCTCGCCTGGCAAATGGCGAAGGGTCTCAAAGCCGCTGGCAGTCTGCTGACAGAAGCCGATTTGCAGGCCTTCGAGCCCCGCTGGGTGGAGCCGGTGCGCACCGCCTTCGGCGTCGGCGAAGCCATCAATATGCCGCCGCCCACCCAGGGGGTAGCCTCGCTCATGATCCTCGCCCTGCTCAATCGCGTTGGACTCAACGGCGGGGACCATCTGGGCTCGGAACTGATTCATAACACGGTAGAAATCACCAAACTGGCCTTCAAGTACCGGGACCAGCTCATCGCTGATCCCGACTTTTGCGATGTGGACATTGCGTCATTGCTGAATCCGGATTTCCTGGATGACTGCGCCAGAGAGATACATCCCCTTATCGCGATGCCACTGCCACCCATTGGACCCGCCAAAGGCGATACGGTCTGGTTCGGGGTGGTGGATGGGCAAGGGCGGATGGTGAGTGTGATTCAGAGTCTCTACCACGAGTTCGGCACTGGCGTGGTGGCGGGCAATACTGGGGTGTTGTGGAATAATCGCGGCTGCGCCTTTTCTCTGGAGCCGGGACACGTCAATGTGTTGGTGCCGGGGAAACGCCCCTTTCATACCCTTAATCCAGCGCTCTATGCCGAGCAGGGGCGGGTGCAACTCGCCTACGGCAGTATGGGGGGAGATGGCCAGCCCCAAACCCAGGCGGCACTGCTCATGCGCGTCAAGCACTATGGGCTTTCCCTCGCCGAGTCAGTAGCCAGTCCGCGCTGGCTGTATGGGAGGACCTGGGGAGAGATCTCGGCCGGTTTGCGTCTGGAGCAGCGCTATTCCCGGACTGTTTTTGAGGATTTGCAGCGCTGGGGGCATCAAGTGTCATGGGTTCCGGGTTACAGTGATTTCATGGGTCATGCGGGCATGGTCGCGCGTGACCTGGAGGGTGGATTTGCCGGTGCCGCTGATCCCCGCAGTGATGGGAGCGTGGCAATGCCGTAGGATGCCTATTTAGATAGTAACTATTCACCAAGGGCGCAGTCACCCCATGGCAGGCTGCGGGGTTTCTCCCTGAAAGGACGGACCAATGCGTGCAGCAGATCATCGCGCTGCTTGCGTAGGGTTTCCGGAAAGGATCAGCTCGTGCAGAAGGCGGCAGCCCTATCAAATCGCTTGCTTGCCGCGGCGTCATTGCCCCAAGCGCCCGTTCCACAGGATTGTTATCGATGCGGAGTTGTCCTTTTTCGAGATTTAAGATGAGCGCGTAACCGTCTAAGCGACCCTGATTTGCGCACTGCAAGGAGGGGTGGATGTGACGAAGGGTAAGAAAGTCGCTTTTTGGCTCTTGAATGTGTGACGAAAGCGGTCGGGAACCGTTTTTGTAGAGTAGGCCATCGTCCGCTGGGTCATACCTACGCCTGACAGAGCGATGGCTATGGCGCTTGTTCCAGTCCGGGCCCCTTCCGGAGATTGTCCGGTCCAATCGGGGTGATGGAATCGCCCTTTAGGAGATAGGCGCCTCCGAATCCCGCGATATAACGCCCGGATAAGGGATCGAGGCCGAACAGGCGAAAGTCCGGTAATTGGAATAACAGTTCCATGATGCCGCCGAACTTGGCCTTGAACTGCTCGTAGAGCATATGACAAATTTCGGTTTCCCTGAAGATTTCATGGACGTCACACGTATAGCTCACGCGCTTTCTGCCAAGCACCTGAGGGGCACCCTGTTCATCCGTGATGATCATTATCCCGACGGGTTTTTTGGCCGCTAGATAGGCCGTATGTGGGGAAAGTCCGCTCACGGCGGTATAAAACTGACGGGTTGCCGCATCATGAATAAATGGTGCCATAGACGCCTCCGGGACACCTGCTGAATCGAGTGTGGCCAGAGTCATGGTTTGTGTATTGGCTATCAGATAGTTTATTTCAGCAGCTACGATCTCTATTTTTTCCATCATATGCTCACCTCATTCGGCGGATTGTTCAGTTAAGCCAATACGCGGCGAAATGGTTCATCACTGCCGCATCTTCACGGTTGGGGCGGTTCTGTCCGAGACCGATCAACAAATATACAAAAGACGATGCGTCCCCGGATCTTGCGCCCCTCCCTGTGCCACCAGTGGTCCGGTGGGTGAATATTCGTTCCGACGACTTGCTGGGAAGCATCTACCATGCCACACTTTCCACCGAAGCGGTAGCGGACCGATCGGGTACCTTAACGAACACGCCAACAGCAGCGAAACGATATACTTTGGAGGTTGTTTCCATGGAGTACGGTCTGCCCCAGATGGCTTGGAACCGGAGGGTTCTGGAAATATGCTGCTGACGTCGGCGTTATGGGCTCTGGCGGGTGCAGGGGTCTTGGGAAATGCCGTGTTGGGATCTCTGGTCATGTGTCCACGCTGCAAAATAATCAGTGCCAACTTGGTACGCTTGCCAAAAGCGGCCATAGGTCGCGGTGAGATAGCATTAACTTTTGACGACGGGCCGGATGCCCACATAACCCCCCTGGTGCTGGACCAACTGGATCTCTATGGCGCGAAAGCCAGCTTCTTTTGTATTGGCGAGAAAGTGGCCGCACAGCCAGATTTGGTTGCGGAAATCGTGCGTCGCGGACATAGTATAGAAAATCACAGCTATAATCACCGAAATCTATTTGCATTTAGTGGGATAAGGAAACTAAAAATGGAAGTCGTGGCCACACAACAGGCCATTCATTCCGCAAGTAACGGCATCAGCTCCAGGTTTTTTCGTGCCCCATTTGGCTTTCGCAGTCCATGGTTGGGTAGCGTATTGCGCCAGACCCATATGCAGCATGTGGCCTGGACCCGGCGCGGCTATGACGCTGTTTGTCGTAATCCCGAGGTGGTGCTCCGTCGCCTCGTCCACAATCTTTCTGCCGGCGACATTTTGTTGATGCACGACGGAGGATCGGCACGTACACGTAATGGCCAGCCGGTTGTACTGGAGGTGCTGCCCAGGCTATTGGAACGGTGCGCGAGCCACGGACTGCGCAGTGTATCTTTGCCAATGGCGCTCAGTAATGCGCAATTATAAAAATCCTATCCTTGCTTGCGGATAAGGTTGTCGATGCGCACGCCATGGGCGCAACTGTTTTCGTGAAAAAATTAATATGGAGCAGATCCTAATGGGAAAAAATGAAATGTCCACTTTGGCTCCGGCAGCGCAAATCTGTGACGTCCTGGTGATCGGCGGAGGGCCGGCGGGCTCCACGATCAGTGCGTTACTGGCAGGGCGGGGCTACCAGGTGACCGTTCTGGAAAAGGCGTACCATCCCCGCTTCCATATCGGTGAATCGCTACTTCCGGCCAATTTACCCCTATTGCGGGAATTGGGTGTTGCAGAGGAAATCCGGCGCATCGGCATGGAAAAATGGGGGGCGGAGTTCAATTCGCCTTACCATGCAGAGAAGATGCAGACCTTTTCTTTTGCCGACGCATGGGACAAATCCATGCCGATGGCGTATCAGGTGCGGCGTTCCGAATTCGACGAGATCCTCATTCGCAATGCAGAGCGAAAAGGCGCCAAGGTCATGGAAGGTTGTCGCGCGAACGCTGTGGAGTTTCTGCGCGATAACGCCGGGGTGCTGGTCCATGCGCAGCACGGAGATGACCGCCAGGAAACCTGGCAGGCACGCTTCCTGGTGGATGCATCCGGCCGCGATACGTTCCTGGGCAATCGTCTCAAATCCAAACGCCGCAACTCCAAGCATAATGGCTCCGCCCTCTACGCGCATTTTCGCGGTGCCCAGCGCCTTGGCGGCAGGGAAGAAGGAAATATTTCGTTATTCTGGTTTGAGCACGGGTGGTTCTGGTTCATTCCCCTTGCGGATGGAACGACCAGCGTAGGGGCCGTGGTGTGGCCGTACTACCTCAAATCCAGAAGCAAACCGGTAAACGAGTTTTTTCAGGAAACCATCGAAATGTGCCCTGCCCTCGCAGCACGGCTGGTGAATGCCCAGCGCACTACCGATGTCGAGGCCACCGGCAACTACTCCTACGCTTGCGATCAAACCCATGGGCCCAACTATCTGCTGCTGGGCGATGCATTTGCTTTTATCGACCCGGTTTTTTCTTCGGGGGTCATGCTGGCGATGCAAAGCGCATTCATCGGCGCCGAGACCATCGACACGTGCCTGCGTGAGCCGCAGCGCGCGGCGCGGGCGCTCAGGGATTTCGATCGCCGGGTGCGCCACGGCGGCAAGGTTTTTTCCTGGTATATTTATCACATCAGCCAACCCGCCATGCGCGATATGTTTATGCGCTCGAATAACGTGCTGAGGGCCAGGGAGGCGGTACTCTCGGTCCTTGCCGGAGATATTTTCAGGAAGACGCCGATTTGGCCCTCTCTTGCCGTCTTTAAGGGTATTTATTACTTGTCTTCCCTGCGTCATGCACGTCGTTCATGGGCAGCCTGGAAGCGGCGTAAAGAAGACATACGAGTATAGTGATGACGCCAAGAGCGAACGCCTTGCCTACTGATGCGGGAGAACTTTATTACTCTTACGCCCGTCCTGCCGATGGCGCGTTGCCGTCATTGTCCAGGCAGAAAGGTTTGCTGGGAATCATTACATTCCAAACCGGTTTTGTTGGAGAAGGGGATGGTGCCAAGCCCGAGGGAATATTACAAATACCGTTATCCGGCCGGGGAGATGATCTATGTGAACTATGGAAGACCACGCAACCGGTGCTTGCCGGGACGTTTGGCGATATTACCTACCGCTGCAGCCGCGACTTTTTGTTTGGCAGCATCGCCTTGGCCGTAGCCGACCTTCCAGCCGGCAATCATGGCCTGATTCACCCCCCTTTACAGAACGCGGCCGAACTCGCGTATCAGCAGATATTCAGCCTGCTGGATCGCCACGGGTACCCGGGCCTGTTGCGTATTTGGAATTTTGTGCCGGACATCAATGGGGTTAGCCATGGTCTTGAACACTATCGTCAATTCAATATAGGTCGCCAGGATGCGTTCCTTGCCCACAATCGCCTTCCGTCGAGGCAAAACATCCCCGCAGCCAGCGCATTGGGCTCCGTCGATGGACCGCTGGTCGTGTACTTTCTTGCGGCACGGCGTAACTCGGTGGCCGTTGAAAACCCCAGGCAGATCAGTGCCTACCATTACCCGCAAGAATACGGGCCAAGCAGCCCGACCTTCTCTCGTGCCGGCTGGGTTGATCTAGGACAACAAAAAATTCTCTTCATTTCCGGAACGGCCAGCATCATCGGGCATCAAACCCGGCATGGCGGGAATGTGGCGGCGCAAGCACGCGAAAGCATGGCGAATATCGCCGCCGTCGTCGCAGAGACAAATCGCGTCGCGGCTGGATCCCCATATGACCTCAACGACCTTTCCTACAAGGTTTATTTGCGGCAGTTCACGGATCTGCCGATCGTTCGGGCCGAACTGGATCGTCTTGTTACGCCAAAGGCTCCGATATTTTATCTTCAGGCTGATATCTGCCGAGCAGATCTTCTGGTGGAAATTGAGGCAACCGCGGGCGTACTCCATGGCGGTATGGCATGAGCCAAGTCCAGGGGTCGGGTATTCCAGGTATATTGCGTACGCTGCGGGAATATCTCGCCTTCTATTGCGGGCTGGGACTGTTGGCGAGCGTCAGCCTCCTGTGGTCCGTGCTGGCCCTGCCACTGAGCCTCGTGCTGCCCAGGAAATGGAAAAAACGGACGGGACGACTGGTTATTACCATGGGTTTCCGAATCTACCTGCGGGCCTTATCCATTATGGGGGCCTGCCGTTTTGACCTGAAGGCGCTGGATATTCTCCAGGGCGAATCGCCCATGATCATCGCG
This sequence comes from Acidithiobacillus ferrooxidans ATCC 23270, assembly GCF_000021485.1. Taxonomy (NCBI): domain Bacteria; kingdom Pseudomonadati; phylum Pseudomonadota; class Acidithiobacillia; order Acidithiobacillales; family Acidithiobacillaceae; genus Acidithiobacillus; species Acidithiobacillus ferrooxidans. The sequence continues at coordinate 717,555 of NC_011761.1, forward strand.
CCCAATCACCCTTCGCTGATGGATGCGCTGATGGTGATTTCCCGCTTGCCCAATCTGGCGTGCATCATGAAGTCAGAGTTGGTGGATAACGTATTTTTTGGCGCGGGCGCCCGTTTGGCTGGTTATATCCGCAATGATTCGTTACGCGGCATGATCTATCTTGCCGTGGAAGACCTGCGCAGCGGCAGTCATTTGCTGCTCTTCCCGGAAGGCACCCGGAGCAACCGTCTCCCCATCGGGACCGTACGCGGTAGCATTGCCCTGATTGCCAAGGAGGCTGGGGTGCCTATCCAAACTGTTTTGATCGAAACCGACTCGGCTTTCCTGACCAAGGGCTGGCCTTTTTTCCGCAAGCCATCCATGCCCATTCACTATCGAATACATCTCGGCCAACGCTTTGACCCGCCGACCGATGTGCGCGTCTTCACCGCGGAGTTGGAAAGCTACTTCCAATCGGCATTGGTGGACGCCAAATTGCCGCATCTCCCCGCAGTAACGGATGTTCATTCTTCATGAGCGGGGCGTCGACTACTCACCTGTTGCTGATTCCTAGCTACAATCCCGGTCCAAAGGTGTATGAAACCGTGGCATTGGCACGGCAGCGGTGGAACCCCGTATGGATAGTGGTGGATGGCAGCACCGACGGAACGGCTGCGGGGCTGGAGGCGCTGGCCGCCCAAGACGGCGGGTTACACGTTTTTCAACGCACCAGTAATCAGGGTAAGGGCGCGGCCGTGCTTTTCGGTCTGGATCAGGCCGCCACGCAGGGTTACACTCATGTGCTGACGATGGATTCCGACGGGCAGCACCCCATGGATGCCATTCCCGCGTTTATGGCAGCATCCCTGCAAAATCCGGATGCCATGATCCTCGGAGTCCCGGTCTTCGATGCCAGCGCTCCAACCTTGCGAGTAAAAGGCCGCAGGGTATCCAACTGGTGGGCCAACTTGGAGACCCTGGGGGGAGGCATTGGTGATTCCCTGTTTGGTTTTCGCGTTTATCCCATCGCGCCGTTGCGGCAACTGATGCACTCACAACGCTGGATGCGACGCTTCGATTTCGATCCGGAGGCGGCGGTGCGTATGTCCTGGCGTGGTGTCAGAATTATCAACATGCCAGCAACAGTCCGCTATTTCCGCGCCGATGAGGGCGGAGTATCCCATTTTCGCTATCTGCGGGACAACGTGCTGCTTACCTGGATGCACACTCGCCTGTTCTTCGGTTTTCTGGTTCGTTTGCCCGTATTGTTGTTGCGTTACTGGTCTGGGCGGTAATCTGTGGTCAAACGGTTTTGCGACCGCTCGGGTATGGGAACGGGGGAGGTCAGTTGTACCCCGGCCCGGGGTAACCACGCACGGAGAAAAGGTGTCGTGATGATGGTGCTGAAGATGGCCATGATCACCAGCATGGTGAAAACCTGCTGGGATATGGCACCCAGATCATATCCTACATTGATGACGATCAACTCCATTAATGCGCGGGTATTCATCATGATGCCCATAACCTTGGCCTGGTGGTGGTTCAAACCGGCGATCCGTGCCGCCCCATATGCACCGCCGAACTTGCCCACCGTCGCAAGAAGTAAGATCGATCCGCACCAACCCCAGAGTGACGCGCTGTCCAATCCGCCAATATTGGTACGCAGGCCCGTATAAGTGAAGAAAATCGGGAGAAAGAAGACCAGCACAAAAGGGGAGACCCGCTCATTCCACGCCTCCACGAATTCATCCGCGTCGTGGAGGATGACGCCCATGATGAAGCCGCCAAAGATCGTGAAAATCCCCAACGAAGAGGTGATCAATCCGGAAACGAATATGCTGATCAGGATGATGCCCAACAAATGCGGAGTCAGCTTGCCTCCCGCGCTGAAGCGCCGGATCACCCATTTCATCAGCGGCCGAATGCCAGATATCCAGATGACGATGAAAGCGAATACCAAAAAAACCTTGATGGCGAAGGTGAGCGCTTCAAAATGGGACAGCGCCAGAGTCGTCACCAGCGCGAGCAACAACCAGCCGACGACGTCGTTGATTGCCGCCGCACTGATGGCAATGACTCCGAGGCGGGATCTGGTCATGCCGAACTCCATCATGATGCGGCCAAGGATGGGTACGGCGGTGATAGAAAATGCGGTGGCGATAAACAGTGCCGATGTCCACGGTTCGGCTTGGGGAGCGAGAACGGGCGCGCTGACCAGGCCGAACCCCAGACCAAGGACGAATGGTATCAGCATACTTGCCGTTGCCACCCATAACACCGCATTCCGGTTTGCTTTTTCTTTCAGGTGGGAAAAATCGAATTCCAGACCGATCTGAAACATCAACAGGATCAGACCCAGTTGAGAAAGGGCATCCAGGGGGCCAGCAGGAATCGAATGAAAAATGTAGTGGAAGGCATCGGGCATCAGCAGGCCGAACAGCGACGGACCCAGCACGATTCCGGCGACGATTTCGCCAACCACCGCCGCCTGGCCGATCCTGGCGGCGATTTCTCCACCCATGCGCGCGGCGAATATGATGACGCTGAGTGACAGCAATGTGAAAAAGATCAGCAGTTCGGATTTCTGCGCGGGCAGATCAAAAACATGACTAAGCGTGCTCATGGAAAGCTCCAGGGTTCATGCCATGGCGCCATTGATGGAAATGATCTGTCCACTGATGTAGGCGGCTTGTTCCGAGGCAAGAAACCCAACCAGATCGGCCACTTCCTCGGGTCGCCCGGCACGCTTCATCGGCACCATTTGCGCGATGGCGTCAATAGGGAAGGCATTCGCGCTCATTTCGGTCGCGATGATGCCAGGCGCCACGGCGTTGACCGTAATCCCACGGTTGGCGACCTCCAGCGCCAGGGATTTGGTGGCCGCATGCAGCGCACCCTTGGCCGCCGAATAGTTGACCTGACCGCGATTACCCGTTAGCGCGGCCACCGAGGTGATATTGATGATGCGCCCCCAGCGCGTGCGGATCATGGGCATGAGTACGGCCTGCGTTACATGGAAGAAACCGTTCAGTGATACGTCTATCACGCCCTGCCACTGCCGCGCGCTGAGGGCCGGGAAGACCGCATCGTCATGAATGCCGGCATTGTTGACCAGAACCTGGATGGGCCCGGCTTCGAGCTCATCCTGCAAGGCCGCAGTGGTGGCCTGTGCATCGGTGACGTCGAAAGCCAACAAGGTGGCATCGCCACCCGTGGCGACGATAGAGTCTGCGAGAGCCTGGGCTTTCTCTGGGTTGCGATGGGTATGAATAATGACCTGGAGGCCATCTGCGGCGAGTTTTTTGCAGATAGCGGCACCAATGCCGCCGCTACCGCCGGTGACCAGGGCGCGCTTAGGCATGCGGCTCCTCCCGGATGCCCGCAAGTGGGGCAGCAAAGGAATGCCCTGCTGCAGACGGATTGGCGTCCAGTAGAAGTGCCGCACGGCCGTCCAGCAGCATGCGGCCCTGGCCCAGAACGGTGAAGCGGTATAATAGATTGTCCGTGTTGGCCAGCTTTTCCGCCGTAATCGTGAGATCGCCGTCGATATCGTCAAGGCGCGATACGCGCAGGACAACATTGCGCACACTGATGAGATAACCTAACTGAACTGCGTGCCCCTCTCCGGTTGTGGGGCACAACAAGGCGCCATGTACGGCCATAGCCTGTGCCGCATATTCAATACCGCAGGCGGCACCGAGCCGTCCGTGGGCGCGTAGCGGTAACGTTTCCCATCGGTGGCTGGTGGCCGTGCAGGTAATGGTGTTTTCATCCCATCGCTCTACAGCATCGAGCAAATGCATGCCCCCCTGGTGCGGTATTTGTCCGGCAATCCACTGGCGGTCTAGCTGCATGGTGCCACATCCACCGCCAAACGTGGAGGATTCACGTAATCCAGGACGATGCGCCCCGCTTCTCCTCTCGCTATGAGCTGAAGCAGAGGGAGGCAGCGTGCGGCAGGAATGGATTGGCGCAGGGTTTCAAGGGCATGGTCATCCATGGGTTGCACTGCGGCGTCCGTAAATAACGTATCGCCGCAAAAACTGAGTTGCGCGATCGTCTTTCCGGGACGTGGCATGGCTGTCAGCAGCAACGCCACGGCAAAAGTATCGGGAACCGGACGGGCATCGTGCAGAGGCTGCGGGTAATCACTATCACAGGCGATCAATAACACAGGGCGCTGCTCGCTCCCCAACAGCATCACCGCTTCCAATAGTCCGGCAGCGAAGCTCCCATCATGGGCGCTGACCACAGAGGACGGCGTCATGGCACCCGCCGCAATGCCCCAATAACCGGAAATAGCATTGTGTACGGAATTATGAAACTGGGTGGGAGAAATCATGGTGTCTCCCGACGCCAGCGCCGAACAGATGGCATGGCAGATGCGACCATCGCCCCCCGACGACGCAAATACCGATGCCGGATCTGCGGGCCGTACGCCGGCCATGGCGCAGGCCTTATGCCCCACCTCCAGGGCAGCCATGACTCCCGGGCTGGCGCGGCGTCGCTCTGCCGCTGGCAATGAGGCCGGTGGCGATAATACGGTTTTCTGCTCGTGGTAGGGCGTTCGTCCGGCAAGTATGGCTGAACCTTGCGGCCAGTCGGGGACACCAGGGCCGAGCAGCCCTATACCTTCCAGGTATGCACTGATCAATGTCATGATATCGTTTCGCTAGGCGGAACGGCCGAAGACCAGACTGCAGTTGCTGCCACCAAAGCCGAAGGAATTGCTTAATATATGGGAAACCCTTTGCCGTTGGTTTGACATGAGATATTGAATGCCAGTCGTGGTATCTCTCTGGCCGGCTTCCGGACCCGCCGGCATCAGGTCATGTTGGATGGCGATGGCACAGATGACGGCCTCCAGCGCTCCGGCGGCACCTAAGGTGTGGCCGGTAGCACCTTTGGTAGAGCTGCACGGTGTTGTGGCACCGAAGACTCCGGCTACTGCTTTGGCCTCGGACGAATCATTGTTGAGAGTGGCGGTGCCGTGCAGATTGATATAGTCAATACTTGCAGGGCTCAATCCGGCCGAAGACAACGCCTGTTCCATGGCCATGCGCGCTCCCAGACCGTCGGGGTGAGGCGATGACATGTGATAGGCATCGCTGGATTCACCCACACCCAACAAAAGCACCGCATCGCTGTCGGGACTGCCCGGCATGCGTTCTAGCAACAGATAGGCGGCGGCCTCGCCGAGGGAAATACCTTTACGATCGTCGCTGAATGGTCGACAGGGGCCGTCGGCCAACAGCCCCAGCGAATGAAAACCGTAGAGGGTGGTCGCACATAATGAGTCTACGCCGCCGACTACGGCGGCATCAATCAATCCAGCGTCCAGCATACGTTTTGCCGAGGCGAGGACCTTGGCGCTGGAGGAGCAGGCGGAAGACACCGACATGGCCGGACCTTCGAGGCGCAATTTTCGCCGGATGAAGTCGCTTAGAGAGTATGGGCTGTGGGTGGCGGCATAGACAAAATCCGCTGGCAGGCATCCGCTAACGGGGTCGAGATGCCGAAACGCCCATTCGGTCTGCAGAATGCCCGCGGTGCTGGTCCCCAGGAAAACGCCGATCCGCCTTCGGCCCCATTTGCTGGCGGCAGTATCCACTGCCTCGGCAAATCCGTCCTGGCGCAGGGCTAACTGCGCCAACCTATTGTTACGACAGTTAAAGTCTCGCAGCCCCGGTTCCATTTCCTCGTCGTCAACCGCATCCACTTCGCCGACCCAGGTGTTGATGTCGATACCCTGGAAGGCGCACGGCTTCAGCCCGCTTTGGCGATCAAGCAGTGCAGCAAGGGTTTGGTCCAGACCGCGTCCGATACAGCTTGTCGCGGTGAATCGTGATACGAGCACCGGTGGCATGTGTCTTATAAATCATAATAATAGATAATATGAGCATTGTGATTGGGCGACCGGTGAATGTCAAACCGAGCTCAGTGGCCGCCTGTAGGGACGGTAGGGAAGCACGGCGGCGCGGGTGGGTGGGCCGCCTCGCTTGAGGGCGGTATCCACCGATTGTGAACCAAGTAGCAATCTGGGGTAGAATTATAAAAGCGGAACCGGGCGGGCACCTCGGTCCTCCTGCCGGAGGAGCTGGATCGTATCGCCCGGGGCGTATCGTCACCTGGCGCGCCGTTAAACATAACGCAATGGAGACTATCAGATATGTACAGCCTTACGCCCCAGGAACTGGAGTTGAGTGCTTTAATAATAGCGGCACTGAATCTCCCCGTGGGTCCGCAGGACATTGACCCTGAAGCGCCATTATATGGTGGAGAATTGGGACTTGATTCCATTGATATTCTGGAGATATCCATGGTCATAGGAAAAAACTACGGATTAATGATATCAAGCGACAACGACAATAAGGTAGAAATATTTAGTTGTTTGCGCAACCTCTGCACTTATGTGCAGGCGCATAGGTCCAACTAGAAAATCCTTTCCGCGCCCGCCGTAAGCGGGGAGTATCTGGCGGTTGGTCGGGAGCGCTTTGGGAAGCTAGGGATCAAACGGTCGACTGTTGGGAAAAACTGGCAGAGAATAACAACGCCAGAACAACGCCCGGCGCGACGGCGGCACCGATGGCCTGCAGTACTGGAACTCCGGAAAAAGCGAGTGGCCCAAATCCCATGATGGTGGTGATGTTGGCGATGACCAGAGAAGCGAGCGTACGCGGCGCGATCTCCCCGTGGACCTGCCGGGCGCCCTGGTCAAAAAAGAGTGCGTAGTTTGATCCGATGGCGACAATCAGCATCAGCCCGATCAGATTCATAATATTTAGTTCGTAGCCGAGCAAGACAAGTCCGGCGGTTACGGTCAGGACGGCCGCAATCAACGGTAGCAGTATCCTGAAGACGCGCACCGGGGAGCGCAATACGAACAATAACAGCAAGGCAATGAAAGCGACACCGGATAATGACAGCTTAATCCCATTTATCAGATAACTTTTATACAATTGATTCGATGTTCCGGACAAGTCGATGAGCATGGCACCCGTGATATGGTGCCGGGCAAGGCTGGCACGCACGCGCCGCGCGTCCACCGTGCCTGAAGCCGGTGCTTTGAGCGGTAGAATGGCGTCCCATCCGTTGCCGTGGCGGATAAGCATGCTGTTTACCACCATCCCGATACTGGTGCCGCGCAGGTCGGCAAGGGTTAAGGGGGTGAGCGTGCGCTGCGCCTCGGATTCCTTGATGAACGGCGTGAACAGCGAAGCTTTTACCGGTAGACCAAGCAGGGCTTCACGCAAACGCCTTTCCAGCACGTCTTTTGGTGGGATCGCCGCTTGCCGCTCCTGTTGCAATGTGACGCTCGGCAGGTACCGGGCGGGACTCTCATAGCCGGCAATGACGTGATTTTCTACCAACCCCTGTAGCGCATTGCCGGTCTTTTCGGCCACAGCCAACGTAGCGTTGACGGTGGGTGCAGAAACGACGACCAGATAACCGCCCTCGGATACACCCAGGTCAGCACGCATTTGCGTATAGAGTCGTTGTGCTGCCGCCGGAACGGGGCTCAGCGCAGACAGGTCGTAGTTCCAAATCTTGTCGCGATGGCTGACGAGGACGGCGCTCGCCGCGATCAGTAGCAACACGACGCCAGGCCGCAGGGCGGAAAGGGTTCGTGTCAAGCGAAGCAGATGTTCGCCAATACTGCTTAAATCCCGTGATTTAAAATTGCCGGGCAGCAGGGTTGGTAATACCAGCCGGGTAACAATTGCCGCAGTGAGAAGCCCGGCAATCGCATAAAGGCCGAGTTGTGCCAGCCCCGGCAAATTCGAAAAAAGCAGACTGGCAAATCCGATGATCGAGGTGAATACCCCTAATCTGATGGTCGGCCAGTACTTGCGTATCCATTCGTCACTTCCTGTTGCAGATTGTCCGGACTGCACAAAAAAATAAATGGAATAATCTACGGCTTCGCCAATTAATGCCGTTCCAAATCCCAGAGTGATATCGTAGACAACAGAGAAACCAAGCGCTACTGCGGAAATTCCGACGATTACTCCGGAAAATACGGGTATGAGACCCAGAATAAGCACGATACCGGAGCGGTATACGAGCAATAGCAGTAAAATTATAAGCGTTATACTGATGGTGGACATCAACTCCGCTGCATGGACGATGGCGTCGCGAGAGGCCACCGAAATCACCCCGACGCCGGTCATCATCAAGGTAGTGTTCGCGGCTACGGACCCCGCTTCCGACTTCGCAACGGCGAATGCGGTCTGTATGTCGTTGATTGCTGCCTGCTGGGCATTTATAGCGGAACCGGAAGCTCGGGTTTGTGCCAATATCAAGGCACTTTTGCCGGAACGCGAGGACCACACTCCGTCGCGGGTCACTGGTCTCACCCCGCTTCCCATGGACTGGATCATCTGCACAGTGGCCCCGGTAGGATCACTAGGGAGCAACGACTGAACCATCTCTCCGCCTGGAGTGGCCAACATATCGATGGAATCGGCAATGGCGTCGTGTAGCCCGGCAACTGTAAAAAGTGTCGGGTTGACGGTGGGGCTCAACAAATAACGATGAGAAAAAATATAATGAAATATTCTGGTATCACCATTGTTGCTGCCGTTGTTGATGGACAAAAATGCAGTGTTACCCTGAAGCTTCCGGACCAGCTCATTGGAGAGCTTGGCGCGTATGGTAGCATCACCGCCATCAATGCGGATCATGATTTGGCGTGATAGAATACCCTGACGTAGTTGTTCGTTCAGGACCGCCTGCTGCGTGGTGGGTGACCGAGGCAGGAATTCCGAAAGATTTGCTGTGAATTTGGTGGTGCTGATCAATACGCTACCGACAAGCAAAATAGCCAGCCATGTTGCAATGATGAAAACGCGGTTTTTCCTCACGGCGTAGGTGACTTGGTGATGGTGATCAGGGAACGATCGCGATTTGTTTTCAATGTTTCGATGCTGGTTACCGTATTGTTGCTACCGTTGACCTGAATATATTGAACCAGATCCGCCAACTTTTTTTGTCTGGGCAGCATCGTCAGAGTCCAGTTGCCCTCGCTGCCGCTCAAAGAAAGACGAAAGAATTGCTTCAGCATCTGCTGGTTCCCGGTCAACGTGCCACGTATGCTATCGATAAATGCCAATAATTCCGGATGATCCTGCAGATGGATATCCTGGTGGTCGATGGTGAGCACGTCACCTTGTATGAGCATAACCTCATTTTTTGGTTTGATGGTGTGCATCTCCAAGCCGTCCGGGGCTATGAAACGCAGTCTACCGGATGATTCTATGGGTTTTTCCAGTATGGTCAGGAATTTTTTCTCGACGAATGTGGCGCGACCGGGTTTGGTATGTGCCAAGGACTGCATCAGATGATCGATATTCCATTCCGATGCCTGGGCTGCAGCCGCCGTCAGCATCGTACTCATGCCCAGAAGCATCAGTAGGATCACCGCCCCGGAATGGAAGGAGGTCTGGCCAGAAGCTGCCGCGAGTGAGGGTGTGCCGGGTGACGTCGCCTGGTCCTTGAGAAAGTCCTTTTTCAGGGGCGCCACGAGTATTCCTATCCGGGTATCCAGCAGTTGCCGGAGCACTTTAGATATGGCCATCAGACTACTCCTTAACCTTATTGCCAGAAGTCAAAAAAATTAAACCAGTTATAAGGTGCCATATGACAGTACTTCTCCAACAAGCCGACGTACTTTTCCATCGTCTGATGCACCACTGCTTCCCGCTCGTCTCGTTCGACATCAGTGAAATCAGCCAATTGTTCAAGAAAAATTTCATATTTCCCCGGTCCGGTATGCAGCCCGACCATAAAGAAAATCGGTCTGCGCAAGATCACCGCCATCCGGAAGGGCCCGCTGGGCCAAAGGGCGGGCTTGCCCAGAAAAGTAACGGACTGCACCTTCTCCTTACCAAAGGAGCGATCACCCAGCAGACCAACCAATGCGCCGTTTTCCAGTTCTTCTTGAACGCGGATCATCGAATCCATACGGCCAGGGGGTATGATATTTTGTTTGGCCAGCGGATTGATGGCTGAAAGCATCGCATTTAAACGCTGGGCGTTTTGCTCATACATCACCATGACCACGCGGGGACCAGGGTGCCGCTGGCCAACGCCCCTCAGCACCTCAAAACTGCCGAGATGTGCCCCTAGAAGCAATACCCCTTGTCCGGCGGCAACGGCCGTCTCGATGGCCTCTGGCTGGTGTACATGTATGTCAAAGAGATCGAAACGATTGTTGAGCAAATCAATGCGGTCATGGATCGTTGCGGAGAATGTTAGAAAATGGTGATATATTTGCCAGATATGTGCGGGTTGGCCGAGCACCCGCGTGAGGTACGCTCGAGATGATCGTCTGGCCGTTGGCGCAAACAAGAGAAAGTATCCGGCGATCAGATGCAATATGAGGCGGGCCTGGCGGCGGCCCAGCTTCATGGAAATCCAGGTGATTACCCGTAACATGGCCATGCTTCCGCGCTCCGGATGCTGTGCCCAGGACGGCTGGTCAGGGGGTATGGACGCCTGGTCTGTGGGGAGCATCAGCAGGTTGAGGTCTTTGCGGCAGGAGATAGATCACCAGCGGCTATCCTGCGGTTGTTCGCGTGGATCTCAAAGGCGATGGACGCATCTGCTCTCGTATCGAAACATAGTGTCAGCACCTCCCCAGGGGATGCAGGGCTGTAAAATTTGGCCATGGTAATATGGCCTCCCGTCGTCATCGCTTGCCCAGTCGTAGACTCCACCGTATGAATGACCTCGTCAATAAGCATTACGCCGGGAACGATGGGATGCCCCGGGAAATGACCAGCGAAGACCGGATGTTGCGCCGGGATGCTGAATAAAACTTCATGGTGTGCCAGGATTGTTCTCCTCTTTATGATGGAGCGTCGTGACCAGCAACTGAAACGCTTCGCGCGGTAATTTTCCGGTATTATTACGCGGTAGCGCATCCACAATCTGTAGCGGCCGGGGAAGAAATGCCGGATCGATGCGCTCACGCAGTTTGGCGTAAATCGAATGAGCATCTACTCCCGGTGCCACAACAAATGCAATCAAGCGCTTTACGCTGCCCGCAGCACCGTCGTCGGGCATAAAAAATGCGCCATCTTGTACCTCTGGGATGGAATTAAGCTGATGGTTTAGATAAGCCAGGGAGCTGCGTTTGCCCGCTATATTGACAAGGTCGGCGGTTCGACCATGAAGAAGAAAACGCTCATCGTTAATAATCTCCAGTCTGTCGCTGAGTTCCGTTGCTTGTTCCACATGCCCACCGCTTGCCCACACGCGTCCAAGTTGCGACGTCAAGCGGAGTTCTGGCAATAACGACCATTCATCGGTTTCTGCACTGCGCCGGGTGGCAATCTGGCCCGTTTCAGTGGATCCGTAGATTTCTTGCAGAGGGGCATCGAAGCGGGTTTCCGCCTCTCGTGCCAGGTCTTGGGTCAATGGAGCCGTAGCGGAAATCAGCAAATCGGCAGGTGGCAAAGGGGAACTCATACCCAACAAAGCGCGGAGGTGAATTGGCGTGCTCACCAGCAATCGTGGGCGTGGCAGCAATGAAAGTTCAGCGCAAATATCCGCAGGGTAAAAATATTGAGGCGCACTGAGGGCACCTCCGCATTGTAAAACGATCAGTATGGTTGATTCGAAGCCGTACATATGTTGTGGTGGAACGGTACCAAGCACTGCATGTGTACGGCCATCAAGTAAGCCCAGACGCTGGGCTTCGGCGCGGACGCTTCCTACCAGTGCGCCCCAGGTTTTCAGATGAGGAACAGGGCTTCCGGTGGATCCGGAAGTGAATACATAACTTACCGGTAGGGTTTCCGGAAGGAGGGGGATCGGCAGATTGTGATTTGCCGCCGATACGGGGAAGCCTTCAGGTAAGGAAAGTTGAGGTAGATCTATATCGTTATCACCATCGCTGAGGCAAAACACATCCGGAGCGAAGCGGACCATCTGACGGATGGTTTCGTGTGTATATGTAGACGGCAACAGACTTATTTTGTTGGCAGTCATGGCCGCAGCAAGACCTACCATGAAGCGGTAACGGTCACGGCAAACGTTAAGAACGTGTTTCCCCGGAAGAAGTATGGCACGAAGCTGTGCTACGTCCGCTAAGAATTGATGTACGGTAATCGCTTCGCCATGACGAAATGCTACGATATCGCTCGCGGATTGATGGGTCATCAAGGGGAGGCGGTTCATGGCCGGAGGTTGCCCATTGACTGAATATTACCGTAGTGGACTGGGTTTGCTATTGCGCGATTGCTGTTTGTTCATCGCGCTCTCGCCGGAATAATGGAAATAGGCACGAAGTCCTTCCACCATTCCGGAACGCTCCCCGGCAGGGATGGTGCAACAGCGAACTATATACTCGGCAAACAACATGGATGCCACCAGCATCAGGGAGATGGTATTGGTCAATAGAAATAATAAATGATGTGGCAAAAATATAAAAATAATCGGGGGTAAAGCTGTCATCGTGGCGAAGAGAAATGTCCAGGCCATGGTCACATGTCGAGTATAGCGCGCCACCTGTTCACTCAGGGGCCCATGAACCAGATCGGCAATTCGCGATATCATGGGGGTACGCCCGGGAAGCAAAGTGACACCGAATACCATAGCCAATAGTGCGAAAATTCCACTCCTTTGAATCAGGTACGTCCAGTTTAAGTAGTGCACAAAGATAGTTTGGTAATGCCACAATGCTATACATCCGGCAATGACGGAGATGAGGCCGATAACTCTGTAACGCATGCGCCACGATATAAATAAAAAAACAATAATGACGGGTGCGAAGGTGGACACCACTACCAATCCACCCGGGTGGGTCGAAGAGATTCCCCGATAAGTGAGTATTTGGTAGCCGACAAAAATAAATATGGAGAGCGCTACGCTCCAGTACTTTGCCAACCTGCTGGTTGTCAAATTTCGACAAAATGGTTTAACGGTTTGGTTGCGCAGAAGTTTCACATATCTTGCCTTCTCGATCGTAAAGATAAACGTTCGCTAGCAGAATCCGCCGTTACTGTTTTTCTGAATTTGGTGGTTGCTTGCTCAATGGATGTATTTCCTATGGAAATGGATGAAGCGCAACCCGGAGTCGGATTTGTCTTGAACCTGTTATTTTTGACTCTTTGTACTTCCCGTGACGGATGGCTTATTCCCCTTGGCTGCTTCCCAAAATCCGATGGCTCCTGCCTTCGCCGCGTGGCCGATATCAACCGCCTCATGGGCGATGCCAAGCCCCACCGCCTTTCCCGCCTGGCCGATCTTGTGGACGGTTGAACCAACTGTCTGGCCCGCCTGCTCGGCTCCTTGTTTGAGGCCTGTATTTTCTGCATATGCTGTGTCCGAGGTCAGGAGCGAAATCAGAAATACGCAGGCGTACGCCGGAATCACGGCGTTCACCATCTTTGCCTTGAGGCTGTTGTTCGTCACCTTGTGTCCATGCATCGCATGCACCTCCTTACCACCCATGTAATCCTACCCCAGAATTAGGGTTGCTTCCAACCGGAGTGATTCAGAAACTTGCCAGCTTAACGGCCAGCTATTCACGGGAAATTACGAATACCCCCAAATCATTCCTTCTGGACCGCCAACACATGGCGTTTCAAATCCGCAAGAAGCGCCTGGTCATTGATCACCCGCGGCACCTTGTTCTGACCGCCCAGTCTGCCGCGGGTACGCAGCCAATTCGCAAAGGTCCCAGGGTCGACGAGGATGACCCGCGGGACATCCAGTTGTATATCGTTTCGTCGATGTTCCCGGTAGTCGGCATTCCGTTCCTTGAGGGCTAGGTCGATATGGGCCGAGAAGCGTCCGGCCAGGGCCTGCCGTGCGTCCGGTGCTGCGGAAGGCACGCCGGATTCGATGATGTAGATATGGCGGCCCCTGGTGTTTGAACCCGAAGGGAATTCCGCTCCCATGCTGAAATCGGTGACCTGTATTTTCAGATTTTGCGCCGCTTCAGCTACCGCCCCCTCGATTTCCTCGCCGATCAGATGTTCGCCAAAGGCGGACATCATGTAGGAGAGGCGCCCGGTGATCAGGAGACGGGGCGGGTGGCGATCGACGAAGCGCACCGTGTCGCCGATCACATCGGCCCATAGCCCGGCGTTGCTGCTCAGGACGACGGCATAAGGGATTTCGGTTTCGAGATTGCCGAGCCAATGACGGGTAGGGCGCGGTGCGTTCAGCTCTTCCACGGGAACGAACTCGAAGAATATCCCGTTGTCGGGCAGCAGCCGCAGACCCTCCCCCGGACTGCGGTCAGCGACGGCGATGAATCCTTCGCTGGCCGCATAGACCTCCCGCGTCGCGGCGCCCGTGGCGCGGAGATAATCCGCGAAACGGTCCGCATAGGGGGCGAAGGCGACTCCGCCGTGAATGAGCAGTTCCAGCTCGGGGAAGGCCGCCCCCTGGCCCCGCCGTAGGGTCAATACCCGTTCGAAGAGCAGAAGGAGCCAACTGGGCGTGCCGCTCAGCACCCGGATGGGCTCGTGGATCGCGGTTTCCGCGATGCGTTCGAGCTTTTCATCCCAATCGGCGAGGAGGGCGAGTTGGGTCCCCGGCAGGGTATAGGGCCTGGCCCAAAAGGGGATGGTCTTGGCCGCAATGCCGCTCAGGTCGCCGCTATGGACGCCCTTCGCCAGACGGATGAGGGCGGTGCTGCCGCCCAGGATGAGGGTCTTGCCCGCCAGGGGCTGCCCGTGGGGGTGGCTGGTCAGATGCCAGACGAGAATATCCAGGGCGGCGCGACGGTTGGCGCGCACCATCGCGCGGCTGACGGGGATGGCCTTGGTTGCTCCCGTCGTCGTTCCGGAACTGAGGGCAAAAAAGGGGATGCGACCGGGCCAGGTGACGTTCGTCAGCAGCGGGAAGGGTAGGCGCCAGTACTCCGCCAGGAAATCTTCATAGCGGCGCAGGGGCACGCGCCTTTGGTAGTCAGTGACGTTGTTGATTTTTTCAAAGTGGTGGTCGCGGCCGAAACGGGTCAGTCGTGCCTGAGCGACGAGTCGCCGTAGTTCCCGTGCTTGCGCGGCGGCCGGATCGAGCCGTTCCAGGTGACGCCGGCGCCTTTCCGCGTAGAGGCGTAAGAGGGGCGTTCCATTCACGGGTCTCATGGGGCAGGCTCCAGGTCCATGGACAGGGGGAACTCCGCCGCGATGCTTTCCGCACGGAGGGGCATGCGAATATAACTCCCTTGGCGCCAAAGGCCGATCTGATCCGCGAAATTGGCGCTGCCGAGCCAGCCGTCCTGTCCTCCGAAAAGGACGAAATAGTTTTCGTCGAGGTCGGACAGGTCCGAGATATGCCGTGCCTGGGAGCCGTAAACGGCATCATGGGGGGCGGCAACCAGGCCGTGAGCGGTTTTCATGGGGGTTTCCCGGGAACCGCCCACGGGGAATCGGGCGACCCGGAAAGCCTTGCCCAGGACAGGAAGCCTTCCCAGCCAATGGGCCGCATCCAGGCGGTGCATATCACCCCAGACCGCATAACGCCCCGCCCGTCTTGCCGTTTTACGCAACACATGACGGAGAAGTCTTGCCCGCCGCGTCGGCGGCAACGCCTCCAGGTCAGGGATCAGGTATTTCGTGAGGAAGCCCCACTGACCGAGCAGGGCGCTTGCCTGCCTCCGTCCGTCGGTGTATAGGGCAGGGACGAGATAATACAGCAGGATCTCGAAGGTGGCCGCGGCAGTGGAATCAGGCCGGTAGTCACCGTCCCAGGTGTCGAGGCGTCCGGCGATCCACTCCGTCTGCCCTGCTTTCCGGATGAGGCGCGCGAGCTCCCTTGCCAGACGCTGCGCTGCGGGCGAGCGTGTGTCCGTCTGCAGTCGCGTCAGGTCTTGCCGGGAGAATTTCTCTTGCCCGCTGAGGATGTTCCTCAAGCGGGTGATCCGGTCGCTGTCGGTGAAAAACAGCCCGATCAGGATATCGCTTTCCACTGGGCGATTATTGGCCGAGGCCAGATAGCCTTCGCTTGGGTTGAGGGCATAGGGGAGCTGGGGCGTCCGGATGATCCCCGTCCAGTGGGTACGGGGATCGGCGGGATCCCGCAGCAGGTCGGGATAGCTCGTCTCCTCCCGCGCCGGGATGGCCGTAGCGAGAATCTGGAGGATGTTTCCCCGGCTATCGGCGCAGAGCAGATTTTGCCCGGGTACGCCGAATTCGGTGAAACTCGCGCGAAACTCCCCGCAATGGCGGGCGCGGGCCGCCGCTAAAAGGGCGGTGACTTCATCGCTGGGATGATGTCCTACCCAGGAGAGGGCCAGATCCTTCCCGCTGCCCCGGGGCAGCAACCGCGCATCGCTGAGGATGGGTCCGAAGGGGGTATAACGGCGGACACGCCGGGCGGGAAAGCAAAAACGGCGGCGGATAAGGAAAGGTTCGCTGCGGATGCTGGCGGGATCGATCCCGCCGACGCCAAAGAGATCGCTCGCCAGGGCGCGCAGGTTGGTTCCGCCCCAGGCGATAAAGGGGTTGCGTCCCAGGGCGAAGACCGGGACCCCGACGGGCATGAGCCCCACCACGTGATAGGAGGGGGATTGCGCGCCCAGCAAGAGCCAGGCGTTGGGGAGGGAAACCCCCAGGTGCGGGTCGCTGGCGATGAGCGCCCCGCCGCTGGTGCTTTTCCACGGCGACAAGACCACGGAATTGCTCCCGGAACGACCGAGGCCCGAGAAAAGGCTGGATAGGACACGCTCATCATCCGAGGCGCGAAAGCTGGTCGCGGAATCCACACCCGCCTCCCGCGCCCGCGCCCATATGCGGGGCCAGTCCGGCCTTCCCTCCTCGCGCAGGAGGGCGAAATAGACGAGCCAATTGACATCGGTCCCCATGAGACGGCTGATGGTGAGCACATCCGCCACTGTCCAGGGTTCACGCCGCAACCCCGACAGGGCGAATTCCGGCGGAGGAGGCCCGGCCTTTTCCTGGTAATGGTTTAGTCCCGCAACGAAGGCGCCGAGCCAGGCATGGGTGTCCGCTGGCATCTGCTCCATGATCCCATCCACCGCACGACCAAAATCGAGGATCCGCAACAGTTCATCGATCCCGGTCGCCGGCGGGCCGAAGATCTCCGCCAAACGTCCCAGGGCGGCGTGCTTGAGCAGGGCGAGTTGGCCCTCGCGCAGGTGGGCGTGGACAAGCCCCAGTACAAAGGCCAGATCGTGGTCGCTTCGGGCCTGGATATAGGGCACCTGATAGGGATTCCAGCGGATCCGTACTGGGGCTTCGCAGGGGAGACCCTTGCGGGGAAAGGTCGCCAGCCGGGTCTCCAGAGACACCGGCGGTGGAAAGAGGGCAGCGAATCCTGGTAACTGACCGATTATCCGCAAGAGGAGGGATGCGCGACTGCGGGTGCCGCTTCCATCCTGTCTGGGTCTGCTATCGGCCATTTCATGATCCTTGGTATTCATGGGTAAGGGCGTGATCCCTTCAAAGGGAGTTCCGTACCGCCCCGGAGATGCGATGGACGATATTTTCCAGCGCCGGCGCGCGCACCGCTGCCCATCGTGGCGCGGCATCTCGACGAGTTGCGCCTATACCCGTGCGCGGACCCCGGCATACATGGGGATATCGATACCCCGGAAGACCTGGCCTTCTGCGAATCTGCGGGCATGGGCCGAGGCACAGTGGAACCGGCTCCATGATCAAGTGGATTTGCCCGTTGAGGGATCGCCCTTTTCTAGGCTACGGCCGCGGATCCCGCGGCAAGGCGGCGGCAGCCAGCACGGCACGGCGCACCAAGGTTGCCAGCAAGGGTAGTTTGTAGGCATTCTGCGCCAAGGGTGTTGCCCCCGCCAGCGCCGCTTCTCCCGCCGCCTCCGCCGTTTCCCCGTGGATGATCGCCCCCGTCAGCAGGGCTTCTGCCTGTCTCGCCCGCCAGGGCGCCGGCGCCGCTGCACCGAGCACGATACTCGCCTCCCGGCAAAGGCCGGCCGCGTCGAGATCCACGACCACCGCCACGGCCGCAAGGGGCCAATCGAAGGCTTCCCGTTCAGCAACCTGGAAATAAATGGAGCGATTGGTCTGCATCTGGGGCGGCAGCCATACCGCCGTCAGGATCTCCCCGGGCGCAAGAATGTTTTCCCGGTGCATGTCCGCTTCGGGCAAAACGAAAAAATCCTCCAGCGAAACCTGCCGCCGCTGTCCTTGCGGGTGAAGAAGTTCCACCTGCGCGTGATAAGCCAGGAGCGCGGTGGCCGGGGTCGAGGGATGGACGATGGCGCAGCCGTGGTTGGCAAAAACGGCATGGTAGCGATTGTCGCCCGTAAAGGCGAAGCAGTGTCCACCGCCCTTGCGCAGGCAGTGATGGGCGGCGGAGCGCAAGTACCAGCAGCGCGGCCGTTGCAGCAGATTCCCGCCCAGGGTGGCGCGGTTGCGGATTTGCGGGCTGGCCGCCATGGCGGCCGCTTGTGCCAACGCGGCATGGCTCTGGCGGAGACCCGGGTGAGCGGCGATCTGGGCCAGGGTAGTCAGCGCCCCGATGCGCAGACCGCCGTCGCTCCCCCGGGAGATGCCCTGCAGTTCCGCCAATCGGCTGATGTCCACCAGACGCAGGGGATTGACCAGGCCTTCCTTCATGAGGTCCAGCATGTCCACCCCGCCGGCTTTCACCAGGATGGCCTGTTGTGCGATCGGTGTATTTTGCAGTGTGAGCATCGCCTCGGCCATGGTCTGGGTGACCAGGGCTGCGGCTTCCCCCGGCGACCGAGCCTGTTGCCACTGGAAGGCTTCCATCAGCGCGGCCCCCCGCCTGCGGCTCCGAGGGCATGGAGTACCTTTGCGGGCGTCATGGGCAAGGAGCGCATGCGCACGCCGACGGCGTTGTAGACGGCGTTGGCGATGGCGGCGGCGGTGGCGATGTTGGCCGGTTCGGCAATGCCGTAGGCATCGGTGGCGCTAAATCCCTGGTAATTTTCCAGCAGTATCACCTCGATCTGCGGGGTGTCCCACGCCCCGGTCAATTTGTAATCGACCAGATTGGCGTTGAGCATCCAGCCAGTGTGGATATCCAGGATCCGTTCCTCCAGCAGCGCATAAGAAAGGCCCATGAGTACGCCTCCTTGCACCTGGCTTTCAATCTGCAAGGGGTTGATGGGACGGCCGCAGTCCTGAACGGCCACCACTCGTTCCACGCGGATGACGCCCGTCTCCGTATCGACGGCCACTTCGGCGAACTGGACTCCACCCAAGTCGTTCAGTGCCATGGCCGCATCGCCCGAGCGGCTGCGGAAACCGGCATAGTCATCGCTCCGCCCGGCAAAGGCGCTGATGCGGTCGGTACGCAGGGCGGCGGCAGCCTCCTGCCAGGAGATGCGCCGCTGCGGCGCATCGCGCAAATGGATCCAGCCGTCTTGCACGGTCAATCGTTGCGGATCCACCTGCCAAGCCGAGGCGACGGAGCGGAAAAGGGCCTCTTTGATCCGCCAGGCGGCGGTGCGGGCAGGGGGAGTGATGGAGGCGGTGGTACGGCTGCCGTAGGAAGGTGGTCCCGAGGGAAATTCGGTATCCCCGATGCGCACGTGGATATCTTCCGGCCGCAGACCCAGCTCCTCGGCCACCACCTGGGCCAGGACCGTACCGACTCCGGTGCCGATGTCCTGCACGCTGGAAAGCACTTCGACCCGGCCATCCCGCCACAGGCGTAGCTCGCAGGCGGCATTGGTCTGGACATTGGCGGACCACAGGGATTGCGCCACGCCCCTACCGCGCTTGACCGGCCCCTGATCAGCCCCCGGCGGCTTGCGCTGCGTCCAGCCGATTCTTTCGGCGCCCATGCGGCGTTCCTCCCGGCGAACGGGGCTGGGGTCGATGACATCGCGGAGGGCAAGGGGGTCCATGGCGAGTTTTTCCGCCAGTTCATCGATGCCCTGTTCCAGGGCGAAGGCGCCCTGGGTGTTGCCGGGGCCGCGCATAGCGCAACTAGGGCCGGTATGGGTGAAAACGTCGTACTGCAGGGATTCCACATGGGGGCAGCGGTACAGGGCGGTGATCATATTGCCCACCCCGGCGCCGAAGGCGATGCCGGCATTGCCGTAGGAATGCAGGGAAAGCGCCGTCAGGGTGCCATCCCGCCGGGCTCCGATGCGCAGATGCTGTTCGCTGGAAGGGCGGTTGCCGGTGTCCATGTGTTCCTCGTCGCGGCGATGAACCAGACGCACTGGCGCCCCCGCCAGCCGGGAAAGGGCTACCGCCGTGCGCCCGTAAAGTCCAATCTGCGACTTGGAACCGAACCCCCCGCCAACGGCCTCGGCCCGTACGCGGACGCGGGAAAGGGGCAATTGGAAATGGCGGGCCAACTGGGCGCGCACGCCGGCGGTGAATTGGGTGGACATCCAGACGTCGAGACCGTCCTCGTGCCAGGCCGCGACGATGGCATGGGGTTCCAGGCAGCAATGGGTCTGGACCTGGGTATGATAGGTTCCGTCTACCACGATCTCGGCGGCGGCGAAACCGGCATCGATGTCGCCGCGGCTGCCTTTGCTCTCGGGCCCCCGGATATTGCCAGCGATGGGGAGATCACCGGCTGCCGCGGGCAGGCCGGCCGAGGGGATATTCTCCCGTTCGCCGTTCGGGTAAACAAGGGGCGCATCCGCCTGCCTGGCCCCCTCGAGGTCCACGACGAAGGGCAGGGGCTCGTACTCCACTCGGATCAGGCGCAGCGCCGCTTCCGCCAGTGCCGGCGTGTCCGCCGCCAGGGCGGCGACGGGTTGGCCGACATAGCGGAGCACCATGGAGGCGCCATCCGCCGGGGGCTCCACCACGGTCAGGACCGCATGGACGCCGGGCAGCGCGGCGGCCGGGGAAAGATCCAGGGAGCGAATGCGGGCATGGGGCAAAGGCGAGCGCAACACCGCCGCATGGAGCATTCCCGGCGGATGCACATCCACCGTATATAGGGCCGCGCCCGTGACTTTGTTCCGGGCATCCGAGCGGCGTATATCCTTGCCGATCTGCGTCAGTGCGGCATTGGGCGCCAATGGCGGCGGCTCGTCGGCAGGGATCTCCCGTTCCACCGCATCGAGCCCCAGATGGGCGAGGCCGAAGGGGAATTTCTCCCGGCGCCGCGGGAGTTCGTCATCCATGCTCAATCTCCTTCCGCCTCGGCCAGGGCCAGAATGGCCTGGATCACATGGGGATAGGTTCCGCAGCGGCAGAGATGGCCGCTGATGGCGGTCCGGATCTCCGCTTCGCCCGGGTGGGGGTATTCTGCCAGCAGGGCGGCGCAACTCATCACCATGCCGGGGGTGCAAAAGCCGCATTGCACGGCATCATGGGCGACGAAGGCCTCCTGGACGGGATGCAGTCCCTCGTCCGCGGCCAGCCCTTCGATGGTGGTGACCCGCCGTTCCCCCACCTCGATGGCCAGGATGCTGCAGGAGGCAACCACGAGGTCGTCGAGCCAGACGCTGCAGGCCGAGCAGGCCCCCTGATTACAGGCGATCTTTGTGCCCGTGAGGCCCAGGGGCCCGCGCAGGGCTTCGGCAAGGGTGGTGCGCGGTTCGACCAGCAGGGCGTGGGCTTCGCCATTGACCCGGAGGACAATGGGCACGGCACCGGGACCAAGGATGGAAGCGGCGGCCGATTTTTCAATAGCCTGCGGATCTTCTTTCATCAGGGTCAGATCTCCCTCTGGAAACGCCCGCGCCGCCGGGAAGATGGTGTGGCGAATACCTTTTCAGTGTAGACGCCCATAGGGGTGGCTTCAAATCCCCACCGCCGAACCGATGCCGGGCGATGTCCTGGGGGCCGTGGCCAAACCTTCACTGGGGATGCTGGTGAGATCATAAAAGAGCACGGAGACATCCTGATCGATCAAGGGGCGTAACAGTGCGGATTCAGGCCGTCAGCTATTATGGAAATCAGTCGTCTTTAGCTTTTTTGAGGACAGTGATAACTACTCCGCCAATAATAATCTTCACAAAGAGAATCAATATCAACAAATATATAATGTATTTAAAAGCGATATCTATTCCAAAAAATTTAAATGAAAAATAGACGATTATTCCGACTGCTGGTGTGATGCTAAAAAATAAAAAATACTCTATCGCTTTTGTCATTGTTTTTGACATTTTCAAGTCCCCCCAATTATCTGTTGAGTGACAACGCTCATGTGGTCATTGGTAGCACTTATTTAATTACCGTGAGGGAGCTTCTAGTGTCTATCATCTGGGTGACCTGATTGCTCCCAAAAATCGCACGGCAGGCAGGATCACCGCGTACCTGATGTAGGATGGCAGCCGAAACCTGACCAATCCAATAAACCCATGCTCCGTCGTTCGTTATTCATCTCCTCTATGTTTGGTTTGCATATCCAATAATGGATCGCACCCGATCGTCATCGTATATTTTGCTCTCTACCTTGCAATACACCGCATTCTCATCCGGAAAAATTGCCACTTCCACCACTCCAGGCAATTGCAGAAGTTGCCGGGTGAGTTGATTGTTGTCTTGACTATCGGCAGGAAGAGGAAATATCCTGGTGGCGACATAACGTGGCTGCTGCATCGTGAGCGCCACTATTAACCAGATCAAATAGATGGCCGCTACGGCCCAGAAGACATCACTGTAGTTGTGTTGACCGGGCAAATAAAGTAACCCTCCCAACAAACCGCCAGTGAATGCTCCTAGAAACTCCGCCGTGGTATATACGCCAGTGGCCGTTCCCTTGGCACCTGGATGACAGAATTTGGCCACTAGTGAAGGTAAACTTGCCTCCAGCACGTTGAAACCCACAAAAAACAGAAACAGCGCGATGGCAATGGACCAGATGCTGTGATTGGAAAGTGCCATCCAGGCGACAGCAGCCAACAGGATCGCGATCGCCAGCACAAAGACTTCCCGGAGGCGATGCTTGGCCTCACCGACAATGATAAAGGGGATCATCGCTATAAAGGAAAGCAGCATGACCGGGAGGTACAACATCCACTGATCCGCCTCAGAGAGGAGAGGATGCTGCGGATCAATGAGCACCAGCGGAAGCACCACGAAGAGCGCCGTCAGCCCTGTATGGAGTGAAAATATACCAAAGTCCAAACGGAGCAGGTTGGGATTCCTTAGTACGTCCCTCAGTGCGGCAGGGTTTATTTCGGCATCACGATGGAAACGTGCCGGAACATCCGGAATCACCTTGTAGAGCACGCCGATGGCGAGGATGGACAGCGCCGCCGTCAACCAAAATATCCCTTGCACCCCAATCCATTGTGCTAACGGCGCGGATAACACCAGCGACACGCTAAAGCTGATGCCAATGGTGATGCCGATAGTGGCCATAGCCTTGGTCCAGCGTTCTTCGCGCACCAGATCCGCGGTGAGCGCTATGATGGCTGCGGCTATGGCACCTGCACCTTGTATGATTCGCCCTGCCAGCAGCCATTCGATACTGGTGGCCTGTGCGGCGATAACGCTGCCAACGGCAAAAATGAGGAGTCCCGCCGCAATGACAGGCTTTCTACCCCACTTATCTGACAGTCTGCCGAAGGGGATTTGGAAAATGGCTTGAGTCAGGCCGTAAGCACCCAGAGCAATGCCAATGAGTACTGGATGGCGCGTTGCCCCATGCAATCCGTGGGCATAGACGGAAAACACCGGTAATACCAGAAACAAGCCGAGCAGGCGTAAACCAAATATTCCGGCCAAGGCAATAATGGATCGGCGTTCACGCCCGTCCAGTGCGTTTTGTGAGGTAGTCATATTTATCCTTATCTAGGGTTATTGTGGTCATTATTAACGAATGATTGATTACTTGTTGATTGGATTTAAATAGCTTTTACGTAAGCCTCGTTTTCTATTGCTTAACCACACCGGAGCACCCAGGTAAAACCATATATAAAACCAAGAAACAGCGACAGGCATTGCGGTATGTCATTGTTGGTTACCTTATCATTTTATGCCCCATTGTGGGCTATGGACAAGATATGATCTTTTTGGTTCCCCTCATCATCTCAAATGGGTAACTCATTTCAAAAAATGAGGTTGTGGCGTATGGGAAGTGCGGATCATTTGTCATCCATTTTCTCTTCGACAATATAATGGTTTTCAGGAACGGGAAGCCCCTCGCGATGCAGTGGCAGGGTATAAATGCTGTCCTGCAAAAACACACGGCGCACCGCAAAAGCAGTCAGGGCCGTCACCATGGCCGGCAGCAGAACATGGTAGTTTCCAGTTAACTCCACCACCATCACGGGCGCACTGAGCAAAGCCCCGGTGGTGGCCGCCACCATGCCGGCCATTCCACACAAGGCGAACAAGGCCGCCAGATGCGGAACACCGATAATGGGTTCCAGGAGCATTCCCAAACAACTGCCGAGTGCGGCCCCCATAAACAGGGAAGGCGAGAAAATTCCCCCGGAACCACCGGTACCGATCGTCAGGCTGGTCGCTATGGCCTTGAGGGCCAGCAAAAGCAGCAAGAGCAGCGGCCAGTGCATCTGGTGGAGCAATATGTCGGATATCCCAGCATAGCTGCCGCCGATCAAGTAGTAATGGCCCGTCAACCGACAGGTGACATAGAGCAGGATACCCACCAGCAACATACCGGACATATGGCGCGCATAAGGATTTTGTAGCCGTTTCCGACTGTAGGCATCGACACGATCCATGAGCCGAATAAAACCAAGACTCATCAGTGCCATGAGACTGCCCACTACGGCAAAAGTCGGCAACATGAGGCTGCCATTCCAATGGCTGATATAGGCGTGGGCAAAGAGATGGCCGCTCCCGAACACCTCCTGCGTCACCCAACTGGCAGAGGCTGTTGCCACGAGTGTGGATAGGACGGTCCAGGGCCGCCAGTCGGGCACGATCACTTCCATGGCCAGAAACCATCCCCCCAGAGGGGCATTGAAGACGGCGGCGATACCGGCACCGACACCACAACCCAACAAATGGATGCGCCGGTGATCCGGCACCCGAAAAAGGTACCCTACCAGGGCACCGATAGCGGCACCGAACTGCATGGCCGGGCCCTCGCGGCCAGCAGAACCGCCCGTGCCAATGGTGATGGCTGTCGCTACCGGTCGCATGATCGCAATCACCGGCCGCATCTGGCCCCGATCGGCATGCACCGCACGTAGTACTTGGCTGACACCGGCACCCTGTGCTTCCGGTGCGAAGTTGCGCACCAGCACCGTTACCAGCAGGGCACCGATCACTGGCACAAGAATAATCCAAGCGCCCCACGGGGAGACGGGAGTATGTTCCCGTGCGTTTTGCACAATACCATAAGTGCCTAAAATCGCTGCATTATGAATGCCGGCAATGAGATAATGGAAAAGTACGGCACCCAGCCCAGCCAATAAACCCACTCCGGCACCCAGCAAAATCAAACCAGGACCTTCGTGATGCGGCTCAAAACTGCGATGAAACCATGCGGAAGGTTTCAATCAACATGCTCCATCATTGCGCCGCGTGAGGGCGTAGCAAGCGCATGGGCAGGGAGGTGTAGGCCAGCACATCCTCAATCGTCACAATAGCGATAACATCTTCGTGATGTTCCGGGGGATCGATCCGGCAGAGTAGCGCGCATTCCTGATGGGTGGCACGGAATCTGGCGACCAAGTCATATATTTGGCAATCCACAGGAACACTAAACCAATCCTCGCTGGCAAAATTCCCTATGGGGGTCGAGGTTTGTCGGTGTCGCAGCAGCTCACGCACGCGCGGGGCGGTCAGTACCGCACGGGGTTGCGTCCCTTCGAGGACCAGGATGTGTGGTATTTCACGGCCGCGATGGAGCAGTACCGCAATATCCGCCAGCGTCCTGCTACCTTTTACCCGGATCAGCGGGGTCTCCATAAACTCTCCAGCCGGACGCATCAGGTAGAGATTGCTGTGCCGCGCCTCAGGGATAAAATGACCGCGGCGGATCAGTTTGCGCGTGTAAATCGTCTCCCTGGTGATCAATCGACGGACTCCAAAGGCCAGAGAGGCAACGATAATCAAGGGGATGATAATGTGGTAGTCGCTGGTCATTTCAAAAATCATCACGGCACCAGTAACGGCGGCACCGGTAGACGCGGCGACCATCCCGGCCATCCCCAAGGCGGCCGCGATGGTCATACTGATCCCGATTCCCGGCAGTAAATGATTGGCGATGACGGCATATAGCCCGCCCAGGACTGCCCCGACATACAGTGAGGGAGAGAATACACCACCCGACCCTCCGGAACCCAGTGTAACGGAAAAAGTCAGGATCTTCAGTAAAAGCAGGAGCAGGAGAAAACCGGGATGCGTAATGGCGCCGTCGAGAACATCCTGAACCGTCGCATAACCCACGCCTTCTACATAGTAGTGACCGGTAAAGGTGATCATGAAATAAATGACCAAGCCTACGCCCAGCATGCCCGCGGCGTGTCGTGCGTAGGGATTTTTGATCCAGCGCTCGAAGCGATCCTCCGTCCAATAGAGACTGCTTGTGAACAGCAGGCCGGCCCCGCCCGCCAAAAGACCGAGCAGAACATAGGCGGCATAGGCACCGGCGCTTTGGTGCATGGTCCGGTTGATGATGTGCTGAGAGATGATAAACGACGGATAATCACCCAGAAACAGGCGTGATACGAAGGCGGCGGTACCTGTGGCGATCATGACCGGAACAAGGGTTCGCGCACTGACTTCAACCAGCATGAGCTCGATCGCAAACAATATGCCGCCCACCGGTGTGTTGAACGTCGCGGCAATGCCGGCGCCCGCTCCCGCCGCAATCAGCCCCAGTCTCTGCCATTCTTGCAACCGCAACCACTGGGCCAGGCTGGAGCCGAAGGCGGCTCCAATCTGAATAATCGGCCCCTCCCGTCCTACCGATCCGCCACTGCCGATACTGATAGAAGACGCGAGCGCCTTCACCAGAACCACCACGGGCCGAATAACGCCGCTCCCATAATAAATGGCATCCATCACTTCGGGTACGCCGTGCCCTTTGGCTTCTGGCGCAAAAGTCCGGACGAGCCAGACCACCACCAGTCCGCCGAGAACGGGGACCAGCACTACCCCTAAACCCCAGAAGCTGGCTGCGGAATGCCGCAAGTCATCAAAGCGTGAGGAAATCTGACCGAAGAAGAAGGCATTATGCATCAGACCGATGAGGCGTCGGAAAGCGACCGCACCCAAGCCCGCGACAATCCCCACAAAGAACGCCAGCACCAGATGAAAGGCCGGGTTCGTCCGAAACACCCCCTGCCATCCCTGGACGTCGCGTTCCATGACGAGGGTATCCATATCGGCGGGCAGGAAAGAATCGTTGGCCATCAGTACGCTCTGGGGATTCGCTTTAAAAAATATGCTATTCTTGTTGCCAAAGCAAATCGATTTAATCGAAAACAATATCGGAGTACCCGATGACAATGGATGCCGAGCAGTTGCTGACCCTCCTCGCGGTTGCAGAAGCCGGCAGTGTCAGCGAAGCCGCGCTACGCCTGGGGCGGGGACAACCCGCCATCTCGGAACGCCTGCATAAACTGACGCGGGAAATTGGCGAGCCTTTATATGTCCGTGAGGGCGGTGGCATTCATCTGACACCCGTTGGCCAAGCATTAATTCCTGATATCCGGCAGTTGCGCGCCAAGTTACAAGACATCGAGAATCTGCTCATGCGCCAAAAATCCCTGCAAGCGGGAGAACTTCGCATCGCTTCTACCAGTCTGATTGCCAATTATTTACTACCGCCATATTTGCAAAGTTTTCAAAGCCAGAATCCAGGGGTCAATCTCTACATAAAAAGCGGTGTGACCTATTGGGGAGACATCAATCTTTCCGAACTGGACGTCTTCTTTTTTGAAGGAGAGATGGATATACCGCATCTACCCGATAGTTATGAAATACAACCGTGGTTGACCGGTGAAATCGTCGCGGTCATGCCCAAAACCCATCCCCTGGCATCAGTGTCGGTGCTGAGCCTGGAAGACATACAGCCTTTTCCTGTGGTATGGCGAGAACCTTCTTCCGGAGTTCGAAGGAGACTGGAGAAGGCGTTCAGACAAAAAAACATTGTACCCGCGCACTTCATTGAGGTGTCCGATGTGGAATCCGTGGGAGCCATGGTAAAGGCTGGCTTGGGAATAGGCTTTATGACCCATACGGTTTTTGAACAGAGACCGGATTGGGATCTGCTCTATAAGCCCCTCTCATCCTCTCAACTGATTTGGAGGAGTTTTATGGCCATTCCCAACCCGGCAAGGCGTTCCCGCGCCTTGTCGGTTTTTTTGGACCTTATGGGTTCTATACCGTTCCGATAAGCCCCGATACGGTGGACGACGTGAGGACATGATGCATGTCCCAAGGTACAGGTTGCGGATCCAGCCAGGTGTTGTCGGTGGCGATGGCCATGATCGGCACATCGTTGGCGCCGTCTCCGGTCATACTACTCAGCAGTTGGCTATCCGTTTCAACGCGTTGACGACTTGCGATAGGCGTCCAGCGCCCGATAAGCGATGATCTTGGCCCCGCTGTTGATCAGGAACCAGACCAGGGCGTAGGCCCATACCAGCAGGGCATAGCCCCAGCCGATGGGGGGAATGAGCCAGCCGTAGACGGCGGCGAAGGTGCCGATGACCTTGGTGGCGATGGTGACGTTGAAAAAGCTCCAGCTCGGCCAGGGCCGCTGCCAGATGGCGCCGGTGTTGCGGGTCAGGAAGATGGTCAGGTGGCCAGCCACCAGCAGTTTCAGGAAAATCAGGGTGCGGATGACGCCCACCGGCAAATGCAGGTAGGTTTCGGCAATCCAGAACAGGGAAAAGGAGGCGACGACGCCCAGCACGCCGAGGAGGATGGAGATGATCAGCACTCGTGTCATGTCCCAGCGCACCGGCTGGGGCGCCGTGGGGGCGTTGTCGTAAGCGATCATCATGATGGGAAAATCATTGAGTAGGGCGATCATGACGATCATCACCGCGGTGACCGGATAGAAGTTGAATACCAGGATCGACAGGCTCATGAAGAGCAGGACCCGGATCGTCTCGGCGATCCGATAGATGGCGTAGCTGTTCATGCGGGCGAAGATCCTGCGCGCCTCCTCGACGGCGTCGACGATGACCGTCAGGCCGGGTGCGGTGAGCACCAGATCGGCCGCGGCGCGGGCGGCGTCGGTGGCGCCGCTGACGGCGATGCCGACGTCGGCCTGCTTCAACGCGGGGGCGTCGTTGACGCCGTCTCCGGTCATGCCGACGATATGGTTTCTGGCCTGCAATGCCTTGACGATGGCGAACTTATGCTCCGGAAAGACCTGGGCGAAACCGTCGGCCTGTTCGGCTTGGGTCTGCGCGGTGCGGACATCGGTGGAGAGGGCTTCGGCCGGAACGATGTTTTGCCCCAGATGCAGCAGCGTGGAAACCTGCTTGGCGATGGCCAAGTGATCGCCGGTGACCATCTTGATGTCGATCCCCATCCGTTGGCCCGCCGTGATGGTTTGCGCCGAATCTTCCCGCGGTGGATCGAACAAGGGCAAGAGACCGAGGAAGCGCCAGGTGCCATCCCCATCCTTTCGTGCCACTCCCAGGGTACGGTAGCCCTTTTCCGCCAATGCATCGATCTGGCGGGTGACCGTCTGCCTGGTGCCGACATCCGGCTGCGCCAGATCCAGGATGACCTGCGGGGCGCCCTTGGCTACGCGAAAGCGCTCGGCGCCTGCCGCCACCTCCGCCTCACTGCGCTTGCTTACCGGATCAAAGGGTTGATATTTCAGGACGGAATAGGAAGCCAACGGGGCGGAGGCGGGCAAACCGCCCAGCACGGCGGTGTCGATGGGGTCGCCCGTATCCCGCTCGGAGGCCAAAGCGGCGGCGAGGATCAGCTCATCTGCATCGTGGGCCCCGATCACCACGGGTTCACCGAGGGTGAGGCGGTTCTGGGTGAGGGTACCGGTCTTGTCGGCGCAGAGCACATCCATGCCGGCCATCTCCTCGATGGCCACCAGGCGCGAGACGATGGCTTTCAGCCGTGCCAACCGCTCCGCCCCGACAGCCATGGTCACCGATAAAACGGCGGGCAGGGCGACGGGGATGGCGGCCACGGTCAGGATCAGGGCAAAGAGGATCGTCCGGATCATGGGTTCATGACGGATCGCCAGAGCCACGAAGAGGATCACCGCGATGAGGACCAGGGCCGAAACGATCAGGAAGTTGCCGATGGCGAGCACCGCCTTGCGGAAATGGGAGACGCTCTCCGCCCGCTCCACCAGTTGCGCAGTCTTGCCGAAAAAGGTCTGCAGACCCGTTGCCGTCACCACACCCTGCATCTCGCCCTTGCCCACGATGGAACCGGAATAGGCGCTATCCCCCCGCCCCTTGTCCACCGGCAGGGATTCCCCCGTCAGGACCGATTGATCGACACTGAGGTAATCGCCGCTCAGCAGCAGCACGTCGGCGGGAATGATGTTTCCCAACTTCAGGAGGATGGTGTCGCCCGGCACCAGGTCCTGCGCGGCGATCTCTTGCCAAAGGCCGTCGCGCAGGACCCGCGCCCGCAGCGCCAGCTTCCGTTTGAGCAGGGCGATGGCGTTGCCAGCCTTGTGTTCCTGCCAGAAGCCCACGCCGGCGTTTACCAGCAGGAGGGTCGTGATGATGGCGAAGTCCGCCCAATGTGCCACCACGGCGGAAAGCACCGCGGCGATTTCGATCATCCAGGGAATGGGACCCCAGAAATAGCCCAGAAACTGGCGGAGCGGGCTGAGGTGTTTTTCGGGAATGGCGTTCGCCCCATATTGGGCCAGGCGACGGGCGGCCTCCGCCGCCGACAACCCGCGCTGGGGATCGCTCTGCAATTGCCGGAGGACTTCCGGAATACCGGGGGTGTTTGTCGGGTCTGGATGGATGGTCATAAGGACCGCCTCCTGGTCGGATCTGGGATTGGCGCCATTTTCCGGGCAGCCGTTGTGCCATAAGTATTAAATAATACGGCATGCCTGTCCTTAACTATCTTGCGACGTCTCACGTGGTCGAGCCGCATCAAACGTATCATGGCGCGACCGTCACCGGCATACCGAGTTTCTGGCGTGCCTTTGCGCACATAAACCCACACAAACGGCTTTGGCGCGCCTACTCAGAATATATAACGTGCGCGTCGCGTTTATTGATACGCCCCAACTGCTTTGAATGGTAAGCAGACTGTAGAGGAAATCCAGGCTGCTCCACAGTGGGGGCGCCCGTCGGGGTCGTAATCCCCGACCGATGGGGGACGGGTGTCCCAAAGAAAAGCGGAGAACGTCATCCATGATGGTAAATATTCAGGAAATACAGTGTCTTATATGGTGCGCCTGGAGGGACTCGAACCCCCGACCTACGGCTTAGAAGGCCAAAAACGCACGTTTAGCATCAATGATGTGATGAATTATATCTTTTAATATCAGTTAGATATGAGGAATTTCATTCCCTGATATTCCTCTAAATTCCCATCCTGAGTGTGGTGCAATTACGGTGCAATTTTGGGAGTCAGTGGGTCCGGCCACCGTTCATCACATCGTGCAGCATGTCCAAAGCTCCGCAATTGACGGTGACTCTCGGCCAAGACGACTTCGGTGAAGCGTTTGGAGTACACCACGCTGAACTTCTCCGGATCTCCCGTACCTTGAGATAAGTTCCGCATGCGCTGGTCAAGGTTGACCGTTTCCCCGATTTTTGGCCTGCCAGAGGCCACGCCAAATCTGCTTCATACCCCCGCGATAACACGGAGCAGTGCCATGCCAGTAGAGAACCTATCAGCCATTGTCTTTTCCAAGGCTCCACGGTCGCCGAAAGGAAAGACATCACCACGCAGAAAACCAAAAGAAATCGACCAATAATTGATGGTGACGCGAATGCCGCAAAAGCCCTATTTTTCGGATGATCTGTCGCGAGGTACCAGGATCAGGGAGAAATCAGCGGCGCTTCGTCATCGTGAAATTCAGCCAAATCAGCCGTGGGAAAGGCAATGCCTCGCCTTGGATATTGACCATACAGAGCGCCTTGTAGGGTTGCCAACTCCAAACGTGACAGTCACGAATACGGCAAACGGGCATCGCCATGTCGCCATCGTTTGGAAAAAGCCACCGTCGGCCCTTGGCAGGGTGCAAGCCCATCATGAATCACCTCGAAGTCGGACATCATGTGCCGACAGTTGCGCATCTGTTTCCCGCTGGCGAAGTCCGTCCAGAGGGTAGCACCCAGGAAACGGGTGCCACCGATCACCACCGACTCGTTTTCCAGCAGAAACGCCTGGCGGTCATGGGCGATGGCGTCCCGGTACTTCTGCCGGTCATCGGGGAATACGCCATGGTAATATTCGTGGTTCCCCAGCACAAAAATCACGGGACCGGCGTAGGCCAGACGCAACTTGCGCAAAAACTCCGCGTAATACTCCGGCATGGTGTCCACATCACCGGCCAGGACCAGCACGTCGGCACCGGAAAGGCCGGTCAGCGTGAGGGATGAATCGAACTCCAGGTGGAGGTCGGAGGCGTAGGCAATGCGCATGGGTTATCTCGCTTATCTTATCGAACCAGCGATATCTTCAAGTAAAAACAGAACCGCCAGGAAGGTCTGGATGGTTGCCACTAACCGGAAGGGTCTTCGTCGAAGGTTTCACCATTGGTCGGCCAGAGCGTTCAGCCCAGAAAAATCGCCCAGCCTGCTGACGACTAAAGCGATAATCCTCAAAAGAATGATGACCGCTATGGAACCTGGTGAGCTCCCCGTAAGCCAGCGCCACATTCTCGCTTCATCTCATTTCTTACCGTAAGTGGCGTCGTGGTCCGGGGCAACGGTTAAAAACCGCAAGTAGTCTCCATCCCGGTAGGCGGTTGCCCTGCGGGATTGCGTGATCCGTAGCGAGTAGATGGCAGCAATACCTTTGGGCGGCGTCACACTCAGAATTTTCTCCCATCGCAACCCCTTATCCCGGTAGACCTGATCCCAGGTCATGTGCAAAATCTTTCTCAAGGTCTCCAGGGCAGAATGGCGTTCTGGCTTGGGCAAGGCAAGCAGGTTTTCCTGGAATACCGGATTATTCAGGTCCAGACGAACCGGATCACCCACGGATCATTTGATCCAGAGCGTGCGGGGTGTCGGTATCATCCGCCGGATGCGCCGATGCCCAAGCCAGAGCACGTTGCAGATCGCTTTGCGCCTTGGGCGTGTTCAGCCAAAGCTCATTGTCAGGGATGATCTTCACGGTTCGTACCAACCATACCCCGGGCTCTTGTTCTTCCACGCATACTTGACGGCCCGCATACCGTTTGCCAAAAGAAATCTGGCCATTGCTCCCAATCGTTTTAACGTTCTGCATGATAGCCTCCATGACATGCACCACTGCACGCATGCACTATAGCACAAAAGAGATGCGCTCCAACGAACGCTGTGACCGTCCACGCTGATTTTGGCGGCGTGGATAAAACCGCCGAACAGATTGCGTTCAAACTGGGCCTCACTCAGCCTAGTATTGCCGTATTTGGTACATTCCCGCATTTGGCATACAGTAGTCGCTCAAAGCTGCCTCCCAGTTTGTAGGATAACAAGATGTTTCAAACGCTCACTCTGTGCCAATAAAAAAATTGCAGATACCCAAAGGGAAAAACGCTGGTGGCAAACAATAACGGTAAAGACAAATCCCTCGAATCCTGGATCTGGGACGCCGCGTGTTCTATCCGAGGCGCCAAGGACGCGCCGAAATACAAGGATTACATCCTCCCCCTCATTTTCACCAAGCGCCTCTGCGACGTCTTCGACGACGAACTGAACCGCATCGCTGCCGAGGTCGGCTCGCGCAAGAAGGCCTTCCAGCTCGCCAAAGCCGACCACAAACTCGTCCGCTTCTACCTCCCCCTGGTGCCGGACGATCCCGAGCAGCCGGTCTGGTCCGTGATCCGCAAGCTGTCGGATTGGATCGGCGAAGGCGTCACCAGCCACATGCGCGCCATCGCCCGGGAAAACCCACTGCTGCAGGGCATCATCGACCGCGTTGACTTCAACGCCACCACCCACGGCCAGCGCGACCTCGACGACGACCGCCTCTCCAATCTCATCGAGGCCATCAGCACCAAGCGCCTCGGGCTCGAAGACGTCGAGGCCGACATCATCGGCAAGAGCTACGAATACCTGATCCGCAAGTTCGCCGAAGGCGGCGGCCAGAGCGCCGGCGAGTTTTACACCCCGCCCGAGGTCGGCACCATTATGTCCCGCGTGCTCCAGCCCGAGCCCGGCATGGAAATCTACGACCCCACCTGCGGCTCCGGCGGTCTGCTCGTGAAATGCGAGATCGCCATGGAGGAAACCGCCAAAGGCAAAAAGCGCACCGTTGCCCCGCTGAAACTGTTCGGCCAGGAATTCACCCCCGAGACCTGGGCCATGGCCAACATGAACATGATCATTCATGACATGGAAGGCCAGATCGAGATCGGCGACACCTTCAAGAACCCCAAATTCCGCAGCAAAGGCAAACTCCGCACCTTCGACCGCGTCGTCGCCAATCCCATGTGGAACCAGGACTGGTTCACCGAGGCTGACTACGACAACGACGAACTCGACCGCTTCCCCGCCGGGGCCGGCTTCCCAGGCAAATCCTCCGCCGACTGGGGCTGGGTGCAGCACATCCACGCCAGCATGAACGCCACCGGCCGCGCCGCCGTCGTCCTCGACACCGGCGCCGCCTCGCGCGGATCGGGCAATGCCGGCACCAACAAGGAAAAGACCGTCCGCCAGTGGTTCGTCGACCACGACCTCATCGAGAGCGTGCTCTACCTGCCCGAAAACCTCTTCTACAACACCACCGCCCCCGGCATCGTGCTGTTCTTGAACAAGGCCAAGGCGCATGAGCGCAAGGGCAAAGTCTTCCTCGTCAATGCATCGCAGGTTTTCGAAAAGGGCGACCCCAAGAACTTCATCCCCGAAGCCGGCATCCAGCGCATCGCCGACACCCTCATCGGCTGGGTCGAAGCCGAAAAACTCAGCCGCATCGTCGACCACGCCGAACTGAAGAAAAACGACTACAACATCTCCCCCAGCCGCTACATCCACACCTCGGATGCCGAAACCTACCGGCCCATTGCTGAGATCGTCGAGGAACTGGAGGCCATCGAGGCCGAGGCCAAGGAAACCGACCAGGCTCTCGACAGAATTCTCAAACAACTCGGAATTGGTGCATGAGGATCTTCATCAGCAGCGTCCAGAAGGAATTCGCCGCCGAGCGCAAGGCGCTGGCCGAATACCTATCCGGCGACCCGCTGCTGCGGCGTTTCTTTGAGACGTTTCTCTTCGAGCGCGATGTCCCCGCTTCCGACCGTCGGCCCGATGCCGTCTATCTCGATGAAGTCCGGAACTGCGATCTCTACCTTGGACTCTTTGGAGACGACTACGGCTGGGAAAACAAGGACGGCCTCTCGCCCACCCACCTCGAATTGAACGAGGCTACCCGGCAGGGCAAGACCCGCCTGATCTTCGTCAAGGGCGCGGACGATGATGCCAAGCACCCGAAAATGCGCGCCTTGATCCGCGACGCCGGGGACACGCTTGTCCGGCGGCGTTTCAATTCCTCCGAAGAACTTGTCGCCGCCGTCTATGCGAGCCTGGTCCGGATACTTGAAGAGCGCGAGCTGATCCGTTTGGGGCCCTTCGATGCCACGTTCTGCCGGAACGCCACGCTCGACGACCTGGACCAGGACAAGATCACCCGCTTTCTCGGGCTGGCCCGCCGTGGGCGCAATTTCCTGTTGCCGGAGGACACGCCGCCCCATGAGGTGCTGACCCACCTCAACCTGCTCGACAAGGGGCGGCCGACCCATGCCGCCATCCTGTTGTTCGCCAAACAGCCGCAACGCTTCCTGATCACGTCCGAGGTGAAATGCGCCCACTTCCACGGCTATGAAGTGGCCAAGCCCATCCCTTCCTATCAGGTGTACAAGGGCACGGTCTTCGACCTCGTGGACCAGGCCAAGGATTTCGTGCTCTCCAAAATCGATCTCTGGGTCGGCACCCGCGAGCACGGCACCCAGGCGCCCACGAAATACGAAATCCCGCAGGAGGTTGTCGCCGAGGCCATCGTCAACGCCGTCGTGCATCGCGACTACACCAGCAACGCCAGCGTGCAGGTAATGCTCTTCAAGGACCGGCTGGAAATCTGGAACCCCGGTTCCCTGCCGCCCACGCTGACCCTCGAAAAACTGCGCGGCCCGCACGCCTCCGTCCCGCACAACCCGCTGCTCGCCGAGCCCATGTATCTCACCAAATACATCGAGCGCATGGGCACCGGCATCCGCGACATGATCCACCGTTGCCGCAAGGCCGGGCTTCCCGAACCTGAAATCCGGCTGGATGGCGGCTCCTTCGTCCTGACGATCCGCAGACCGGCCTCTGGGTCGGCGACCCCGTCGGGACAAGCTAAGGACCAAGGCGGACAGCTAGAGTCACGGCTAGGGTCACGGCTAGAGTCACGGCTAGAGTCACGGCTAGAGTCACGGCTAGAGTCACGGCTAGAGTCGGCTTTGGCCGCCAAGGTCATGCTGGCCATCCAACCGCAGCCTCTCGGCAAAGCCGCCATTGCGCCGATCCTCGGACACAAAACGGTCTCCGGCGAACTCCACAAGCAGATCAAGCGCATGGTGGACGGCGGCCTCATCGAGCCCACCATCCCCGAAAAACCCAGCAGTCGCCTCCAGAAATACCGGCTCACCGCCAAGGGCCAGGCATTGCTGGCGGAGTTGGAAAAGCCGGGGGGCAATGCATGAAAAAGAAGCCAGACAACAAGGAAACTTCCCTCACACGGTCCTCCGCGGCGGAATACCTCACCTTCATCACCGCCAAGGGCGAAGGCGGCGTCGAGGCGATCTACGCGGATGAAGACGTCTGGCTCAGCCAGAAAATGATGGCGGCTCTTTATGACGTGGACGTCCGGACGATCAACTACCACCTGCAGAACGTATTCAAAGACAGCGAGTTGGCGGAAGAATCAGTTATCCGAAAATTTCGGATAACTGCCGCCGATGGCAAAACCTACGACACCGGCCACTACAACCTCTCCGCCATCATCGCCGTCGGCTACAAGGTCAACTCCGAGCGGGCCGTCCAATTCCGCAAATGGGCCACCACCGTGGTCAAGGAATACACCATCAAGGGCTTCGTCATGGACGACGAACGCCTCAAGGCCGGCGGCACCGTCCTGACCAAACAGTATTTCGAAGAACAGCTCCAGCGCGTCCGCGAAATCCGCCTCAGCGAGCGCAAGTTCTACCAGAAGATCACCGACATCTACGCCACCGCCATCGACTACGACCGCAGCGCCACCGCCACCCAGCGCTTCTTCGCCACTGTGCAGAACAAGCTCCACTGGGCCATCCACGGCCACACCGCCGCCGAGGTCATCGTGGACCGGGCCGATGCCGGGAAACAGCACATGGGCCTGACCACATGGAAAGATGCACCCCATGGAAAAATCCAGAAATTCGATGTCAACGTCGCCAAAAACTACCTGACCGAACCGGAGATGGCGCAACTCTCGCGCCTCGTGAACGCCTACCTCGATGTCGCCGAAGACATGGCCCAGCGGCAGATCCCCATGACCATGCAGGACTGGGAAACACGCCTCAACCGCTTCATCGCAGCCACCGACCGGGAAATCCTGCAGGACGCCGGCAAAGTCACCGCAGAAATCGCCAAGGCCCACGCCGAATCCGAGTTCGAGAAATACCGCATCGTCCAGGATCGCCTGTTTGTCTCGGACTTCGACGCCGAAGTCATGCGGATCGCAAGGAATGATGAGGAAAACGGGAACGATGATGGAGGTGCGGAGTGAGCGCCAAACGGAGCCAACGGATCGGGGTATGAGCGACTGGCAGAAAACTACAGTTGGCGAGATCGCCTCCGGATTCCTCAGCGGTGGAACGCCATCGACATCGCGGGCTGATTTCTGGGAAGGAGAGAATCCTTGGATCACGAGTAAATGGCTCGGAGACAAACTTGAGCTCACTACCGGAGAGAAATTCGTCTCCGAAGGAGCAGTCAAAAAGACTGCAACCAAGATCGTCCCCAAGGACAGCATCATCTTCGCAACGCGGGTTGGCGTCGGCAAAGTCGGCATCAACCGGATTGACCTCGCCATCAACCAGGACCTCGCAGGCGTCCTGATCGACAACGAGCGCTACGACATCAAGTTTCTCGCATACCAATTGGGGATCGACTCGATTCAGCAATACGTCGCGATGAACAAGCGCGGCGCGACGATCAAAGGGATCACGCGAGATTGTCTCGAACAGATTCGGCTCAACCTCCCCCCACTCCCCGAGCAGAAGAAGATCGCGCACATCCTTTCGACGGTGCAGCGGGCGATCGAAGCGCAAGAGCGGATCATTCAGACCACCACCGAGCTGAAAAAGGCCCTCATGCACAAGCTCTTCACCGAAGGCCTCCGCAACGAACCCCAAAAACAAACCGAAATCGGCCCCATCCCCGAAAGCTGGGAGGTGGTGGAGATAGGTGACCTCGGAAAATGCATCACTGGCTCCACGCCAAAAACGAAGGTTGACTCGTTCTACGATCCACCTACCGAAGACTTCATAGCCCCTGCCGACCTCGGAGCACGTCGCTACGTATACGATTCGGAGAAGAAGATTTCTCCCGAGGGTATGGCCACCATCCGGCCAATTCCTAGGAACGCAGTGATGTGCGTCTGTATCGGATCAAGCATTGGCAAGGTAGGCATGAGCTATCGGGAAGAGTCTGCGACGAATCAGCAAATCAATTCGATCATCTGCGGTGAAGGTCGCGACCCCGAATTCGTCTACTGCCTCCTCAGCTACCGCTCTGATTACTGGAAAAGCTTCGCCACGTTTGGCCCAGTGCCAATCCTCAGCAAAGGGCGCTTTTCCACAATCGGCGTTCCGATCCCTTCGTCACTTGACGAGCAGCAAGCCATCGCCAAGCCGCTGGTGAGTACGGTCAAAGATATTGAAGGTTTTGTCTACGCTGACGGTCACGTAGCGTGAGGGGCTGGGGGTAAACCCCCTCGAAGAACTTGAACAAACGCGCCTGTTGGGGGAGTGTCACTTTTCGACCAAGAAAAGGACCCCGTCAGTGTGCCATAACCTTCTGCAGGATCCCAAAATATTTCAGTGGTTGTACCGCGTGGATGAAGCCCTTGCCGAAGAAACCAGGACCACCCGGTGTGCCTGTGGTGGGAGGTGGCATCGGGCAGACTACCCGCGCAAGCCCAGAGGCGGTTTACGGGATTTCAGAATGCAGTATGCCTCGCGCTTCAGCTTCTGCTGCAGTCACTGCCGCAAGCGCAGAACATCCCCCTCTGTGCGGTTTTTCGGGCGCCGGGTCTATCTGGCCCTGGTGATTCTGCTGATGGCGGGTCGGCTGACCGCCAGAACACCGGGTGCCCAGGCGGTTTGCGCTCTGCTCGACGTGCCCGGACGCACCCTGCGACGCTGGCGGGACTGGTGGCGGCAGGACTTTCCCATGACAGCTCTCTGGAAGGCGGAAGTCGCCTGCTATCTGCCGCCGGTCCACCGGGAAGATCTGCCACTCAGCCTGCTGACCCGGTTTGCGGATCCACCCGTTGCTGCCGTGCTGGATGGCTTGGCGCTGCTCACGCCGCTGACGATCCGCCAGAGGTAAACCAGGGGTAAAAATCCAGCGGAATGAGGGGTGCAGATTTCCCGCAGAACTTGGCACGTGTCACCCTGACTGAGGGTTTGTAAGCTGGGTCTTCCGTACTGCCCTGGGCAGCACCACTTCTGGAGACCGGACTATGAAGACCCGTATCGACTCCCCCCAACGGGATCGCTGGGCGCTGTTGCGCTTTGCGATCATCGGCCCCTTGCTGGCGGCGCCACCGGCCCCGGGGGAACTGGCCTTGGCATTGAAGGCGCTGTCCGCCCGGTCGTGGCGTCATCCGCGCACCGGGGAACCGGTCCGGTTTGGATTCTCTACCCTGGAGCGCTGGTATTACCGGGTACGCGCTGCAGAGAATCCGGTCCTCCCCCTGCGCAACCGGTTACGCAGTAACATCGGCCAGTTTCCGAGTCTGACGCCACTGGTGATCACCACGCTGACTACCCAATACCGGGAGCATCCGGGCTGGACAGCAAAGTTGCACTACGACAATCTGCAGGCCGTCCTGCAGGGGCAGGGCGTGACGCTTCCGTCCTACCCGACGATCCGTCGCTATCTCCAGGCGCAGGGCCTGTTCCGTCAGGCGCGACCGAAGCGCGCCACCGCCGGTGCGATCGCCGCCCGTGATCATCTGGAACGGCTGGAAGTGCGCAGCTATGAGGTAGAACAGACCGCCGCCCTCTGGCATCTGGATTTCCATCATGGCTCCCGCCAGGTGTTGACCCGTGCGGGCACCTGGGAGACGCCCATGCTGCTGGGGATCATCGACGATCACTCGCGGCTGCTCTGCCACCTGCAATGGTATCTGGACGAAACCGCCGAGAGTCTCATCCACGGCCTCTGCCAGGCCTTCATGAAGCGCGGCCTGCCACGGGCGCTGATGACGGACAATGGTGCCGCCATGGTGGCCGAGGAAACCACCAACGGGCTGGCCCTGCTGGGGGTGCTGCATCAGGCGACACTGCCTTATAGTCCGTACCATTATGTGGCGCTTTAAAATATGTGGCTATTGGATTTAAAACCCGCATACCACCTGCCTGAGGATCAAATTAACGCCACATAAGTATTCAGCTATAAGCCGTGGAGGAAGGCCATCAGGTCCGGCTGCTGACGCCAATGTTTCGTTGCCATCCCCTCTGCTGTGGGCGGAGCACATGTCGCCAACGCACGAGTTTTAGTCTCGAGGTCAGTCTCAGCGTAGATGTTGGTCGTAGTGAGCGAAACGTGTCCCAGCCAGGCTCGGACGGTATTGATGTCCACGCCAGCACGTAAAAGGTGGGTTGCCGTGCTGTGGCGGATCACATGTGGACTGACCTGCTTCGTACTCATTGATGGCACTTGCACACAAGCCCTAGCAGCATGTCGTTCGACCATCGTATGGATACCAAAGCGTGTGATGGGTTGGCCGTTGCGATTTAAAAAAACTCGTTGATCCAACCCACGTTGCGTTGCTAGCGCACGCAATTGATCCAGAGTGGTCGGCCACAATGGACAGGTACGCCGCTTGTTACCTTTGCCGATAATGTGGGCGCATTGAGCATGCCAATCCACATCAACGATCCTGAGATCGGCAGCTTCACTGGCACGCGCCCCAGTGTTGTAGAGAAACAGTAATAAGGCGTAATCACGTTGGCCTTGAGGGGTCTGGCGATCTGGAGATTCTAAAAGGGCGTCCATTTCTGGCTTTTCGAGATAGGTAATGCCTGGATATGCCGTTTTTTTAAAAGGAATCAGCCGGATTTGTGAACACCACTCGATATGCTCAGGACTATTTTCACCAATGAATCGAGCCAACGCGTGCAGGCCGCCGAGGCGCTGATTGCGGGTGGCGGCGAGACAGTGGCGGCTTTCCTCAATATCACTAAGGAATTGACGGATAAGGTCTGCCGACAGATCAGATACCGTTAATCGGTCCACGGATTTGTTGAGTTGTTTACTCACGTGGGGCAGAAAAAGGGACAGCATATCTCGATAGCTGCGCTGGGTATTTATCGAAAGATTGCGCTCTCGTACCAGATACTCCAGTAGAAATCGCCGTATCCAGGGGCCAAGCAGGGTCACGTCAGTCATGGTCTTTCTCCAATGCATAGTGTGCGAAGCGCAGGCTCGCCTCGTGAAGTAACTCTGGTGTCATGGTCAAATAACGTTGTGTTGCCGAAAGATCGACGTGCCCAAGATAGGTTGCCAACTTGGGCAACAAATCGCGCAAATCTGCACCGCAGCGATACCAGGCAATAAGGCGATGCACAGCGGCTGAGTGGCGAAGATCGTGAAGGCGTGGCTGATGCCTCGGGCCACCCTCTTTGAGGACGTCAGCTTTAGCGCGTACGCGCCGAAACAGACCATGGGCGGCGGATCTACTCAGTGGTGTGCCGTCACGGAAGCAGAAGAACGGCGCATCTGTAGCTGCTGAGTAGCGGTTATTCCGTTTGGCGATATATTCATTCAGAATTTGGGTTAAATCCTTGCCTAATGGGACTATGCGGGTCTTGTAAAACTTCGTCTCGCGAACATATAGAATGGTCTGTTGCAGGTCGACGTCATGGATATGGAGCGATAGCGCTTCACTGATTCTAAGTCCTGCACCATACATCAGTAACAGAAGGGCTTTGAAGACGTAATCGTCGATTCTGGAGCGTCCGGCGCAAAGAGCGGGAAGGACATCAATCAGTCTTTTCAACTCTGCGTGGGAATAAATATAAGGCACAAATATGGGCCCGTCCTGCTTTGGTACACTGCGAGGCAGCGGGATTGCAGTGACCATCCCGCGTGCCAATGCGAATCGGTAACATCCGGTTAACACATGATATTTCTTGTACCAGTAGGCCGTAACGGACCCCTTGCCATTTAAAAAAATAGATACGGCGTCTGCACCGATAGTTTCTATTGGCCTATCACCGACTGCCCGGCAAAAAGATCTCAACAAGTGGTCCTCTGTTAGAAACCGATATCCGAGCGCACGTTTATGGGCGATGTAGAGAGAAATCAGTTCTGAGAGGTTCACAGTAAACCCCCCAAGTCGAATTCGGCGACCTGTCGCAACCCCGTCAGATCAACCTTGGTATAGCTCAGCGCCGAATTGGCGTTGCGATGACCAAGGTGATCACCAATTTGCTTTAGTGAAAAACCCGAAGAGAGGAGATGACTGGCACAGGCGTGACGCAGGCAGTGCGCCCCGCGAGGAGAGAGCGTGAGACCAAGCTGGTTTAAGCGTGCGCGGGCGACATGCGAGATACTCTCCGCCGAAAGTGGGCGCATGGGGGCACCGATCGTGAGGAATAACGCCCGATGTTCACACTGAGGACGTACATCGCGCAGATAGCGCACAATGGCTTCGCCCACACTGGGCAGTAAGGGATAACGCTGAGCGATGCGCTGTTTAGGTCGTACCACGCAAATTTTATCCCCGTCCCAATCCAAATGCTCGAGTTGAAGTGCTGCGACCTCGCCACGGCGCAATCCGTACAATGCCAGCAACATCAAAATGGCGCGATCGCGAATATCTACAGGATGATCGCCAGCAGTACTGACCAAGAGACGCTGTACATCTTCCCAACCCGGGCCCTCCGGGATTCCCTCGCGGGTATATAGTCGCGGCGATTCAATGGTCGCCGTTAACCCTTTGGCACACCAGCCGCGAGCTTCAGCAAAAGCAAAAAAGCTGCGTAAGGAGCTGGCCAATGAGCCCAGTGAGGCGCGCGTCCAGCCTTGTTGGCCCTTCAGTTCGACGAAGGCATCGAGATCGCAAATGGTGATTGCATCCAGCGTGCCTCGTGGCGGATTTAATCCGGCGAAAAACCAGCCAAGCCGTTCACAACGGGTTGCAATAGTCACGGGAGATAGTCCCCGTTCTTCGCGCATGTGGCGAGCAAAAATCCCTATTTGTACCGCGAAACTATCCTGAGGTTTCGCAGCTTGTCCAAGACAACCCATATGTCGCGCCCATTCCGTCGCGAAATGGATAAACATCTGGCGAGTGCTCTTCGATTCCTTGGTCTGGGTTGATTGGCGTTTAAAGCGCGTCCGGTGATCTACAGCAATCCTAATGTCTTGCATAGTCACCTTGCCATGATCAATGCCAATGTACTCTGCGACAGCCCAGATCACCCAAGAAATCTTCTTGAGCATGGAGGGCGAGTAACCTACCTGCGCACAGTGTTTGAGAAAATTATCCCTCTCTTCTGCGAGCGGAGCCCCCAGATAACGCGCCAACGTAGTGGGGCGCTTGATAAGTACTTCCATCATGATCGACCGCCTTTTTCAACAAAATGGACGGTCATCATCCCATGAAGTCGACAAAATTATGTGGCGTAGATTTGACATGAGGCCTTGACCTATATGGGGACTTTCATTGGTCGCCACATATTTTAAAGCGCCACATAATGGTACTTATGTGGTCGGCCACATAAATACCAGAATGGGAAGCAGGAGTGCTTCTGGGGCCAGATCGAAGGTCGCCTGCTGCCCATGCTGGAGGGCGAAGAGGGGTTGACCCTGGGTGCCCTGAACCGGGCGACGCAGGCCTGGGTAGAGCGGGAGTATCATCGTGCCCGCCATAGCGAGATCGGCACTACCCCGCTGGCCTGCTATCTGGAGGGTCACAGTGTCGCCCGGGAATGCCCTTCCGTC
This sequence comes from Acidithiobacillus ferrooxidans ATCC 23270, assembly GCF_000021485.1. NCBI lineage: Bacteria > Pseudomonadati > Pseudomonadota > Acidithiobacillia > Acidithiobacillales > Acidithiobacillaceae > Acidithiobacillus > Acidithiobacillus ferrooxidans. Next base: position 761,722 of record NC_011761.1, read on the forward strand.
ACCGAGTTGTCCCGTGCCTTCCGCATCGAAGTCCGGCGGCGGCAACGGCGCTCGGACGGCACGGTGAGTCTGGAGGGCAAGCGCTTCGAGATTCCTGCCCGCTACCGCACCCTCCCGGAGGTCACCCTGCGCTATGCCCGCTGGGATCTGACCCAGGTCGATCTGGTGGAACCGCGCACGGGTACGGTCCTCTGCCCGATCCACCCGCTGGATAAAACCGCCCATGCCGACGGGGCGCGCCGAACCCTGAACCCGACACCGGACCTCAGCCCCTTGCCGGCCACCGGTATGGCCCCGCTGATGCGTCAACTACTCGCCGAATATGCCGCCACCGGCGTTCCCGCCCGCTATCTGCCCAAGGAGTAAACCATGAGTCAAACGTTACTGGCCCTCTACGGGCTCAAGTGGAATCCCTTCTCCGCCGATCTGCCCATTGCGGCGGTCAGTGTCCCGCCCAAAGTCGAGGATTTCTGCTGGCGGATAGAACATGCTCTGGTCCGGGAGGGGGGCTTCGCTCTGATCCAGGGCGATCCCGGCACCGGCAAGAGCGTGATCCTGCGCTTGCTGGCGGAGCGCCTGTCCCGGTTGCCGGATCTGACCGTCGGCGCCATCCATCACCCGCAGAGCAATCTCGCGGACTTTTACCGGGAACTGGGAGATATCTTTGCCGTCTCCCTCAAACCCAGTAACCGCTGGGGCGGCTTCAAGGCCCTGCGCGAGCGCTGGCTCGCCCATCTGGAGGCCACCCGCCGTCGCCCGGTGTTGCTCATTGACGAGGCCCAGGAGATGAATGCCCCGGTGCTCTGCGAACTGCGCCTGCTGTCCAGTGCCCGCTTCGATTCCCAGAGCTTGCTCAGTGTCCTCCTCGCCGGGGATGCCCGACTCACCGAAAAACTGCGCCGGGAAGAACTGGTCCCGCTGGGCAGTCGCATCCGGGTCCGTCTGCACACCGAGTCTGCCAGCCGTAATGAACTGCTCGGCTGCCTGGAACACCTGATGACCGAAGCCGGTAACGCCGGACTGATGACGGCAGGTCTCTGCCAGACCCTCTGTGATCATGCCATGGGTAATTACCGGGTGCTCACCCAAATGGCGGCCGAACTCCTGGCGGCCGCCACCCAACGCCAACTGGATCAACTGGACGAGAAGCTGTTCCTCGAACTCTACGGCCCCGCCCAGCAACCCGCCCGGCGCAAAGCCGCACACTGAGGAGCCCGTCATGATCTCTTACCCCTGCAACGACCAGACGCCCCTGCCGCCGCTCTCCGACGAGGCCGCCGTCACGGTCCTGGAGTTCCTGCACCACTTCACCGAATGCTTCGAGAGTCAGTACTACGGGGAGATCCACCGGTATTACGAAGAACGATCACAGGCCAATACTCAGGCTGCTGAGCTGCCACCTGCCGACGATCCGCTGTTCTGAAAAACTGACCAATCCAAGAGCCATGCCGCCCCGTTCACAAAATCGGGCTGCGTGGCTTTTTTATGCCGCCGTCTGCCCCTCAAATATGTTGACCAGTGAACCATCGATTTGGGTGACCACACTCACTGGTCGCGCTCGAAACAAAAGTTGAAGTCGCCGAGAAGAAAGTCACGGTACTGAAAGACCTTTTCCGCACCCTCCTTCACGAACTGATGACCGCGAAGACCCGCGTTAACGAACTAGAGATTTCCACATGAGCACGCCCCAAATCCCAATAAAGATTGCGCCTTCACGTTGGCCTCGTGGGTCAGAATGGCGGCGATGGGATCTCCATGTCCACACACCAGAGAGCAGACTCGGATCACCGTTCGGTGGATTGACTTGGGCCCAATACGTGACCGAGATTGAGACAGCAGCAGCGGCGGCGAAGATTTCTGTAATTGGAGTCACCGACTACATGACTCTCGATGGATACGAGAAGTTATGCGCGGAAAAGAAAACAAACGGTCGCTTGAGCACGGTCGATTTATTGATTCCGAATATCGAGTTCAGGATGATGCCGCAGACCGCCGATGGGAAGGCTCTGAACCTCCACTTATTGATCGACCCTTCTGAGGATGATCATATCGATAAGATAAAGCGGGCACTAAGAAATCTGAAGTTCGACTACGACGGGCAACCTTACGGTTGCTGTCGGGAAGATCTGATCGAATTTGGTCGAGCTCAAGACCCGCTGCTTGCAGACGATGATGCCGCATATACGTTCGGAATTCGACAATTCAAACCGGATCGAACTGCGATTAAAAAGTGGCTCGATGGCGAGAGGTGGCTCCGAAGCAATTCGTTGATTGGAATCGCAAACGGAAAGGATGGGATCAGCGGACTCCCTCTAGATGGCTTTGGTGCCGTCCGTGATGAAATCCTGAAATGGAGCCACTTCGTATTCTCGGGAAACCCGCGCGATCGTGAACACTACCTTGGCCTCAAGGCGGGCACACCCAAGGATGAAATCATTCGTCAGTATCGTTCGTTGAAACCATGCGTTCACGGCTCCGATGCACACGAAGTTGAGCCGCTATTTAAACCCGATAACGAACGTTTCTGCTGGGTTAAAAGCGATCCCACCTTCCATGGATTACGCCAGATTCTCTGGGAGCCCGAAGACCGTGTTCATATCGGGACTCTACCCCCTCAGCCGTCCGACCATAGTCAGCAAATTCGAAGGATTTCGCTTTCGAATAGCTCAGGATGGTTCGCGACTGATTCGATCGAATTAAACGCGGGGCTCGTGGCGGTAATTGGTGAGAAGGGCGCGGGCAAAACTGCCGTCGCCGACCTTTCATCGTTTGCGTCAGGCTACCCGATGGATCGGAAATCCCAGTCGTCCTTCATCACAAAAGGAGCGCTGCATCTCTCCGGAACAAAGATTGAACTCGAATGGGGAGGCGGCGACAGGACGGAAGGAGTTCTTACAGACTCCCCACTAAGCTCCACCCGGCCGCGTGTCCGGTATCTATCTCAGGACTTTGTCGAGCGATTGTGCTCTTCGGATCATGAAGGAACGGAACTCCAGAAAGCGATTGAGGACGTAGTTTTTGCGAAGTTGGACGAAATCCAAAAGGAAGGCTACTCATCGTTTGGCGAGCTAAGGAAAGCCCGAGAAGCCGCATCTAATATCCAAAAGGAAGCACTCCGGGGGGAACTTGCGACCCTTCACAAGAAAGTCGATAGGCTCCAAGAAGCAATCGACCAAAGAGGCTCGAAAATAAGAGCAAAGGCTGAGGTTGAAAAGCAGGTTGAAGAGCTAAAGAAGCAGCTGCCTGACGCGACTCAATCGGTCGATCAGAAGATTCTGGAAGAACTTGAAAAGCAACAGATCCTCCTAAGAGAGCTCGAAGAGCAGATCGCCAACAGAAGCCGGCGACGCCGGACAATTGAGGGAGCAATAGAATCGTATGGCGCCATCAAGAAAAGCACTACTCAGGAAGTAGCAAAAGTCGGGAAGCAGTTGCTCGACGCCGCCGTGGCGGAATCCACGGTGCAGAAAATCGGGCCAACATGGGCACCGGATGTCGATGACCTCCTGCAGAAGGAAGTCGAGAAATTGGACGCTGAGATCGTAGCCTTGAAAGGGGCGGATGGTGCCCCGCTGAACCCACTGTCCGTATTTGGCGTTCAGATTGAAATTGCGAGGCTTAAGGAGCTAGTCGCAAAAGATGAGGTTAGCCGGAAGCGTCTTCTCGATCTTCAAAAACAGATCGCGGAGCGGAGCGCGAATGCAGAACGATTGGCCAAGGAGATTCTGAATCTCGATGAGAAAGTCACGAGGGCACTTGAAAAACAGAAGGCCAAACAGGTCGATCTGTATCTTGACGTGTTCAAAGCACTGTCAGCCGACGAGGCCGGTTTGAAGGAGCTTTACTCGCCGATGCAGGACGCGATAGACCAGCTCGGAGAGGAGATGCAATTCAGTGTTTCAGTCGGATACCAAATTGACGCGAAATCTTGGCTAGACCGGTCGGCAAGATTCTTCGATGGCCGCCGAGTTGGCGCCGAAGCCAAGCGTGAAGAGATTGAGAGAATTGTTGAGACAAAGCTGGTGCCCGCATGGAAGAGCGGTGACCTGGAAAACATTAAGACCGCGTTTGAAGAGTTTCTTGCTGCGGTAGACATTCGATCGTTTCCGGAAAAGTTCGGAACGTCGAAATCCTCCAGAGTCGAGCTTTCCGATTGGATCTACTCGGTCGATCACATTGAGCTGTCCTACAAGATTCACTACGCGGGAACTGAGCTCGAATACCTTTCACCAGGCACTCGTGGGATAGCACTCCTAGTGCTCTACTTGCTGATGGATGAGGACGACACACGGCCGCTCTTGATTGATCAACCGGAAGGCAATTTGGACAATTCTTCCGTCTACAAGCAACTGGTGCCCTACATCAGGAAAGCGAAGAAACGTCGGCAGATTATTCTAATTACCCATAACCCGAATCTTGTTGTAGCGACAGATGCCGAACAGGTCATTATTGCGACAGCGGAGCGACCTACTACCCAGCCATATCCCTGTCTAAACTACGACTCGGGCGGTCTAGAACATTCAGTTGCTGGAACTGATATGGGCGTTCGCGAAGCGGTTTGTTTGCTTCTCGAAGGCGGTGAGGACGCATTCAGAGCACGTGAAAATAGATATTCTCTCGTGCAACTTTAGTCATCATGCCCACCCCCTCCGAACACAAAACCGTCCAATCCCGCATCCTCCGCTACGCCGAGGCCATCGGTTGGACCTTTGTGTCCCGCGAGGCAGCCGAGCAGCGGCGCGGGTTTGATCCGGACGTGCCGCCCGCCGACCGCGCCAAGAACCGTTCGCTTTTCTTCGACGACCTGCTCGACGCCAAGCTGCGGGAATTCAACCCGCGCTACGCCGAGGCCGAGGGCGCCTTGCTCGGGCAGTTCCGCCATCTGCACGCCGACATCTACGGCAACCGGGAATTCGTCGAGCACCTGCGCAACCGGGGCAAGTTCTTCGACCATGAGGAAAAGCGCGAGCGCGACCTGATCCTGATCGATTACGACGACCCGGCGCGCAATGTTTTTGAGGTCACCGAGGAGTGGGCCTATAACAACGGCCACTACGGCACACGGGAGGATGTGGTCTTTCTCATCAACGGCATCCCGGTGCTGGTGATCGAGTGCAAGAACGCCAACAAGGATGAGGCGATTGCCCTGGGGGTGGATCAGATTCGCCGTTACCACCGCGAGACGCCCGAGCTGTTCGTGTCGCAGCAGCTCTTTACTGCCACCGACGCCATCGGTTTTTCCTACGGGGTGAGCTGGAACACGGTGCGGCGGAACATTTTCAACTGGAAGGACGGGGAAGTCGGCAAGCTGGAGGCCAAGGTGAAGAGCTTCTGCGCCATCCCGCAGGTGCTCGCCTTCCTGAAGGACTACATCGTCTTTGCCGAGAAGGACGAGGAACTCAACAAATACATCCTGCGCCAGCACCAGACCGGCGCGGTGGAGGCGGCCGTCAGCCGCGCCCTCGATCCCCAACGCACGCGCGGCTTGGTCTGGCACACCCAGGGCAGCGGCAAGACCTTCACCATGATCAAGGCGGCGGAGCGGCTGTTCCGCGCGCCCGGTGCGGACAAGCCGACCGTGCTGCTGATGATCGACCGCAACGAGCTGGAAGACCAGATGCTCAAGAACCTCGCCGCGCTCGGCCTGGGCAATCTGGAGCACGCCAGCAGCATCGCCCGGCTCAACCAGCTGCTGCGCGACGACTACCGGGGCATCATCGTGACGATGATCCACAAATTCCGCGACATGCCGGCGGACTTGAACACGCGCTCGAACATCTACGTGCTGATCGACGAAGCCCACCGCACCACCGGCGGCGACCTCGGCAACTTCCTGATGGCCGGCCTGCCGAACGCGACCTTTATCGGCTTCACCGGAACACCGGTGGACAAGACAGTGTATGGCAAGGGCACCTTCAAGACCTTCGGCTGCGAGGACGACCAGGGCTACCTGCACAAGTATTCCATCGCCGACAGCATCGAGGACGGCACCACGTTGCCGCTGTACTACCAGCTCGCCCCCAACGAAATGCTGGTGCCGCACGAAACGCTGGACAAGGAGTTCCTGTCGCTGGCCGAAGCCGAAGGCGTGGCCGACATCGAGGAACTGAACAAGATTCTCGAACGGGCGGTGAACCTGAAGAACTTCCTCAAGGGCAAGGAGCGGATTCAGCACGTGGCGCAATTCGTCGCGGCGCATTACCGCGAGAACGTCGAGCCGCTGGGCTATAAGGCCTTCCTCGTCGGCGTCGACCGCGAAGCCTGCGCCCATTACAAGCGCGCCCTCGACCAGTTCCTGCCGCCCGAGTATTCCGAGGTCGTCTACACCGGCAGCAACAACGATTCCAAGCTGCTGAAAGAATTCCACCTCGACCCGAAGCGGGAGCGGCAGATTCGCAAGAGCTTCGGCAAGCTCGACCAGATGCCGAAAATCCTCATCGTCACCGAGAAACTGCTCACCGGCTTCGACGCGCCGGTGCTCTACGCCATGTATCTCGACAAACCGATGCGCGACCACACGCTGCTGCAGGCCATCGCCCGGGTGAATCGCCCCTACGAGAACGAAGTGCAGGAGATGGTGAAGCCCCATGGCTTCGTGCTGGATTTTGTCGGCATCTTCGACAAGCTCGAAAAGGCGCTGGCCTTCGACAGCGACGAGATCAACGCCATCGTCAAGGACCTGAAGCTGCTGAAGGTGCTGTTCAAGAACAAGATGGAGTCCAAGGCCCCGGACTACCTCGGCCTGATCGAGCGCAACTTCAACGACAAGGACGTCGATACCCTCATCGAGCACTTCCGCGATCCCGAGCGGCGCAAGGAGTTCTTCAAGGAATACAAAGAGATCGAGATGCTCTACGAGATCATCTCGCCCGATGCCTTCCTGCGCCCATTCATTGCAGACTATGGCACCTTATCGGCGATCTACCAGGTCGTCCGCAAGGCCTACACCCGAACCGTGATGGTTGACCGCGAGTTTCAGGCCAAGACCAACCATCTGGTGCGGGAGCAGGTGGGCAGTTATGGCGTAGGTGGTTTGGGTGAGATTGTCGCGATCGACGGCAATACCATCGAGCTGATCAAGAACAAGCGCGGCGGGGATGGCACCAAAGTCATCAACCTGATCAAAAGCATTGAAAGGCTTGCCGAGGAGGGCAGCGATGACCCTTACCTCATCGCCATGGCGGAGCGCGCGAGGGCTGTGCAGGAGAGCTTCGAGAGCCGCCAAACCAGCACTGCCGAGGCGCTGGCCGAATTGCTGCGTGAAGTGGAAGGCAACGAAACGCGGAAGAAGGAACAGGCCGAAAAGTCCTTCGATGGCCTGACCTATTTTGTCTACCGCAGCCTGCTCGATGCGAAGATTCAGAACGCCGAGGCGGTTAGCCGGAAGATTCGCCACGCATTCACCGAGTTTCCGAACTGGAAGCGCAGCGAAAACGCCCTGCGCGAACTCCGCAAGAAAGTGACCTTTGCCCTCTTTGCCGAAACGGAGGACCTTGACCGGGTGACGGCGATGGTGGATGAGTTGTTTACCCTGCTGGAAAAGGCGGATCGGATTTGAAACCGCAGATTTCATAGATGGACGCAAATTCAAAGAAGACGGAGTTCAAACAGCGCGTCCGCCACTGGGCCGAAAAGCTGGACGTCAAGATCGTCTGGCTGGGGGTGCGTCCGATGCGCAACAAATGGGCCTCGTGTTCTACCGCCGGCCATTTGAATTTCAGCGACGAACTGCCCGCCCTGAAGCCCGAGCTATGGGACTACGTGATCGTCCATGAACTGCTCCACTTCTCTGTTCCCAACCACGGAAAACTTTGGAAAAGCCTGATGCGCTCGCATCTGGGCGAATATGAAGCACATGAAGGCGAGTTAAAGCGGATCGCGGGTAATCAGGCGCCGCAGCGTACGCGCTGAAGCAGACCGCTGCACTTATCGTTGCAGTGTTCTGTTTTGCACCCGCCTTTTTTCCCTGAATGTATCCATGTGGTGCCCGCACGGTGCCCACAAGTGGTCACAGAGTAAGGTGCGCCCATGCAGATGCGGCGCGACATGCCGAAGCGAAAAGAGCAGGTGAAGCGTAATCCGCCCGTTACGCAATAACAACAATAAGTGACAAGTCGCAGAATGTAACGACCGCAACTACCGGTCGTGATTCGTGGCTCCCCCCAAGCACGGCTTGCAACGCCTTTATCCTTGATTGCTCCCGGTAGCCGCCTTTCAACGTGGGCAGCACCTCTTTGGAGTATCGGCACAGCAAATCATTCAATGTAGTCTGTTCAGACTCCGTACGCTGGACAAAAACCCCTCGCACCATCTCAGATAGGAGGCGTGTTCCGTCACCAATTGCTGACGCAACTAATTGTTTTATATGGTGCGCCTGGAGGGACTCGAACCCCCGACCTACGGCTTAGAAGGCCGTTGCTCTATCCGGTTGAGCTACAGGCGCATAGGGATGATCGAACAGTAAATCATCGGCGCCATTGTAGAGGACCGGTGGCGGTCAGGGAAGCCGGAGTGTGCCTCTTTTCGCTGACGGCTGCCAGCGTGTATGGTTGGTGGTATCAGCCGATCGGAGCAGGGCATGGACAAGCGCTTTATCCTGGAGAGCAGTTTCCCGCCGCAGGGCGACCAGCCGGAGGCTATCCGTCTGTTGGTGAACGGCCTCGCCGCTGGTGAATATTTCCAGACCCTGTTGGGGGTGACCGGTTCGGGCAAGACCTTCACCATGGCCAACGTCATCGCCATCACTCACCGGCCCGCCATCATCATGGCGCCCAACAAGACCCTGGCAGCGCAGCTCTATGCGGAAATGCGCGCGTTCTTTCCTCACAATGCCGTGGAGTATTTCGTCAGTTATTACGATTACTACCAGCCGGAGGCCTACGTTCCTTCCTCCGACACCTTCATTGAAAAGGACGCCGCTATCAATGATCACATCGAGCAGATGCGCCTCTCCGCCACCAAGGCCTTGCTGGAACGGCCGGATGTCATCATTGTGGCCACCGTTTCGGCGATCTACGGCCTGGGTGATCCCGCCTCCTACCATGGCATGATTCTGCATCTGCGCGAATCCTCCACCATGGATCAGCGCGCCATCCTCAAGCGTCTGGCGGAGATGCAATACAGCCGTAATCCTTTGGAAATGAAGCGGGGTACCTTTCGCGTCAACGGCGATGTCATCGATATATGGCCCGCGGAAAGTGAGGACGAAGCCGTTCGGATCGAGCTTTTTGGCGACGAACTGGAGCGCATCTCGCTCTTCGATCCCCTGACCGGCAAGACCATCACCCGTTTGCCGCGCTACACCATCTACCCCAAAAGCCACTACGTCACCCCGCGCGAGACCATTCTCGCGGCGCTGGACGCTATCAAAGATGAGCTTCGCGCGCGTCTGGAGGACCTGCGCCGCGCCAACAAGCTGGTCGAGGCGCAACGACTGGAGCAGCGCACCCGCTTTGATCTGGAGATGATGGCCGAGCTGGGGTATTGCTCGGGGATCGAGAATTACTCCCGCTACCTCTCGGGACGAGTGCCCGGTCAGGCACCGCCGACCCTGATGGACTACCTCCCCAAGGATGCCCTGCTATTCATGGACGAATCCCATGTCACGGTCCCACAGTTCGGGGGGATGTACAAGGGCGACCGTTCGCGCAAGGAAACGCTGGTGGAATACGGGTTCCGGTTACCCTCGGCGCTGGACAACCGGCCCTTGACGTTTCCCGAGTTCGAGTCGCTGATGCCGCAGACCGTGTTTATTTCCGCCACGCCCGGTCCCTACGAACTGGAGCACTCCGGGCAGGTGGTGGAGCAGGTGGTGCGGCCCACCGGCCTGGTCGATCCCGCTGTGGATATTCGTCCGGCGAAAGGGCAGGTCGATGATCTGATCAGTGAAATCAACATCGTTGTACGTAACGGTTGGCGCATTCTGGTGACGACGCTGACCAAGCGGATGGCCGAAGATCTGACCGATTATCTGCATGAGCTAGGCATTAAATGCCGTTATCTGCACTCTGATATCGAAACGGTGGAGCGGGTGGAGATCATTCGCGATCTGCGCGCCGGGGTGTTCGACGTGCTGATCGGGATTAACCTGTTGCGGGAAGGCCTGGATATGCCGGAGGTGGCATTGGTCGCCATTCTGGATGCGGATAAGGAGGGCTTCCTGCGCTCGGAGCGGTCCCTGATTCAGACCATCGGGCGCGCCGCGCGTAATTTGCATGGACGGGCCATTCTCTATGCGGACAGCATCACCAAATCCATGGCTCGGGCCATAGCCGAAACCGACCGCCGCCGGGAAAAGCAGTTGCAGTTCAATGCAGCGCACGGCATCACCCCGCGCGGCATCGTCAAGCCGGTATCGGACATGATTGAGGGGGTCTATCGCCGCAATGTACAACCTGCCGCGCATGCCGCGGAAAAAAATGCGGATTATCGTGTGCTCCGTGATCCCCAAGCCGTTGCCAAGAAAATCAAGGAACTGGAGGAAGCGATGTACCGACACGCCCGCAACCTGGAGTTTGAGCAGGCAGCGGCGCTGCGGGACGACATCAAAAAACTGGAAACCCGCCTTCTGGGAACCGACCTGCCGGTATCTCTGGAGGAGGACTGAAGGGGCAATCCTCGGGGAATGGCGGTTGTCGCCTTGACGCCAACTTGAGCATTGCCTATCCTGTAAACCAACCGGACGGTATGCAATGACAGGAGAACATGATCATGATCAAGACAAAAGCCTACGCTGCTCAGACTGCTCGCAGTCCGTTGGCGCCCTACGAAGTCCTGCGTCGTGAGCCGGGTCCTGATGATGTCCAGATAGATATACTCTTTTGCGGTGTCTGCCATTCCGATTTGCACACCGCCCGCAATGAGTGGAAAAACACGCTGTATCCCACTGTTCCAGGTCACGAAATCGTGGGTCGTGTCGTTGCCGTCGGTAAGGATGTCAAAAATTTTAGCGTTGGTGATTTTGCCGGTGTCGGTTGCATGGTGGACAGTTGTGGGCACTGTCCGTCCTGTGCCGAGGGTGAGGAGCAGTACTGCGATAACGGATTCACCGGAACCTACAACGGCCCGGTCTTCGGCGGCGAAAATACCTACGGTGGCTATTCCCAGAGCGTGGTGGTCAAAGAATCCTTTGTGCTGAAGATTCAGCATGATGAAAAAGATCTGGCGAGTGTGGCACCACTGCTCTGCGCCGGTATCACCACGTACTCGCCCTTACGCCATTGGGGTGCCGGACCGGGTAAAAAGGTCGGCATTGTGGGTTTGGGCGGCCTTGGTCATATGGGCGTCAGGTTGGCGCACGCCATGGGCGCCCATGTGGTGCTGTTCACCACCTCTCCCGGCAAAGTGGAGGATGGTAAGCGGCTGGGGGCGGATGAGGTCTGCATCTCCAGAGATGACGCGCAAATGGCCAGCCATGCCAACAGCTTCGATTTTATCCTCAATACGGTGGCGGCGTCCCATAACCTGGACGCCTTCCTGAATCTGCTCAAGCGGGATGGTACGATGACGCTGGTGGGTGCGCCGGCAGAGCCCCATCCGTCACCAGAAGTCTTCAACCTGATTTTTAAGCGCCGGCAGCTCGCGGGCTCCCTTATCGGTGGTATTCGGGAAACGCAGGAAATGCTGGATTTCTGCGCGCAGCACGGGATTGGTTCGGATATCGAGATGATCCCCATGGACTACATCAATACCGCCTACGAAAGAATGCTGAAGAGCGATGTGAAGTATCGCTTTGTGATTGACATGGCGACGCTGAAATAGGTTCTCTGGGGCCGGAGATATCCAGCCCCAGCAGCAAGAGACCGAATACGCGCCGGGCTGAAGCCATAAACGATAGTCCGGCATGTTTTTTGTCACAGCGCAAAATGTCAAGGCAGCAGGAACTGCGCGCGGGCCACCACAGCAAGGCGGTCTGCGTTGTGCCGCACGTCCGAATTGGCTACCATGCGCAGGTTAAACGCGCGCTGCGAGTCCTATGAGCAAATACATTTTCGTAACAGGTGGGGTGGTTTCTTCTCTGGGCAAGGGCGCCGCTGGTGCAGCGCTTGGCGCACTGCTGGAGGCGCGTGGGCTGAAGGTCACCATGCTCAAGCTAGACCCTTATATCAACGTCGATCCAGGCACCATGAGCCCCTTTCAGCACGGTGAGGTTTTCGTCACCGCCGATGGCGCGGAAACGGATCTGGATTTGGGGCATTACGAACGATTCCTCTCGACGCGGATGGGTAAGCGCAACAATTTCACCACCGGCCTGGTTTATCAGACCGTCATTGAAAAAGAACGGCGCGGCGACTATCTGGGACGTACGGTGCAGGTCATCCCCCATGTCACCGATGAGATCAAGCGGCGCATCCGGTTGGGTGCGGCGGACGCGGATGTGGCGCTGGTGGAGATCGGTGGTACCGTCGGCGACATCGAATCGCAGCCCTTTCTGGAAGCGATCCGCCAGATGGCGGTAGAGGAGGAACGGGGTGACACCCTCTTCATGCATCTGACACTGGTACCCTATCTGGCGTCTGCCGGGGAAATGAAAACCAAACCGACCCAGCACTCGGTGCGTGAACTGCGTGCCATCGGTATCCAGCCGGATGTGTTGCTTTGTCGTGCTGACCGGCCCATACCTGCCGACCACCGGGCCAAAATCGGGCTTTTTTCCAATCTGCCGGAAAAGGCGGTCATTTCGGCGATCGACACCGACAGCATCTATCGTATTCCGTTGCTGTTCCATGCCCAGGGTCTGGATGATCTGGTGGTGCAGAATCTCGGGCTACATCTGTCAGCCCCGGACCTTTCGGTATGGAATGGCATCATAAACGCCCTGGAACACCCGGAAGGTGAGGTGGTGATTGCCCTCGTGGGTAAATATGTGGGGCTTACCGAGTCCTACAAGTCACTGGCCGAGGCCTTGCTTCACGCCGGGTTGCGGGCGCGACGGAGTGTGCGCTTCCTGTATGTGGATGCGGAAGATGTCGAAACGCAGGGGACGGAGATACTCGCAGAAGCGGATGCCATTCTGGTACCGGGTGGTTTCGGCGGGCGGGGCACAGAGGGTAAAATTGCCAGCATCCGCCACGCACGGGAGCGGAAGGTGCCTTATCTCGGCATTTGCCTCGGCATGCAGCTCGCGGTTGTCGAGTTTGCGCGGCATCGCGCTGGTCTCATGAACGCCAACAGTACCGAACTGGACCCTCAGACTCCGGCCCCGGTCATTACGCTGATGACCGAGTGGTCCGACCCGGAAGGCCACAAGGCGTACCGGGAGGAAGGGGGAAATCTCGGCGGTACGATGCGGCTGGGGGAGCAGGAATGTCGCCTTGAACCCGACAGTCTGGCAATACAAGCTTACGGGCAGGAGCGGATTCACGAGCGCCATCGCCATCGCTTCGAGTTCAACAACCGTTACCGTGAACCATTGGCTATGGCAGGGTTGCGTTACACGGGGTTCTCCGCGGACAGTGAACTGGTGGAAGTGGTGGAGTTGCCTGACCATCCCTGGTTTCTGGGCTGCCAGTTTCACCCGGAGTTCACCAGTAATCCGCGTGAGGGGCATCCATTATTTGACGCCTTTATGCGCGCCGCCATCGCCCAGCGGGAACGGGACGGTTCGTCATGAGACTCTGTGGCTTCGAAGCAGGTCTGCAGCATCCATTCTTTCTGATGGCAGGCCCCTGCGCGATCGAGAGTGAATCCCTGGCGTTGCGCACGGCGGAAGATCTGCGCGATATCTGCGCACGCCTCGGTATCCCTTTTATTTATAAAAGTTCCTACGATAAAGCGAACCGTTCTTCGGGGCAGAGTTTCCGTGGGCCGGGTATGGACGAGGGACTGCGTATTCTCGAAAAGGTCCGCCGGGAAGTCGGGGTGCCGGTCGTTACGGATGTTCATGAAAAAGAGGACGTGTCTGCCGTGGCGGAGGTGGTCGATGTGCTGCAGACGCCCGCCTTCCTCTGCCGACAGACCGATTTCATTCAGGCCGTCGCTGCTGCCGGAAAGCCGGTCAACATCAAAAAAGGCCAGTTTCTTGCGCCCTGGGATATGCTGCACGTCGCCAGCAAGGCCAAGGCTACCGGCAATGAGCAGATCATGGTCTGCGAGCGCGGCGCCTCCTTCGGATACAACAACCTGGTATCGGATATGCGCTCCCTTGCGGTGATGCGTCAGACAGGATGCCCGGTGGTCTTTGATGCGACCCATTCCGTACAGCTCCCCGGTGGTCAGGGTGACCGGTCCGGAGGCCAGCGCGAATTTATCCCGGTGCTGGCGCGGGCCGCCGTGGCGGCGGGCGTGTCAGGGCTCTTCATGGAGACTCATCCGAATCCAGCGGATGCTTTGTCTGATGGTCCCAACGCCTGGCCGCTGGGACGTATGGAGGACCTGTTGCGCATTCTCCAGCACATTGATCATGTTGTAAAAAACCAGGATTTCCCTGAAAACTACCCTGAGGAGTTAGTATGAGTGCCATTGTCCGCATCCAAGCCCGTGAAGTTCTCGATTCGCGCGGCAATCCCACTGTGGAGGCCGAGGTCTATCTCGATAACGGCGGCATGGGCCGTGCGATCGTCCCTAGTGGCGCTTCCACCGGTGAGCGCGAGGCCGTGGAGTTGCGCGATGGTGGCCAGCGCTACGGCGGCAAAGGAGTGCGCAAGGCCGTTGAACACGTCAACGGCGAGATTCAGGATGCGCTTCTTGGCATGGAAGCCGAAGAGCAGGAGCATATTGATGCGGCTCTCTGTGCCTTGGATGGCACCGAAAATAAGGCACGCCTCGGCGCCAATGCGATCCTGAGCGTCTCATTGGCGACGGCCCATGCGGCTGCCCATGCGGCTGGCCAGCCCTTGTACCGCTACATCGGTGGCTTGGGCCCGCTGCAGTTGCCCGTTCCCATGATGAATGTCATCAATGGTGGTGCCCATGCCGATAACGACGTGGACATGCAGGAATTCATGCTGATCCCGGCGGGCGCGGAGTCGTTCTCTGAGGCTTTGCAGATGGGGGTGGAGGTGTTCCACAGCCTGAAAGCCGTGCTGCAATCGCGCGGACTGGCAACGACAGTCGGCGACGAGGGCGGCTTCGCTCCGAATCTGCCCTCCAACGAGGCTGCCCTGGAGCTGCTCATGGACGCCATCAACAAGGCGGGTTATCAGCCGGGTAAAGATATCTGGCTGGGCATGGACGTCGCTTCCAGTGAATTTTATCGGGATGGACGTTATCACTTGGCTAGCGAAAGGCGTGAACTCGATAGTGCCCAGTTCGTGGATTATCTGGCGGCGCTGGCTGATCGTTATCCACTGATCAGCATTGAAGATGGCATGGATCAGAATGACTGGGAAGGCTGGATCACTCTCACCGACCGCCTTGGTGACCGTTTGCAGTTGGTGGGTGATGATATTTTCGTAACGAATACGACGATCCTGCGTGAGGGCATCGAGCGCGGCGTCGCCAATAGCATCCTTATTAAACTGAATCAGATCGGTACGTTATCCGAAACCCTGGCGGCCATCGAGATGGCAAAAGTCCATAGTTATACGGCTATCGTGTCGCACCGATCCGGAGAGACCGAGGATACCACACTGGCCGATGTGGCCGTGGCTACGGGTTGTGGCCAGATTAAAACAGGCTCTTTGTCGCGCACGGATCGGGTGGCGAAATACAACCGCCTATTGCGTATCGAGGAAGATTTGGGGGATGCCGCCCGTTACCCCGGCCTTGCAACTTTTTATAATCTCGACTAAAAAGATATTTAATGGAATATTTGCTGGGCCATTAAATTTTCGAGGATTTTGCGGCATGGGTTACCGGGCGCGCGTAAAAAGCTGGATGGATACCGCCAAGGCAGAGCTGCGCCTTGTGGATTTCATGCTTTTAGCCGTGTTGTGTGCCCTGCAATATCCCCTTTGGTTTGGTGCAGGTAGCTGGTGGAATATGGCGGACCTGCACCAAAAACTGGAAATCAAGCAGGTGATTTTGAAGCAATTGGAAGCCCGCAATGACCTCCTGGCGGCGCAGGTGGCGAGCCTGCAAACGGGAAGCCGCGCCGTCGAAGAACTGGCTCGCCGCCATCTCGGGATGGTTGGCAAGGGAGAAGTGTTTGTCTGGGTGATACCCGCCAAAGGCGCCTTCGACGGCGCCCGGACCACCACTCAGGCGTCGTGAACTGCGTCGGGCGTTTTGCAGGTCCGGTGGTATAGCCGTCCGGTTATGCTCTGTCAGGCGCGATCAATGTAACTGCCATCCACCGTATTCACCCGAATTTTTTCACCCGCGTTCACAAACTGCGGCACCATCACCGTAATGCCGGTCTCCATCTGTGCGGATTTGTAGGAACCAGTAGCGGTTTGCCCCTTGATGGAAGGCTCGGCTTCACGCACCTCCAAAATAACCACAGGCGGCAATTCAACGCCGATAGGTCGTTCATTGTGGAGGTTGACCTGAATCTCGGTGTTGGGAAGGAGATAACCTGTTTGTCCTTCGAGCAGGTCCTCACTGAGGATGAGTTGCTCGAAGTTCTCATTATCCATGAAGACATACCCGGTGGCATCGGCATAGAGATACTGCATGGTACGGGGTTCGACGACGGCTTTCTCCATGGCTTCTCCCGAGCGGAAGCGTGTATTGGACTTGGTGCCTGTCTCGATATTTTTCATCTCGACCTGCACGAAGGCGCCGCCTTTGCCAGGCTTGACGAAATCGGTTTTGAGTACGCGCCAGAGCCCTTTTTCATATTCGAGAATATTGCCGGGGCGGATATCAAAGGCGGAAATCTTCATACTATAGTCCTTCTGGGCATTCCCTTTAGAGGGCGTGGATTGTACCCTAGAGGCATATTTCTGACCAGCCCGGTCCCTTGAGAGGTAATCATGTCCGATCCCCGTACCCAGCCCCTGGAGATTCGCCCCCTCATGATCAGCCGCGTCATGGAAGTCGACTGGGCCGACGGACATACCAGCCGCCTGACCTTTGAACACCTGCGGGTAGAATGCCCCTGCGCGGAGTGCAAAGGACACACGCCCGATCAGGCGCAGATCGTCACCGGCAAGGAGCATGTGAGCGTTGTGGAGGTGGTGCCGGTAGGCCATTACGCGGTGCAGTTGCATTTCAGTGATGGCCACAATACCGGGATTTTCACGTGGGAGTATCTGCGCAGGCTGGACGCTGAATGAGCACTGCGGGGATTGGACAGCTCTGAGATTTTATGGATTTTGAACGGGTAGAGCAGTTCGAGAACACTGACGGTGCCGTGGACAGAGCCTTCGTTCCCGGAGAGTTTCTGCGGACGTTGACCAGCCAGCCCGGTATTTATCAGATGTTCGGCCAGGGCAGTCGCCTGCTCTATGTGGGTAAAGCCCGCAATCTCCGGCGCCGCGTGAGCTCCTATTTTCAGAAGCAGCGCCATACGCCAAAAACGCTGGCGATGTTGGCGCAGGTAACGCGGGTGGAGGTGGTGGTCACCCACACAGAGACGGAAGCGCTGGTGCTGGAGGCGAATCTGATCAAGCGCCACCACCCGCCTTACAATATCCTGCTGCGCGATGACAAGAGTTACCCCTATCTGTTCATAGAAACCGGTCATGGCACGCCGCGCATGAGTTTGCACCGGGGGGCGCAGAAGGGCAAAGGGCACTACTTCGGTCCGTATCCGGCCGTTACTGCGTTACGCGAGAGTATGGTGCTATTACAGAAAGCCTTTCGATTGCGGACCTGTGAGGATCATACTTTTCACCACCGCAGCCGGGCTTGTTTGCAGTTCCAGATTCGTCGTTGCAGCGGCCCTTGTGTTGGGCATATCAGCGGGGAGGATTACGCGCGGGATGTGGCGGACACGATTCGCTTTCTGGAAGGAAAGAGCGACGAAGCGATTCGCAGTCTGGGGGAGCGTATGCAAGCGGCGGCTGAGCAACTGGATTTCGAGGAGGCAGCGCGACGCCGTGACCAGATCGCCGCGTTGTCCAAGATTCAGGAGCGTCAGTACGTGGCGCAGGCGGGTGGCGGCGATTTTGATGTGCTGGCGGCAGCACAAGAGAATGGACAGTGGGTGGTGTACGTCAGTTTTATCCGCAATGGACGGCAGTTGGGTGGGCGCTCCGTTTTTCCGCGGCATACCGAAGAAGTGCGTGCGCCGGACGTGCTCGCTGCCTTTCTCATGCAGTTCTACAGCGATAAAGAGGTGCCGGGGAATCTGCTGGTCAATGTGCTGCCGCGTTCACCGACCTCCCTGGCGGAGGCGCTGGGCAGCGAAGCCGGGCACAGGGTCATGATCGATCAGCCCCAGCGCGGTCCACGCAAGCGCTGGATGGCGTTAGCGCTGACCAACGCCATGGGGGCGTTGCGCCAGAGGACGCAGACGGCCGGCGCGGGACGGCGGCGCATGCTCCTGTTGCAGGAGCTCTTTCAACTCCCGGAGATACCGCAGCGAGTAGAGTGTTTTGACATCAGTCATACCCGAGGCGAGGTGGCTGTGGCATCTTGTGTGGTTTTCGGTGACGATGGGGCACTGAAGAACGAATACCGCCGCTTCAATATTCGCGATATCCGGGGCGGCGACGATTACGCGGCTATGGAGCAGGCCGTCCATCGCCGCTATGGGCGGCTGCAGAAAGAGGGCCTGGCCTTGCCGGAGATCGTCTTCATTGACGGTGGTGCCGGACAGGTGGCTCGTGCGCAGGCGGCTCTGGACGCATTGGAGATCGGTTGCATCCAGTTGTGCGGGGTGGCGAAGGGGACGACGCGGCGCCCAGGGCTGGAGATGCTGCATATCCCCGGGTGGGCGGTCCCGCGGCAATTGGACGACGATGATCCGGCACTGCTGGTAATTCAGGAAATCCGCGATGAAGCCCATCGTTTTGCCATTACCGGTCACCGCGCGCGCCGCGGCAAAGCACGGCAGGAATCCGATCTGGATGGCATCTCCGGGATCGGGCCGAAACGGCGGGTGGCGTTGTTACGCGCATTTGGCGGCTTACGCGGTATTCGTGACGCCGGTATGGAGGATTTGCAGCGCGTTGAGGGTATCCATCTGGAGCTCGCGCAGCGGATATATGATTTCTTTCACGTAGGACGTGCCTGATTGTGATAAAGCGGCTGCCCAATTTCCTGACCATTCTGCGCATCGGGTTGGTGCCTATTTTCGTGGCGCTCTTCTACTGGGGGGGCGACATGCGCACTTTCGGCGCCACCGGAGTTTTTGCGGTGGCGGCGATTACCGATTGGGCCGATGGCTACCTCGCCCGGCGTTATCAAGGGGTATCACCTTTCGGTACCTTTCTCGACCCGGTTGCGGATAAGATCATGGTGGCTACCGCACTGGTGCTCATTGCCTCCTCCGGAGAGATGCCGGCACTCCTGGCCGGTATCCTGATCAGCATCATCGTCGGCCGGGAAATTACCGTGTCAGCGTTGCGCGAGTGGATGGCCGAGGTGGGTGAGCGCAAAAAGGTGGCCGTCTCCTGGCTGGGTAAGGCGAAGGCGGCCACGCAGATGATTTCGATCCTGCTGCTGGTCTACGAGCGCCCGGTGCGGGGATTGTCCGCACGCACTCTGGGGACCGCTCTTCTGATCGTCGCGGCGGCGATGACACTCTGGAGTATGGTGGGCTACTTGCGCGCCGCCTGGCCCAGCCTGCAGGGCAATAGTGGGGCTCATCTTGACAGGGAGCGGTGACCCCGGTAACCTCTGTGGCCATGCGGGAATAGCTCAGTGGTAGAGCACAACCTTGCCAAGGTTGGGGTCGCGAGTTCGAGCCTCGTTTCCCGCTCCACAATCGAGGGAAAGCGTTCAGTCTTTCCCTTTTCTTTTAAGGCTGGGTGGCAGAATGGTCATGCAGCGGCCTGCAAAGCCGTGGAAGCCGGTTCGATTCCGGCCCCAGCCTCCAAACAAAACGTATCATCTGGTTTGTTCGGCATGGCTACAGGCTGTCAGATGTCATGCCCAGGACAGAAGACGTGAATCCGACCCCTCTGGAGAAAGTGGCGCCCATGGGAAATAGCAAGGAGGCGCTGCTGCTTCGCCTGCACCACACCCCGCTTTTTTCCGCATGGCCCAACGATATGATCGCGCCGCTGCTCGCCCAATCCCAGCCCCTGACTCTGGAGTCGGGAGAGATTCTCTTTGCCGAGGGATCGCCAGCCCGATCCTTCTATTTCCTGGCGGTAGGACGAATTAATCTGATTGCGGCAGCGGCCACGGGGCAGGAGAAAATTGTCGAAATCATCCAGCCCGATGATCTTTTCGCCGAGGCGGTGGCCTTTCTCGGGGGGCGCTATCCGGTGACGGCGCAGGCCGATGCCACGACCACGGTACTGGAGATCCCGCTGGACCTTTTTGTCGCGACTCTGGAGCAGCGGCCATTGTTGATGCGCCAGATGCTGGCGCGCCTCAGTATGCGCCTGCATTTTCTGGTCAAGGAGCTGCGCCATCTGAGTGTGGAGTCGGCGGAGCAGCGCTTGGCCAGCTATCTGCTGGAGTTGTGTCCGGTAGTCAATAGCCCCGCTGCCATTGAGCTCCCCGCCAAGAAAGCGGCGGTCGCGGCGCGTTTGGGCTTGACGCCGGAAACGCTGTCGCGGGTGTTGTCCAGAATGCGTAAGGCAGGACTCATAGAAGTGGAACAACGGACGATCAGCATTCCCGACCCTCTTGCCTTACGGCGCTGGGCCGGCGGGCGCTGAGGCGATGGCATTCGCGTCCTTTCAGTGTTCAGGCCGCATCGGGGGGCGATTTCACCAAGGTCTGTAAAAAATCGCGGAGCACCAACGCGCCGTTGTGTTCCTGGTCGTGGGCTGCATACAGCAGAATCAGGGGCGAACCAGCGGCCTGGGTCAGGAGCGCGCGGGCAGTCTCCTGTTGCTCCGCCAGTTCCGCCAGATAACGTTTGCGGAATTCATCCCAGCGTACCGGATCATGGGCGAACCACTGACGCAGGGCGGTGCTGGGAGTGAGATCTTTGGGCCAGGCGTCCAGCGGGAGGTCGGCCTTGCGCAAGCCGCGGGGCCAGAGGCGCTCCGCCAGGACGTGATATCCTGCGGGGAGGGGATGCGCGTAAACGCGCCAGGTGGTGATGGCAATGCGCTGAGCGTGGTCCGGAGTCATTTTATGTCCCTGCCCGTTCATTCGGGTCGCCTTCCTTCTGCTTTCACCAGTCTCCTATTCGCCCGCGCAATTCCTGGAGATGCACCACGGCTTTTTGCGCGATCAGGCTGCGGGCTGTCTTTACCTGGTCCCAGACGTTCCAGAGGAGTATGCCGTGGATCTGGTCATCCCGCAGATAGTACACTACGGCCTTGTCTCCGCCCGGCGAAATATCCGTATAGCAGTCCATGTCACTGCGGCATTCCCCGACGGCCTCGAAGCCGAATTCATAGATGTCGCTGTAGAACATGGATTGATGCTGAAAATGCACCTCTTTTCCGGCCATGCTAGAACCTGCGGCACGCCCGGTGGCTTCGGCATTATCCCAATGCTCCAGACGCAGAGGTGTGCCCCATACCGGATCCGGATAGGTGGCGAGGTCACCGGAAACCCATATCCGAGGGTCGCTGCTGCGCATCCCATCGTCCACGCGGACCCCGCCGGGTGCCATCACCAGACCTGCGGCCTCCGCCAGGGCGGTCAGGGACAGCATGCCGATGCCATAGGTGATCCAGTCGCAGGAAATCTCCGCGCCGTCCGCGAAGCGGGATATGAGCTGGCCGGATTCGCTACGCAAGTCCTTGAAATGATGCTCGACATGGAGCTGGACGCCAGCCTCGCGATAGCGGGCGCTGACCTGCTCCATCAAAGGGGGTGGCAGGACGTGTGCCAACGGGCCTTTCCCGGACACGCAGTAGTGTACCGCAAGACCGGGCTGCAAAGAGAGCGCCACGGCCAGCTCCGCGCCGAGAAAACCACCGCCGATCACCAACACGGTTCCACCCTCGGTCGCCCGCGTGTGCAAGCGCCGGTAATCCGCCAGCGAGCGTAAGGAAAATACTCTGTTTTCCAGGCCTGGCGGGGTGGGCAGCGGGCGGGGCTGTCCACCGGTGGCGAGCAGCAGTTTCTCATAGAAGAAGGTTTTTCCCGCCTTGGTTCCCACTACGCATCTCTCCGGATCGAGGTTAATGACCGGATCTCCCAAAGCCAATGTGACACCCAGGGTTTCCCAGTCGGCCGGGCGCTTCAGGGTAATCTCTTCCTCTTTGTCTTTACCCAGCCATAAACCTTTGGAGAGAGGGGGGCGCTGATAGGGCGGGTCACTTTCTGCGCCCAGCATCAGCAGACTGCCCTGAGGGTCTTGCTTGCGGATGGCACTCGCCGCACTGGCGGCCGCGGCCCCCGCACCGACTATCAGATAGGTATAACGTTTCATGCGATTCCCCTTGAGGTAGCTCAGAAGGATGCGTTACATGATTATAGCCGGTATGCGTAAAAAGTTTTCTGTTTAGGGCAATCATCCATTAGGTGCAAAAGCATCGAAGTGAATATGGTCATGCCGCACGTCATGGGAGAGCAGCAGGTCGATGGCGGCTTCTATCATGCCGGGGCTACCGCACAAATATACTTCATGATCCTTCCAGTGGCCGCTGGCGGCAACCGTGGGCAGGAGCCGGTGGGCGCCGGTCCAAGAGGCATCCTGCCTGTCGGAAAGTGTCGATGTGATGGTGATGTGCGGATATTGTTGTGACCATCTGGTGAGTTCTTCCAGATGATAAAAGTCGGCCCGTTTCCTGGCGCCGTAAAAAAGATGGATAGGCCGGGTCCGTCCCAAGGCGATACTTTCCTGGATCATCGCCTCAATGGGGGCCAGACCGGTTCCGGCGGCAATACAGAGCATATCACGGTCATTGTCCGGGCTTAGTGCGAATTCGCCCTGTGCAGCGCCCAGAATTAATGCATCGCCCCTTTGTGCGGTATGAAAAAGCCACTGGCTGAATATGCCGCCGGGTAATTCACGGATATGGAAAACCAGTTCTCCGGTGGTACCCGGCGGCGTCGCCATGGAATAGGAACGCCACTGGTCTGGACGCCCCGGTATCGCGATGCGGGCGTATTGCCCGGTTCGGTAGGGGTAAGGCCGTTCCGGCCGCAGCCGTAACTCCAGCACATTCCAGGCCAGTGGTGTGAGCTGGGTAATCTCGGTCTTCCAGGTATCTTTCCGAACTACTTCGGCATGCAAACGCAGGTCACTACGTGGATACAGTTTACAGAGAATGGCCATGCCAGCGGCACGTTCCGTGGGTAAGAGCAGCAGCGGCATAAAAGGCCCCTGTTCGCTGGCGCCGGACAAAATGGTGCCCTTGCAATCACCACAGGAACCACTGGCACAGCCATGTTTGATGGAAATTCCGTGTTGTTTCGCCGCTTCGACAATGTTTTGGTGCTCATCCGCCATAAAACGGATGCCGGATGGCTCCAGACAGATTTCATATTCCATAACGGGCATACCCCAAAATAATGGCGCACCTGAGCAACCGGTACGCCAATGGCAAGGTGCCAATCAGACGGCGGGAGGTACGTCGTCGATGGTCACCGGGACGAAGCGGGAAGGGGCCATGGCCTCGTAGGCTGCCTCGATGCAAACGGTGGAGGCCAGGTTATAAGCCTCGATCCAGGATTCCGCCATTTCCTGCGTCCAGGCCGCACCCAGGAAATGCTTCAGGGTATTGAGCAGGCTTTTGCCGACAATGGGGTAATGTTCCGGACGGGTATCGTATTTGATGTGCCCGATACCGAGTTCTTTCAAATAAGGAACCAGCACTTCCATGGTGTCGATATTGGTGGCGATCAGAATGACGGAATTGAAGAGGCGCACCCGCTGCTCAGACATGTCCCCTGGAAACATTTTCCGCACTTCAGGAAAATGGGTGAACATGTAGTTATAAAAATGCTCGGCAACCTGAACGCCTAAGTCCTTAACAGCGGCGCCGCTGGATTGGATGAGTTGGATATTGATAGCCATCTGTTGTTGCTCCTTCCGGTTGAACCATGGATTTTAACTTCAGAAAAACGCCCTACGTTTTGCAGTTTATCGGGTTGCCGGTGCGCATTCCTTGATTTCGGTCAAGTTTGGCTGGGTCACGCCGCTCTACGCGTTATCGCGGATAACGGCGGCGGCGCGTTGCCGGGCACGCCGCAACTCTCCATTGTATATATGGGTTTGATAGCCTCGTATCGGCGTGGTGGTGAGCGGCTTGAGCACAGAATGCTTTTGTGAGCGCGTCCAGTGAATCCCCGCAACCATGGAGAGTCCGGGCCGCAGTGGATATTGGGCGAGTTCTGCGGCGGATAATGCGATACGTATCGGCACCCGTTCGACGATATGGATGTAATTTCCGGTGGCATTCTCCGGCGGCAGGATGCCGAAGGCACTACCTGCACCCGGCAATAGTCCCAGGACTTCGCCGTGATAACGAACATCGCCGCCATAGTAATCACTGGTCAATTGAACGCATTGTCCGGGGTGGACATGCCGCATGGCGGTTTCTTTCACGTTGGCTACGACCCACAAATCATTGAGGGGCACCACGGAAAACAGGCGCTGATCTGGGTGCACCATCAGTCCGGGGTAGACGGTGCGCTCCGCGACATAACCCGATACCGGTGCACGGACAACTCGGCGTTGCCATTGAATATCGGCCTGTTCAAACTGCGCCGCGGCCTGGCGCACGAGGGGGTTCGTTTGCAGGGTGGTGCCCGCTATGATGGCTTGCGTGCCTTTTAGCGCCGCTTGGGCCGCCGCTACCTGTGCTGTCGCAGCAGCAATTTCGTTTTGCGTGTCTTCCAGGCGGATGGCGGAAACAGCGCCACTCGGCAGGGACTGCTTATAGCGGATAAAATCGGCGTTTAATTTGCGGAGTTCGGCGTTTTTGGCACTGACGGTCTGTTGCAGCGCGGTGACCTTGGCGAAATCCCTGCGTACCTGCCTGACCGTCGCTGCCAGATGCGCCCCTGCTTGCTGTAGGGCGATCTGCGAACGATGGGCCTGAAGGGTAGCCATTACCTGTCCGGCGCGGACGAATTCGGTATTTTCTACGAGTACCCTGCTGATGGTACCGGCCGTCTGGCTATCCACCGGCGTAATATTGCCGGAGACGTAGGCATCGTTGGTTTCTATCCAGTACTGCCCCCGCAAAAACCACCACGCGGCCCATATCAATCCGGCAAGCACAAAAATGAGGGTAACGAGCACCAGCAGCCGGGTGCGTTTTTCCGGTTGGATGGGAGAACCCGAATGTTCGGGCTTCTGCATGCTCATGCGGGATTCTTCCGCGAGGTATATCCGCCACCCAGCGCTGAATGCAGCAATACCCAGGATTGCGCATTTTGCATCTTTAAGGCCAGCAGTTGATTTCTTATTTCCGTCTCCTGAATCTGCGCGCCATAGGCTTCTGCTTTATCCGTAATGCCGGAATGAAAGGCAGATTCAGCCAGCGCCGTGGTATGCTCGGCGGCGTAAATCATCTGCCGTTGTGCCCGAAGTTTTTGGCGTATCTGTCGCCAGGTGGCCAGCCGACCGGCAATCTCGCGCACCGCGCCGAGGATGGTGGCGCGATAATGGTCTTCCGTGGCTATGTATGATGCATTTTTCTCTTTCAGTTGGGCGCGTAATCTCCCTCCTTCGAAAATCGGCAGAGATATGACTGGGCCAAGGGCATGTGCGAGATTGCCGGGACTGAACAGATCTCCCAGATGAATACTGTTCCATCCCGCAAACAGGGCGATATTCACATCGGGATAAAAGGCTGCGCGTGCCGCACCCACCTGTTGCGCCGCGACTTCTGTTTCCCAGCGCGCAGCGACTATATCCGGACGGTGCGCAATGAGACGTAGGGGCAAATTCCTGGGCATGGTGATCGTGGATAGCGTGGGCAACGGCTCTGCCGGAATATCCCGCCCCCAATCGGGTCCGTGTCCGACCAGTGCCGCCAATATATAGCGCTGTTGAGCGATGGCTGCCTGCATGTCGGCAACCGACTGGCGTGCCCCTGCGCGCGCCTCTTCCTGCAGATAAACAGCGCGGGCATCGCTCAGGCCGTCATGCCAGCGCTGTTGTTCCAGGTGGAGTAAGGAGGTGTGCAGAGCTTCCGCGCGAACCAATTGCCGGAGGCGTTGTACATCACCCGCCAGCAAAAGGTAGTGCCACGCCAACTGGGTGGAAAGCAATAATTTTGCCTCGGCGTAATCCGCCTGGTGTACGCGTACTTCCCCCAGGGCGGCGCGTACGCGGTCGCTGTCCCGTCCCCACAAATCCAGGTGATAGCGCATTTCCAGAGGATTGAGAGCACCATAGGTGATGGTTTTGCCATTCAACGGGGCGTGCAAGCCTTGCCGGGAAAAGTACTCCTGAGTCACCGACGCAGCTGCGGAAAAATGCGGGAGAAGGGCGGCATGCTGGTCTGTCGCAGCCGCTTTGGCTTGCAGAATGCGCGCACTGGCGACCTGCAGCGAAGGATTGTCGCGCAGCGCTTCGGTGATCAACGTGTTCAGGGCCGGTAGCTGTGCCGAAGTCCACCAGTTTGACACGGGCCAGGTACCCGTAAGCACACCATTATGGCCGTCAACGTATGCCAGTGTTCCGCTGATTTGCGTATTCTGCGCCATTTTGCCGCCGGGGAGGTGCGGCGGTAGGCGTGCGCAGGCGCCGAGCAACAACAACGGTAGGATAAGGGCGATGCGGCGTTTCATCAGGGTTCCACCAGTTCTTCCAGCGCCTGGCGCACCCGGACATCCGGTTCGGCGAAAACCACCCGTTTGGCCAACAATAATAGACCGGCCACGATCAGAAATCCCCATGCGGCGATGTAAAATATTTCATTGAAAGCGAGCATTGCAGCATGGTGTGTTATGTAGTCGGATGTTCTCGCATTTTTCACGGAGGTGTTGAGCATGGATGTTATCGTTCCGCCGTTTTCGGCGAGAAAATGCGCGTGAAGAATCATCCTTCTGTCGAATAGAGTGGCTATTATCGGAATGCCCATGGCCTGTCCAGACACCCGCAGCAGATTTAAGAAGGCAGTGCCACGCATTTCGGCGGCTCCACGCAATCCGGAAAGCGCGATGGCGATCAACGCCGGGAATAGACCGCCCAGAAACATGCCCACAAGTATCTGCGGCCAGAGCAATTCATCAAAAGAAGCTGTCCGATTGTAGGAAGAAACCCAGAAACTGCCTGCCGAAAATCCCAGCAGGGAAATCATCCCGAGTATGCGCGCATCAATGTGATTCAAAAAACGCTGGGTGAGCGTGGCACTAAGTTTTGAGAAGATAGCCATGGGCAATAATAAAAGGCCGACCATCCATGCGGAATAGCCCATGGTCAACTGAAATCCAACAATATAGAGCGCCATAGTGCCCTGAAAAAAGAGGGCAGTAATAAATAGGCCGATTGCGCCGATCAGGAAATTACGGCGCCGCAGAAAGCGCAGTTCCAGCAAGGGGTGGGCGCTGTGCCATTCCCAGAGCGCGAAGAAAACAAGCGCGGCAGCGCCGATAGTCGTCAGAAAAATGATGGTATTGGAACGCCACCAACTGATGATTTCGCCGGAATTGAGTGCAGACTCCAGCGCTGCCAAGGCGATCAGCAGGAAAATCAGCCCCGGCCAGTCTAATGGCGGATGGCGATGGTCCGCTTCACGCCCGACCAGAAGAATCGCACTGATCAAGGCGACCGCGACGGCAATGGGCATGTTGAGGTAAAACAGCCAACGCCAACCCAGGGCGTCGGTGATCCAGCCCCCGATGGTCGGCCCCAAGGTGAACGGTGTGATGGCCGCGACGCCCCAGAGAGTGAGGCCAATATTGCGCCGTTGTGGCGTGTAGTGGCGCAGGATGACACCAAGTGAGATGGGAATGGTCAATCCGCCCGCATAACCCTGGACGATGCGCGCGGCCAAAAACCAGTCGTAATTGCTGGTCTGGGCGCATACGGCGGAAGCCAGGGCAAAGGCGAGGAAGGCGCCGAGCAGGCTACGCATCTCCCCCCAGCGGTTCAGAAACCACGTCGCGGTGGGAAAGGCCAGTGCCATGGCCAGGAAAAAATTCGCCTGGGTCCAGTCTGCATAAGCGGGATTGACGCCCAGACTCCCGGCAACACGGGGGATCATGGGCAGATAGGCCCCGGTGTTGAAGAGTACGAGGAGGTGACCCAGCCCGATCGCCAGGTTGAGGAGTATCACCATGGACGCGCTGAGCGCTGGTATCTGGGAGGCGATGCGGAGCGAGGATGTCACGGGCGGTAGCGTTTGCTATTTATCGAAAGACGCAGCGATAATGCGGCCCGTGTATATATAGGTCAAATTGGAAATTTATAACTAACCTATAGGTGATGACGATATATGGATACCGAGCTTTTGCTGACTTTTCTAACGGTAGCCCGGTCCGGGGGCATCAGTGCGGCGGCCAGGGTGCTGCACCGCAGTCAACCGGCGGTGACGGAGCGTTTACAGAAACTCACCCAGCAAGTGGGGGAACCGCTCACCATGCGCAGCGGCCGGGGTATTCGCCTCACGCCGGCCGGGGAGGCGCTGCTCTCCACCGCTCAGCGGATGCGCGATGTGGTCGACGAATTTGACGACATCGTGTTGCGCCGACAGCGCCTGCAAAACGGCGTGCTGCGTATCGCCGCGACCAATACGGTGGCCAATTATTTTCTGCCACAGCGTCTGGTGGCCTTTCAGCGCCAGTTCCCCGATGTGGAACTCCAACTGCGCGGTGGCATCATCAACTGGTCGGACATCTCGTTGTCCGACTGGGATTTGTTCTTTCTGGAAGGTGGGCTGGATCTGGAAGGGTTGCCTTCCTACTATACGGTAACGCCATGGTTACACGATGAAATCATGACGATTTTCCCGGAGGGGCACCCATTGCTGGCGCAAGACGACCTCACCCTGGAAAGCCTCATGTCCTACCCCATGATCTGGCGGGAACGCGCCTCTGGCATTCGCCGCTCCGTGGAGCAGGTGTTTCATGATGCGCACTTAACGCCCAAACAATCCATCGAAGTGACCGGTGTCGAGGCGGTGGGTGCCGCCGTGGATGCAGGACTGGGCATCGGGTTTGTGACTGCCGCAGCCTTGCGCTTCCGAAAAGACTGGCGCGTCCATGTGCGCCGCTTACCGTCACCTCATGGCATTCAATGGACACTGTATATGGCCCGACCGCAGCCTATTTATCAGTCCCATACCATCCGGGCATTTCTGCAATTTCTGGATGCGGACGCAGTGCATGCTTCAGACACCGCAGCCGCATCGCCGCCTTAAGCGTCTTGCTCTTCCGCCGACGCCGTTACGGGGATCATGGACTCCGCCGCGTCGATCACCCCACGCTCGGCCTCCAGTACATCCCCCTTGGCACGTTCCCGCTCCACCAGGCTGACGATCCGGGCCACCTGCGCGGGTTTTACCGCAAGGTACTCGGCTATCGCCTTGATGTCTTCCTTCAGTTGCGCCTGTATGGAGTTGATGCCCTCCCGGCGATTGATGATGTCTTCTATGGCCTCGCGGGCCTTGTGATCCAGTTCCACAGTAACTCCTTGATTTGCCGCGTGTGATCGGCCCTAAAGCCATTTTTGCCCGGCGCAGTTTATCACGGCTGCGCTGTAAAAGGCTCCGTAGCGGGTTGGTCTTGTGCGGTGCGCTGGAAGGTGGCCGTTTGCGGAATCTGCTGAAGTACCACAGACTCCATAGAGGATGTCGGACCAGGCTGATAACCTTTGTCCTGATGTCCCAGCCAGAGGCCAATCAGCGCGCCAAAGGCCAGAATGCCCGCCGTCTTGGGCCGGAACTGCGATGCGGAATGATGGGGTGCCATGTGATGCCTCCTTCGGCATTGACTGTATAAAAATACAGTACACGCTGAAGGGACTCATTGCAAGTGCGATGGTGGTGGGTGTGGAGTCGATTCACCCCCAAGCGTTGCTGGCCCAGGTGTTGGAACGGGCCAATCTGCAACGCGCATTGAAGCAAGTGCGCCAGAACAAAGGCGCGCCGGGCATTGACGGCATGAGCGTCGATGAATTACCGGACTACCTCCGCCACCACTGGCCGGAAATTCGCGCGCAATTGGAGGCAGGCCATAGAACCGCAAGTTTCTGGGCTTCACGGTCAGCCGCAACGGAGCTAGGCTGAAGGTGGCCGACAAGGCCATCGCAAAGCTGAAGAACCGGGTGCGGGAACTGACCCGTCGTACGCGAGGCAACAACATTGGCGTTATCGTGGCAGATCTGAGGAAAGTCCTGCTTGGTTGGAAAGCGTATTTCGGCATTGCCGAGGTACTGAGCCCTCTGCGCGACATCGACAAGTGGGTACGACGCAAGTTACGTTACTATCTCTGGAAACAATGGGGGCCGGCGGGCTACAGGGAACTACGCAAGCGCGGCGTGTCTGTGCGCGAAGCGTGGAATACCAGTAAGTCGGCACACGGTCCATGGCGGCCGTCGAAGACGCCGGCATTGGCTATTGCGCTACCATGGCGCTACCTCAATAACTTGGGACTACCCAGCCTTGCGGCCCGGTAAGCATTCAATTCATCGACCCGCCGGATACGTGATCCGTACGTCCGATGGTGTGGGAGGGGCCGTGAGGCTTCTTCCTATCCCGATTAGGCCCCTTAAAGCGCAGGTTGACGAGGCGTACGTTAATACGTACTATTAAGATTTCTCCATTCGGAAAACGAAGATGTCCACCCTCACTGCAAGCGAAGCACGCGCCAACCTATATCGGCTCATTGACCAAGCCGCTGAGTCACATCAGCCCATTTATATCGCCGGAAAGCGGACAAGTGCGGTCCTTCTCTCCACGGAAGATTGGGAAGCAATCCAAGAAACACTATACCTCCTTTCCGTTCCGGGCATGCGCGAATCTATCAAGGAGGGTATGGCTGAGCCCCTTAGCAAGAGCAATATGGACCTCAAGTGGTGAGTTGGCAGGTGGTCTATTCGAAACACGCGCAGAAGGATGCGAAGAAGCTGGCGGCTGCTGGCTTAAAAAACAACGCAATAGAACTCCTGGCCGTTCTTGCCGCCGATCCATTTCAGAACCCGCCACCCTACGAGAATCTCGTAGGCGACCTCGCCGGCGCGTATTCACGACGCATCAACATTCAGCATCGTTTGGTTTATGAAGTCTTTCCAAAGGAGCGAGTGGTTCGCGTGTTGCGCATGTGGACGCACTATGAGTGAAAGAGGCCCAATCCATCGTTACAGGGGACGCTCCGCCTATCGGCGGCGCGTCCCTGAACTTCGGCGTTGGGCGCCGTGAAACGTATTTCGTCGCTTGCTTAGCCCCGGCGTCAGCCTGGTTGTCGCCGCCAGGCTGGAGAGGTATAGCCGCAAAAATACGCTACAATATTGGGACGTCATGGACGCCGATCAGGGGGAGTGGGGGATGCGCGATCTGGAAGACATTATGTGGATGCAAGCCATAGACATGTTGGAGCGTGCGGAACGCTTGCAGCGGCGCTTCTTTCAGCCGGCCCCGTCGGGTCGCCAGCCAGCCTGGCAGCCGCCCATGGATGTCTTTGAGAGCAGTGGTGGGCTGCAGATTGTCGTGGCATTGCCCGGCGTTAGCCCGGAGGAGGTACAGGTAATCTTCAGCGGCAACGTCCTGATAGTGAGTGGTCAACGTCGGCTTTCCGCAGAACTGCAAACGGGGCATATCCATCGTCTGGAGATCCCCTACGGCGTTTTCGACCGGCGCCTGCAGATTCCCGATGGCTTGACGTTGCAGGGCTGGGAAATGCGCGATGGCTGTCTCCATTTGTCCTTTCGCCGGCAAAGGGGTATGAAATGAACGATACGCACACGGAGGCGCGCGAAAGCAGCAAACTGGTATTACCGGAGGATGTCCTGCCGGTGCTGCCCATGCGCAATCTTGTCCTCTTCCCGGGAGTGGTTCTGCCCCTCGGTATCGGCCGCGCGCAATCGGTGGCGGCGGCCCAGGAGGCCATCCGCCAGGAGCGCCCCATTGCCTTGCTCTTGCAAAAGGATCCAGAAAATGACGCACCGGGTCCCGATGATCTTTACCCGGTGGGTACGGTGGCCGCCGTCCTGCGCTATGTGACCACCGGGGATGGCGGCCACCACCTCATTGCTCAGGGAGAGGGCCGTTTCCGGGTGCGCGAATTTTTGCCGGATTATCCCTTTCTGGCGGCCCGTATCGAACGTCTGGAGGAAACCACTGCCACCGGTTCGGAGCTGGATGCCCGCGTCCTGCACTTGCGCCAGCAGGCCACCGAAGCCCTCGCTCTCCTGCCGCAGGTGCCTCAGGAGTTGGCCCAGGCCATCGCCCACGTGGAGCAGCCCGGGGCACTGGCGGATCTGATCGCCAACTTTCTCGATCTCAAGCCCGAGGAGCGCCAGCAGATTCTGGAAAATCTTGACGTGCGCAGCCGTCTGGAACAGATCTCGCAGTTTTTGGGCTATCGCATCGAGGTCCTGAAGCTTACCCACAAGATTGGCGAGCAGACCAAGGAGGTCATGGATCGCCGCCAGCGTGAGTATTTCCTGCGCGAGCAACTCAAGGCCATTCAGCAAGAGTTGGGGGAAGGCGAGGAGGGCAACGGTGAGATGGAGGCTCTGGGTCATGCCATTGACGAGGCGCACTTGCCCGCCGAGGCGGAGGCGGTGGCCCGCAAGGAGTTGCGTCGCCTGCAGCGGATGCCCGAAGGGGCCGGCGAGTATGGCATGGTGCGTAGTTATATCGACGCCATTCTGGCCCTCCCCTGGAGCAAGGAGACAGAGGAGCGCATCGACATCGGGGAAGCGCGGGGCATTCTCGACGAGGATCACTACGACCTCGACAAGATCAAGCGGCGCATCCTGGAGCATCTGGCGGTGCATCGCCTGAATTCCAGCGGCAAGAGTCCCATTCTCTGCTTCGTGGGGCCGCCGGGGGTGGGCAAGACCTCTCTGGGCCAGAGCATCGCCCGCGCCATGGGGCGCAAGTTTGTGCGCGTGAGCCTGGGCGGCGTCCATGACGAGGCGGAGATCCGCGGCCATCGGCGCACCTATATCGGCGCCCTGCCGGGCAACATCCTTCAAGCCCTGGGCAAGGTGGAGGTGCGCAATCCGGTGATGCTCCTGGATGAGATCGACAAGCTCGGCGCCGGTGGTTTCCACGGCGATCCCGCTGCCGCCCTGCTGGAAGTGCTGGATCCGGAGCAGAACCGTACCTTTCGCGACACCTATCTGGCCATGCCCTTTGATCTCAGCCACGTCTTTTTCATCGCCACGGCCAATATCCTGGATACCATCCCCGGCCCCCTGCGGGACCGCATGGAAATCATCACGCTCTCGGGTTATACGGAGGAGGACAAGATGCATATCGCTTCCCGCTACCTCCTGCCCCGGCAGCGGGAAGCGGCGGGCCTGACGGCGGAGCAATTGGTGCTGGAAGAAGATACCTTGCTGGCCCTCATCCGCGGCTATACCCGCGAGGCCGGCTGCCGCAACCTGGAGCGGGAGCTGGGGGCCATTTGCCGCTGGGTGGCGGTGCGCGTCGCCGAGGGCAGCAGCAGCGGGATGCAGGTTCGTCCCGATGATCTGGTCACTGTTCTTGGTCCTCCGCACTTTGAAAGCGAAGTTGCCTCGCGGGTGGCCCTCCCCGGCGTGGCCACCGGTCTGGCCTGGACGCCGGTGGGCGGGGATATCCTCTTCATCGAGGCCAGCAAGAGCCCGGGCAACGGCCGCCTCATCCTGACCGGCCAGCTCGGCGACGTCATGAAGGAGAGCGCCCAGGCGGCCATGAGTCTGGTCAAGGCGCGGGCGGCGGACTGGCAGATTGCCCAGGAGAGCATCGACAAGAGCGATATCCATATCCACATCCCCGCCGGTGCCATCCCCAAGGATGGTCCCAGCGCGGGGGTGACTCTTGCTGTGGCGCTGATCTCCTTGCTCACCGGCCGCAAGGTGCGGCCGGATGTGGCCATGACCGGCGAGATCAGTCTGCGTGGCCTGGTTCTACCCGTAGGCGGGATCAAGGAAAAGGTCCTGGCGGCGCTGCGTGCCGGTATTCACACGGTGCTATTGCCGGCACGCAATCGCCGGGATTACGAAGACATCCCCGAGAACGCCCGGCAACAACTTACCTTCATCTGGATAGAACGGGTGGAAGATGCAGTGGCGCAGGCGCTGGAAATGGGCCAGGAAAGGTAAGGTATCTGAGTCGTGTGACCGGCCTTGCCATCCGGATGCGGATGGTCCGTAAAGTCCGTCGGGCACAAATAAAGCACTTGGCCGTTAAGCCAGGTGCTTGTTTTTATGGTGCCGGCAAGAGTGTTGCGTGATGCCCGGTGTGCGGGACGAATAGCTGGTTTGCGGGCGGCGCTTGAGTCGTGGTTCCCTTGGTTTCAGGTGCCTGTTGCAGGAAAACAATAGTTGCGAGAATCAATAAAACTCCCATGATTGTAAATTTTCTGGTTTTAGTCGCCATGCGATCTTCTTCGAGTGTCCCACCATCAACGAAGAATACCGCCAGGCATGGCTGTTTGTCTTGCATCCCATGATTTCGGCCTCGGTAACGTTCCTGTGGATAACTTTTCACACTCTCAAAGCCACCCCGTCCCATTCCCTGCCATTCCCGATAATTTATCTAAGAGCTTATTAAATCGTGGTTTTACGCATTTTTTTCCAGATTCATAAAGTAACATGGCGTTATCCGTGAAATAGATGCAAGGCGATGAAAAACATGCGAGAAAGTTCTTACATGAGCTGGAAATGTGACTATAATAACGATAGCGGGAGGTTTCGTTACTCCACTAAACCCGCACTTCAATGCAAAAAGCGGGTATGGAAGTATTGATAAAGGACTACGACATGGGGAACCCCGACTTTCGGTCCAAAGAATCGCGCGACAAAATCGCAGTCTTTCCCTGGAGCGGTAATACCTACCCCGCGCAGATCCAGCCTCTGCAACACGGTCATATCGGGATGGATGGCGCGAACCTGCGCTTCGTCGCGAAAAAGCACGACATAGTCGTCGCCCGCCAGCACCGCGAGGGGCTTTTATCCCAACGCATTTTCCATCAACGGGAGCGTTTCCACTGGATGCAAGGGTCGCAGCGGGAAATCCATGGAGAGCTGCCCTTCAGGCATTTTTTTGACCCGCAATATGCCACTACGAGTCTCAAAGGCAATCTCGTCTCCCGGAAATCCGCGCTCCTGAAAGAGCACATGCGCTGTTGCCAGGGTGGCATGACCGCACAAATCCACTTCAACCACCGGTGTGAACCATCGTAAATGGAAGGTACCGGGGTTTTTCGCCGGGACATAAAAGGCGGTCTCGGAGAGATGGTTCTCTTCGGCAATGGCTTGCATGATCGCATCGGGAAGCCATTGGTCCAGAGGAACAACGGCCCCCGGATTGCCGGAAAAAACCTGGTGACTAAAGGCATCGACCTAGTACTGCATCAGCTTCATGGTATTCACCTTCTGAGGAATCGCATCATTTGTACCTCGCCCATATACTCTGCGTCCATTCGAACGGCCTCTGGCTCCAGTGCGAAATCCACAAAGCCCAGCGATCGATACAGATCTCGCGCCCGCTGGTTTCGCTCCAGAACGGTCAGATGAATGCACCGTAAATCGTCGATGCCCTGTGTTCGAGAAAGTACCTCTAGTAACAGCGAGTTACCGACGCCACGGCCAGCCACCTCCGACGCAACGAGCATGCGAAAAAGTAGCGCCTTATGCCGCAACTTCACACCGCGATCTCGCTCCAGACTGACAATCCAGACCAGTGCATTTTTCTCGAAAGCACCCAAGGTTAAGCGGTCTTCCGCTCCTCGCGTGGGGATCTCCGCGGGGACATCGTCTCCTGCAGCTATGCGGAAACACTGTGCATGTTGTTGCAAGGCATCCCGCCAAAGTGCACGGTAAGCGGGATCGTCATCCTGCCGCAATTTCCGAACGAGAAGGGTGCGCAGATCATGCCGTTGACTCTTATCACACAGGCTCGCAGTCTTATGTCTTGGAACCGCCCTGTTTTCACTTGTTCATGAACCCTTTTACTGTAGCATAAGTTCTTGAAAAAAGTATTATCCAATGTTTATAAACGTGATGACTAGACAAGCAATAGCCGAAAATTCATGCGAGGTCTCTGAGCGATTATTGGCCCCCCGCTCGCTTGTCAGGCGTTCTGTGATGCTGTGCCCAGGTCTTGGCTGACAATTGGGTGTAGGTAGCTTTTTGTGCCGGATTGAGCAAAGCATAGCCCTGGAGATGATAGGGAACCATTTCCCATGCCAATTGCGTTTCCGCTTTTCCAACGCGGATGATGTCGCTTTTTATCATTGCCAAGGTCGGATGTGCGGTAGAGGCGTCCTTTTTGTATTTGTCATATGCGTGCTGCAAAGCACTGCTATCCTCAATGGTGCGCATAGCCATCTCATTCTTGAGCTGAACTTCCCCCTGGATTTGCCTAGGTGTCAAGCGAAACGCAGATTTGTTCTTCAATATCCAGTAAGGTCCTGGATGATATCTTTTGAAAACAGAAGAAAAATCCAGAGAATGAGTTCGAAAATACTGTTGGGCCTGTTTTTTTTGACTAGGGCTCATTCTTGCGAGCTGACCTAAAGACAAGGCATAGGCAGAGGAAGTGCTCAGCAACAGGATGGCTGTGATACTCGGCAGCAATACTTTTATAGACTTCATCGGGAAAACCTCATAAGTAAATGACTCCAGATAAAGCCGGGAGATTTGATTCGTGAGCCGCTTAAAGCAGCTTATAAGGGAGAGCAATGCGTCCCCAAGTCTTGACGCTACTGCAGCGTGGCCCAAGTCCATGGCTCCGTCAAGTGCGCATTCCGGCGATCGTGGGCAGTGATTCCGCTGATCGTGGGCACCCCCGAAAAGCGTACATTCTGGTCACCGCCATTTTATCCCCAGGTGGTCACGATGGGTCAACTTTTGGGGTGTCGCGTCCATCACTGCGACGACGCAGGGAGTCCCCCTTCAGCTCCA
Organism: Acidithiobacillus ferrooxidans ATCC 23270; assembly: GCF_000021485.1. Lineage (NCBI taxonomy): Bacteria > Pseudomonadati > Pseudomonadota > Acidithiobacillia > Acidithiobacillales > Acidithiobacillaceae > Acidithiobacillus > Acidithiobacillus ferrooxidans. The sequence goes on from NC_011761.1 coordinate 798,644, forward strand.
GTCGGTGAGCACTCTGCAGCAGTCGGTCCAGTACCGCATCGGCCACGGTAGGCTCGCCCAGATATTCGTGCCAATGATTCACTGAACCGCCCCGTAATGGCTGGCCATATCCTGATAGCTGCGGTTGATTTCGGGTTCGTATCATAGCGACTAGTCTCGGAATATAAAAACCCCGTCAGAATTCCCATCGTTTAGGCTGAGCGAAGGGTTAGGTGTCAATTCTGCAGACGTAGCGTACTTCTTGAAGCTGCTGACCACCGCACTCGAGTTCCTGCGGAGGCAGGGTGCCTGCCACGAATCCGATAGCCTTGTAGAAGCGGATGGCTTGCTCGTTTTCCGTAAATACCCACAGGCTACACGTGCTGTAGCCTTGCTGAGACAAGAGTTCTCGCGCCCGTAGCCACAGCTGACGCCCAACCCCTTTGAACCAACTGTTTGGTGCCACATACATGGCCCACAGCTCCGCTTGAGAGGATGGTGCATCCTTATCTCGGCAAGCACCGAACGACACCCAGCCAAGAACGGTCCCGCCATCCTTAGCAACGAGAATCTCTGTTTGCCCAGATTCGATAATGTTCTTCCACATCGCCTCCCGTTTCTCGACTGACAAGGAAGCGAGATAATCCGCAGGTAGGATTCGCGAGTAGGCCGAGCGCCATGCATCGACATGAATCTCGGCGACAGCGCGAACGTCGGACAGCGTGGCATGGTCGATGTTCATTGACGCCTAACGCTTGAAGCAACCTTTACCGTCAGATCAAAGGCAATGGCGAACACTAGCGGGCCTCTGGATCGTCTAGGGCGTCTTTAAGGGGGTACTCCAACCGTTCCCCTGTCTGCGGCACCTCGATCTCGACGGTCCAGCCCTTCACAGTGTCATGGCCTTCCTTGAGTATCTGGTATGGAATCCCAAACGGCCCGAACTGGCGGAATGTCCCAATCAGCTCAGGGTGTGGAAACCCTGCGATATTTGGCTGCATAGGTACCCTCCTAATTTCATGGTTGTATAGTACATTTTCTAGCAGAGGCGGCACAGCGTTTTGGCTGTTACCACGGCCACCACTTTTTTCTTTTGTGAGAAGGCGCAGGTTGCTCTTGAGGTTGATGTATCAGTGCTTGCATCTGTTGTTGGGATCGCTCTAGCCGCTCCTGCGTATGCGGTAATTCCGCTCGTACGGATCTGTGCGGGGGGCGGTGGGTAACTACTGTCTCTACCGCGACCGATCGAGCAGCGACTGGGGCAGCAGATCGCCGCAACGATACACGGCGGTGGAGTGTCTTGGGAGGTCGGTCGAAGACTGGGGCCCGCGATTTAAAACTCTCCATTTCCTGCTTGGGCGGGGGCGGCTTCTGCTAGCAACCAATCCCGAAAGGTAGTCAGCTTGGGCAAACTGGCACATTCAGGTCGATACACGACGTAGTACGCCAGTGCGGATGCAAAGTCGATGTCTGGGAACAGTCTGACTAGACGCCCACTTGCCAAGTCGTCGCGTGCCATGACGCTGCGCGCCAGCGCCACACCATGTCCCTCGATCGCCGCCTGCAGTACCGCAGCGGAATTATTGATCCGCATGCCCCGTTGAGTGATGACGTCCGTCACGCCGGCTTTTTTCATCCATGCTTCCCAGGTTGGGAACGCTGTGTGTCGGTCCATCGACAAGTCGTGGATCAAGGTTTCCTGGGCCAAGTCAGCGGGCTTTTGCAAGCGCCAATGCTCACGCAGCAGTATCCCCAAAGTGAGCCGATCAAACCCGGCACGGATATCTGGCAGTGCCCGCTCGGCAGCCTCCGTGGGAATGAGCCGCACACGGCCACTGCTGCCGCGCACGAAGAGGGGCGTTCCCAGCCAGTCCTCCAGCGAGCGCACGAGTTGGCCAACTGCTGCTGCCGTGACGTTGAGTTCGGCCGCCGCCGCAGAAAAGCTTTGGTGGCGGGCGCTGGCCTCGAAGGCGCGCAGAGCATTCAGATGGACTGGTGACTTCATATCGATAAAGTTTTTCTTTCAATGACTGATGCTTTATATAGTTTGTCTGTCATTGGGAACACGAGAATAATAGCAACTATTCCGAAAGTGCTTCGGTGAGGCAGCCGAAGGCGCGGCAATGTCGCCGTCTTCGGAATCAACAGTTTTTCTTCTCTTCACCCTCCGCCGACTGGCGGGCCTACAGAGAGGATTTCAAGATGAGCAATCAATTCAAGGGTAAGAAGCTGCTGGTCGTCGGCGGCACCAGTGGCATGGGCATGCAGATCGCGTGCACCGTGCTGGCCGACGGCATCTGCGTCGTCATCGCAGGCTATCGCGGCCACGCCGTCCTCGGCGTACTCGATGGCCAAAGCCGGCCTGCACTCCCTGACCCGGCACCTGGCCATGGAACTGGCCGACAAGAACATCCGTGTCAACGCGGTGTCGCTGACCGTGGTGCAGATCCCGATCTACGAAGGCTTCATTCCCAAGGCCGAAGTCCAGAGGGCACTGCAGGGGTTCAACAGCTTCCACCCGATCGGCCGCGTGGGCACGCCGCAGGATGTGGCGGAAGTGGTGGCCTTCCTGCTGTCGGACAAGGCAGCCTGGGTCACTGGCGCCGTCTGGGATGTCGATGGCAGTGTGATGACTGGCCGCAACTAATGTTTCGCATGCAGGCGCTTTGTTTGAACGCAGGTGCTGCGCTGACCTACTTCGGCACGTGTTGTCAAGGCCTACCAGCAACTGCCCGCCAAGTAAGCCGTATTGACAGGGAGCGGCCGCTATCGCCTGGACGGGCAATGCCGCTGTCCCTCCGTTTGGATAACCATCATGCTGATCAATGCTGATTTCACCCGCCGCGCCATCGTGGCGCCCGACGAGTACCAATGGGTCGCATCCCCCCAGGGAGGGGTCGAGCGGGTGATGCTGGATCGCGTGGGCGCGGAGAAAGCCCGTGCTACCAGCATAGTACGGTATGCGCCCGAGTCCTATTTTCCCGCGCACCCGCACCCGGGAGGCGAGGAAATCCTGGTACTGTCCGGAACATTCTCCGAAGGAGACCGGCATTACCCGGCAGGCTGGTATCTGCGCAACCCGCCCGGCTCCAGTCATCAGCCCTCCAGCGCCGAGGGCGCTGTCATTTTCGTCAAACTCCAGCAGATGCCGGATGGCGAGCAGCGCAGTGTTCGCATCGACACGCGAGACTTGGCCAATTGGCATCGCCAGGGTGCGCGTGAAGTGTGCCCGTTGTTCGCGGCTGCTGGCGAGCAGGTCAGCCTGCAGCGTCTGGCGGCTGGTGAAAGGATTCTCGATGAGTCGTCGGAGGGCGCTGAGATCCTGGTTATGTCAGGCGCGGTGATGCTGGAGGGGAAGCTCTACGAGCGGGGCAGTTGGTTGCGACTGCCTGCATGTGAGCCTGCGACGCCTCATGCTGGCGATCAAGGTGCCACCGTGTACCTCAAGACAGGCCATTTGTCCGACGTGGCGGTAGCAGTATGAGCCGGCGTAGCGCACGCATCGTCATCGTCGGCGCCGGTTTGAGCGGCCTGTACGCGGCATACCTCCTCGCGCGCCAGGGCGTGACGGATTACGTGGTGCTGGAAGCACGGGAGGCGCTTGGTGGCCGTATTGCCTCTGCTGACGCCTCGGGACAGGTCGTTTCCCACGGGGTGATGCAGGCAAGCACCGCTGACCGCTTCGATCTGGGCCCCGCCTGGTTCTGGCCCGGCTATCAGCGCGAGCTCGGGCACCTGATCGAAGAACTGGGACTGGAAATCTTCGAGCAGTTCGAGGCCGGTGACATGGTGGTCGAGCGTTCGCCACAGAAGGCCCCCGTGCGCGTGCGTGGCTACGTGAATTCGCCAGCGTCCATGCGCCTGACAGGCGGCATGGGCCGCTTGATCGAAACGCTGCACCGCATGCTGAACCCAGCCAGTGTCCTGACCGGCCATACGGTGCGTCGACTGCACAAAAACGATGACCATGTCGTCGTGGAAAGCGTCGCTGCCAGCGGCCATACCGTGACGTGGCATGCCGAGCACGTCCTGCTGGCGCTACCGCCTCGTCTGATCGAAAGCACCATCGCCTTCGAGCCAGCCTTGCCGGAAACGCTCGCCCGGCAATGGCGCGACACGGCCACCTGGATGGCGCCGCACGCCAAGTACATCGCCATCTATGACACCCCGTTCTGGCGGGAACAGGGATTGTCAGGAGAGGGCCGCAGTGCACGCGGGCCGATGGGCGAGATCCACGACGCCTCCATGCCCAACGGCAGTGCTGCGCTGTTTGGTTTCCTGGGCGTGCCGGCGCGCGTGCGCAGCACCGTCTCTGACGAGGTCATGCGCACGCATTGCCGTGCGCAGTTCGTCCGGATGTTCGGACCCGACGCGGCGACGCCCAAGGCCGAAATCATCAAGGACTGGGCGCAAGACCCGCGCACCGCCACGGCCACGGATCGCGATGCGAGTGGCCAGCATGCTCACGCGCCTGCGTCCAAAGCCATATCAGGACCGTGGCAGGGGTGCCTCACGGGCATCGCCAGCGAGTGGTCGCCGCAGTTTCCTGGCTATCTCGCTGGGGCTGTCGAAGCGGCAGGCCTGGGTGTGCAGGCACTGGCATTTGGGACGTCCCGCGCTGAATTCAATGAGGAGTTGACATGAGATTGCAAGGCAAGACAGCACTGATCACCGGAGCCACCAGCGGCATCGGTCTGGCGACTGCCGAATTGTTTCTGCGAGAAGGAGCGGGAGCATGGGCAGCAGTTTCTTATGCCTGAGCAGCGTGCCGCCGATCTGTTGCCGATGTGGGTCGCCGATATGGATTTCCGTGTTGCACCGCCGATTATTGATGCGTTGCGCACCGAGGCGGAGATGGGGGTTCTAGGCTACGGTGGCACACCGGTCAGGTGTTCTCGCAACCCGGTGATATCCTGTGCTGGTACAGACGCCGGTGTACTTTCATTTTTTAAACGACGTCATTGCCAACGGGCGCCGACTGGGTCTTTGGTAAAGGCGCACGGCATCTACCGCGAGCAGCCTTATGTCGGGTTATTCGCGTAACCAACGGATTCTATTGCACAAGCCATTTTCTGAAAAAGTTACTAATATGCCTAGTAATCAATGTGTTGCGTTTTTTCAAAACCGAAATCCCGACAAAAGGCTGCTAGTAAAAAACCCACGGCGCAGGAAAGGGACCTTGGGAATATCCGACGCATCTGCCGGGATTACGGGGAAATGGCTTTAGCAAAAATGGATGGTCCCGCTTTGTCCGGCATCGTCCGGCAATGGCAAGGGGCGGGCCTCAGCGCCAATACCATCCGCATTTATTTGGCGAATATTTCCCATCTCTACAACATCGCCCGCAAGGAATGGGGCATGACAGATTTAGTCAACCCCGTAGAACTGGTCCGCAGACCTCGGCTGTCCCAGGGGCGGGACAGGCGGCTGGTAGGGGATGAGGAAGCCCGGTTACTGGCGGCCTGTTCAGACACGAACCCGGAACTGGCGGACATTGTGACCTTCGCCATCGAGACCGCCATGCGTCAGGGGGAAATTCTGGGGCTGGAATAGCGGCACGTATACTGGCTGGACCACACCGTGTACCTGCCCGATACCAAGAACGGCACGTCCAGAGTGGGCCCTTGTCGGAACGTGCGGAACAGGTTTTACAGCGGCAGCAGCAACGGGGAACAGCCCAGAACGGTAAAGTCTGGAGGTACACCAACGACGGCATGCGGGCCAGCTACACGAAAGCCATTGCGTGTGGTCCGTGTCATTGGGCCAGTCTATGGGACTGGTGTCCGGTCCCGCAATCTCATCGGCAATCTTCTGGGTGGTGTCCGCGCCCTCTTCGGCGGCAAGCAGGCGGGCTATCTCAACATGATTGCTCAGACCCGCGATGATGCCCTGGAACAACTGGCCGAGCATGCCCGGTCCCTTGGGGCCAATGCGGTACTGGGGATGCGCTTTGATTCCGGCGAATTTGACGCCGGGCAGGGGCAGGCCATGAATGAGGTCACGGCGTATGGGACGGCGGTAGTGGTGGAAGTGCTATGAGTAATCACGCAGAGCTACTGCAGACGTGGTTGGCGAAATCGACCGACCGAGAAGACGCTTGAACAAAATGCTCGTCTCGTGGCTGAAACGCATGAACTGGCTGAGAGCAACAAAATTTTTGTCGAAAGCGAAGGACCAGTCGATGCGGGCGTTTTGACGCACCGTATCGGCCTGATGGCCGCGTGGCCTTTAGGCTACTTATTATGGTACGCTTAACCGGTCTTTTAGAGGCTATGAGGGACTTTCCATGACCCACGTCATTCTTGCCGATGTTGCTGCCAGTGTTTCCGAACTCAAAAAGAACCCTATGGGAACCGTGGCCGCAGGAGAAGGGGCTACTGTGGCCATTCTCAACCGCAACGAACCGGCTTTTTACTGTGTCCCAGCCGCTACCTATGCTGCGCTTCTGGAACATCTGGAAAATTTGGAGCTGAACGCTTTGGCGGAAAGCCGTCTGAAGGATGGCCAAACCCCGATCAAGGTGTCGCTGGATGCCTTATGAGCTCACTTTCCATCCCTCCGCCCTCAAAGAATGGCAGGCCTTGGACCATAGCGTCCGTGCCCCATTCAAAAAGAAACTGGCAGAACGCTTAGTGCACCCACGCGTCCCTTCCGCTCAACTGCATGGCCACCCGGATCGCTATAAGATCAAACTCCGCAGCATAGGCTATCGCTTGATCTACCAAGTGATGGAAACGGAAGTCCAAGTGTTGGTCCTGGCGGTAGGCAAGCGGGAAGGCTCTGTCGCCTATCACAAGGCCAAAGGACGCTAACCCATGCCAGCCCCCATCGGTGGCCGAGAACGACACACCCAAGACCGGATCACTCACCTCTTCCAGCACACCCAGGCCATCCTTGGTCCATTCCATGTCCTTGGGCCGACTCTCACCCACCTTTTGGCTATTCAAACAGCGATTTTTACAGCGGCATAGACTGGTGGGCAACCAAAGGTGGCACCAGCACTCCGTAAAAATCTTTCCGCTTCGGATCATCTGAGTGGGGACCAACCAGAAACGAAGTGTCCTCCGTTAATGCAAAATCGACAGGCGGTGGACAATCCCCCAGGTCCTCTTCGGTAATTGGGCTGGCTCGACTTGTAACGCTGATTGAATCGGCATGTCACAAATTCGTCACACAAAGAAAAAAATAATACGAATAATAAATATAACTCTTTGTTTTTATGGTGCCGGCAAGAGGAGTCGAACCTCCGACCTACCGATTACGAATCGGTTGCTCTACCAACTGAGCTACGCCGGCGTGGGCGCGATTGTACCTGTCACTGGGCCTGGCGACAAGAATCCACCGCGCTTGGTGGTCAGGCGGTCTTCTCTGCCTCTTCGGGTAACTCTTCTCGACGATGGATGAAGAAGCCCTTGAGATAGTTGCTTTCCGGTACCGCCGGGTGAACGGGGTGATCCATATCCTGACTGCCTTCGCCGATGATCTGGTAGTCCCCACGCTGGGGGGCAAAAGCGATCTGGCTGAGCAGCGTTTCCCGGCTCAGGTGATGCGAGCAGGATGCCGAGAACAGGATGCCGCCGGGGGTCAGCAGGCGCATGGCCATGTCGTTGAAACGGCGATAGGCGATGCTGCCTTCCTTGAAATCCTTCTTCGATTTGATCAGGGCCGGGGGGTCCAGGACGATGAGATCGAACTGCTCACCGCGGTCGCGTAAATTATGCAGCGTCTCCATGGCATCGCCGTGAATGCTGTGCAAGCCCTCAACCTCGTTGCGTCGGGCGTTTTCTTCGAGGATCGCCAGGGCCGGTGCCGAACTGTCCACAGCGGTGACGGCGCTTGCCCCGGCCTTGGCCAGGGGGATGGCAAAGCCGCCAAGATAGGCGAAACAGTCCAACACCCGGCGCCCCTGGGCAAAGTCCCGCAAGCGGCGTCGATTGGCGCGATGGTCATAAAACCAGCCGGTTTTTTGCCCGCCGCGGGGGTCAACCTGGAACAGACAGTCGTTTTCCCAAACCTCCAGCCGCTCCGGGATATGCCCGAAAAGGACTTCGACGCGGTCTTCCAACCCTTCCAGTCGCCGCGCCGCGCCGCTGGCCTTCAGCAAAATGCCCGCCGGGCGCAGCAGACCCTGCAAAGCCGCCGTGATCAGGGGCAAATCGCGATCCATGCCGAGACTACCTGCCTGTAGCACCAGATGGTCCTCATAGCGGTCGATAACCAGGCCCGGCAAACCATCGCCTTCACCATGCACCAGGCGATAGAAAGGCGCACCGAACAGACGCTCCCGCATCCGCAAAGCCTGCTGCAAGCGGCTGCGATAAAAGCCCTCGTCGATGCGGACATGCGGGTCACGGCTCAACAAGCGCGCACAGAGCAGGGTATGAGGATTGACGTGGGCGAGCCCCAGGGCCTTACCCTGGGCGTCTTCCATCCGGCAGACGCTGCCTGGAGTGACGGCGGTGAGGGGGGTTTTCTGGACATCGATTTCGTTGCTGTAGACCCATAGATGACCGGCGCGGAGGCGGCGATCCTCCTTGGGACGCAGGCGAAGAATGGGGTATGGGTTAGCAGAAGACATGAGTGGACCTGATGGTGAAAGCGGGAGTGCCCCGGAAACATGGGGTCTGGACGTTCCGGCGCATTTTACAGACTTTTCAACTGCCCGTATATTGAGCACACCATACTGCGGTGTTCCGCTCCCGACCGACCTGGTATCTTGCCGAGGAGGATATGTGTCCAGTGCCGACCAAATTCGTGCCATCCGTTGGGAGGAGGGTCAGCTCTGCCTTCTCGATCAGAGGCTGTTGCCGCAGCAGGAAACCTGGTTGAAGCTCAGTGATTATCGCGCGGTGGCGGTGGCGATTCGGCAGATGGTAGTGCGTGGTGCGCCGGCAATCGGCATTACCGCGGCTTATGCCATGGCACTGGCCGTGCGCGAGGCGAGCACACATACGGACTGGCAGGCACGCCTGCTGAGTGCCGCCGACGAGATCAAGGCGGCACGACCGACGGCGGTGAATCTCGCTTGGGCGACGGACCGGCAACTGGCATTGGCGCAATCGGTGTCTACCGCGGGACAGGCCGTTGCCGCGCTTTTACAGGCCGCTCATGACTTGCTCCGCGATGATATCGCCGATAACCAGCGTCTGGGCCGTTATGGCGCGGAGCTCTTGCCGGCGGAGGGTGGCATCCTCACCCACTGCAATACGGGCAGTCTGGCGACCGGCGGATATGGCACGGCACTGGGCGTGATTCGTGCAGGGATTTCTGCGGGTAAGCAGCTCCATATCTATGCTGACGAAACCAGGCCTTGGCTGCAGGGCGCGCGCCTCACCGCCTGGGAGTTGCAGAAGGACGGTATTCCCTTCCATCTCCATGCCGACAGCGCCGCGGCCTATCTGATGCAGCAGGGCCTGATCCATGCGGTGATCGTTGGTGCCGACCGCATTGCCGCCAATGGCGACACGGCGAACAAAATTGGCACCTACAGCCTTGCCGTATTGGCGCAATATCATCAGATTCCTTTCTATGTCGCGGCGCCTTTGAGTACGGTGGACTTCGCCATGCCCGATGGCGGCGGCATCGTCATCGAAGAGCGCCCCGCCGCCGAGGTGCAGCAGTGTGCGGGCCACGTGGTGGCACCCGAAGGTGTCGAAGTGCGCAATCCGGCTTTTGATGTCACCCCCGCCAGTCTGATCACCGCCATTATCACCGAGCGCGGCGTGGCGCGCCCAGGGTTTCCGGTGGCGCTCCAGGCGTTGGCCGCTGGCCACATGCAGGCTTAGCCCTGCTGTGGCATAATGCCGTGTTGAAAAAATAATCAGGGGTACTCAGTCTCCACATGATCGAATTCGCCAAAGAAACCATTCCTGTCAGTCTCGAAAAGGAGATGCGCCAGTCCTACCTCGATTACGCCATGAGCGTGATCGTCGGTCGTGCCCTGCCGGACGCCCGCGACGGCCTCAAGCCAGTGCATCGTCGTGTGCTCTTCGCCATGCACGAGATGAGCAACGATTGGAACAAACCCTACAAGAAGTCGGCGCGTGTCGTCGGCGATGTCATCGGTAAATACCATCCCCACGGCGATACCGCTGTCTATGACACGATGGTGCGGATGGCGCAGGACTTTTCCATGCGCTACCCGCTCATCGACGGGCAGGGTAACTTTGGTTCGGTGGATGGCGACAGCCCCGCCGCCATGCGCTACACCGAAGTGCGTATGTCCCGCATTGCCCACGAGATGCTGGCGGATCTGGAAAAGGAGACCGTTGATTTCGGCCCCAACTACGATGAAAAGGAGATGGAACCGCTGGTCATGCCAGCGCGTATCCCCAATCTGCTGATCAATGGCTCGGCGGGCATCGCGGTCGGTATGGCCACCAATATCCCGCCCCACAATCTGACGGAAGTGATCAGTGCCTGTCTGGCGCTGGTGGATGATCCCGAGACTCCGGATGAAGACCTGTTTACCTTGGTCCCGGCGCCGGATTTCCCGACGGCAGGTTTCATTCATGGCCGTGCCGGCAGTATCGAAGCCTACCGCACCGGGCGGGGCCGCGTGGTCATGCGCGCGCGCTGTGAGTTCGAGACGGACAAAAAATCCAACCGGCAGAGCATCATCGTCACCGAACTGCCCTATCAGGTGAATAAGGCCAAGCTCATCGAGCGCATCGCCGAGATGGTCAAGGAAAAGCGTCTGGAAGGCATCAGTGACCTGCGCGATGAGTCCGACAAGTCGGGTATGCGTATCGCCATTGAACTCAAACGGGATGCCAATGCCGATGTGGTGTTGAATAATCTTTACCAGCACACGGTCATGCAGAGCGTGTTCAATATCAATATGGTGGCGCTGCTGGACGGGGCACCGCGGACCCTCGGTCTGCGCGATCTGCTGCAGGCCTTCATCCAGCATCGCCGCGAGGTGGTCACCCGGCGCACCGTCTTCGAGCTGAAGAAGGCGCGCGATCGCGCCCATATCCTGGAAGGCCTGGCGGTGGCGCTGGTCAATCTGGACCCGCTCATCAGCCTGATCCGGGCGGCGGCCAGCCCGGCGGAAGCCAAGGCGCAGATGCTGGCGAAGTCCTGGGAGCCGGGCATGGTCGCGGCGCTGCTGGTCGAACGTGGAGAGCCCTCGGAGGGGATGCACGCGGACGGATATCATCTGTCCGAATTGCAGGCCCAGGCCATTCTCGATTTGCGTTTGCACCGTCTGACGGGGCTGGAGCAGGACAAAATCCGCGATGAATATCTGGCCTTGCTGGATCGTATCCGCGAGTTGCTGGAGATTCTCGGCTCGAAGACTCGGCTCATGGAGGTCATCCGCGAAGAGCTGGTGGCTATCCGCGATCAATACGGGGATGCCCGGCGCAGCGAGATCGTGGCGGATACCGGTGATATTTCGACGGAAGATCTGATTACCGAAGAGGAAATGGTGGTGACCTTCACCCACGCCGGTTATATCAAGGCGCAGCCGGTGACGGTCTTCAATGCCCAGAGACGGGGTGGCAAGGGCAAGATGGCCACCACCACCAAAGAAGAGGACTTTGTCGAACGCATGTTCTGCGCTTCGACCCATGCCTATTGTTTGTTCTTCAGCAATCTCGGTAAAGTCTTCTGGCAAAAAGTGTATCAGTTGCCGCAGGCAGGTCGTGGCGCCAAGGGCAAGCCCATCGTCAACATGCTGTCGCTGGCGCCCACGGAGCGCATCACCGCCGTGCTGCCGGTGCGTGACTTTACCGAGGGCCAGTTTGTCTGCATGGTTACCTCCCTGGGCGTCGTCAAAAAGACACCGGTCATGGAGTATTCCCGGCCGCGTAGTCAGGGGATCAATGCCATCAACCTGGATCCCGGTGATCGTCTGGTCGCCGTTGGCCTCTCTGACGGGCAGCGCGAGTTCATGCTCTTTACCCGGCACGGCATGGCGGTGCGCTTCCCCGAGGCGAAGGTTCGGGCCATGGGTCGCAATGCCCGGGGCGTGCGCGGCATCAGTCTGGAAGAGAATGATCGGGTGATTTCGGCACAGTGGGTGGACTCCAGTCAGGTGATCCTTACCACTACGGCCAATGGGTACGGTAAATTGACGAAAGTGGACGAATACCGCCGCACCAACCGGGGCGGGAAGGGCGTCATTGCCATCCAGACCAACGAGCGTAATGGCGATGTGGTCGGCGCGCTGGCGGTAACGGAGCGGGATGAATTGATGCTGGTCTCCGACCACGGCACCCTGATCCGCATCGCGGTGAACAGCATCCGCCGCACCGGCCGGAATGCGCAGGGGGTGCGTTTGATTAATCTGGGCGAGGGTGAACAACTCGCGGGACTGGCATTGATTGCCGATACGGACGAAGAGGAGGGGGAGCAGACCGATCTGCCCCAGTAAATGCACCATGAATCAAACTATTTTCAATTTCAGCGCTGGTCCCGCGGTTTTGCCCCACGTGGTTCTGGAACAGGTTCAGGCAGAGCTCCTGGATTGGCATGGCAGCGGCATGTCGGTCATGGAAATGAGCCATCGTGGTCCTGAATTCATGAAGATCGCCGCCGAGGCTGAGCAGGATCTTCGTGATCTCCTGGACATTCCGGCCAATTACAAGATTCTGTTTTTGCAGGGCGGAGCGACGCTGCAATTTGCCATGGTTCCACTTAATCTGATGCGCGGTCATGGCAAGGCCAGCTATGTACAGACGGGAATCTGGTCCAAGAAAGCGATTGCGGAAGCTCGGCGCTTTACTGCGGTGGAGATTGCCGCCAGCAACGAGGATCGTCACGCCAGCTACGTGCCCATGCAGGCGGACTGGCAGGTCAGCCCGGACACTGCGTATGTGCACATCACCGGGAATGAAACCATCGGCGGCGTGGAGTTCGACTTCATTCCGGATCTGGGCGATATTCCGCTGGTCAGCGATGCCTCTTCCCATATTCTTTCCAAGCCCACGGATGTCAGCCGTTTCGGTCTGATATATGCTGGCGCGCAGAAAAATATCGGCCCCGCTGGACTGACCCTGGTCATCGTCCGTGATGACCTCCTCGGCCACGCACCGGCAAACACCGCCACCATGCTGGATTACGCCGTCTATGCCAAAGAGGAATCCATGCATAATACGCCGCCGACCTTCGCCATCTATGTCGCCGGTCTGGTTTTCAAGTGGCTCAAACAGCTCGGCGGCCTTGAAAGGATGGCGGAGATCAACGCACGAAAGGCCCGGTTGCTCTATGACGCCATCGATGAATCCCGTGGGTTTTATGCCAACCCGGTGGAAACCCGCAATCGCTCACGCATGAATGTGCCTTTTACGCTGGCGGATGCGGCCATGGATGAAGCCTTTCTCAAGGGCGCCAGGAGTCATGGCTTGATCCAGCTCAAGGGACACCGCTCGGTGGGCGGCATGCGCGCCTCCATTTACAACGCGATGCCGGAGGCTGGCGTACAGATCCTGGCGGACTACCTGCGGGACTTCGCCCGCCAGCACGGTTGAGGAGCGCCACCATGCCAGCCGTTTTGATCGCCGATAAAATGTCAGCACGTGCGGTAGAAATATTTCACGAACGTGGTATCGCCGTGGAGGTGAAAACCGGTCTGGGCAAAGAGGCACTTTGCGCGATCATCGGTCAGTACGACGGTTTGGCGATACGCTCGGCGACCAACGTGGATGCCGACGTGCTCGCCGCTGCCAGTCGCCTGAAGGTGGTGGGGCGGGCTGGTATTGGCGTGGACAATGTCGATATCCATGCGGCCAGCAAACGCGGCGTGATCGTCATGAATACCCCCTATGGCAACACGGTGACGACCGCGGAGCATGCCATCGCCTTGATGATGGCGGCGGCACGGATGATCCCCCAGGCCACCATGAGCCTGAAGGCGGGGCAGTGGGAAAAATCCCGTTTCCAGGGGGTCGAACTCTACCAGAAGACCCTGGGCGTCATCGGCACGGGCAATATCGGTTCGCTGGTGATTGCCCGTGCCCAAGGTCTGGGGATGCGGGTCATCGCCTACGATCCCTATCTCTCCAAAATCCGTGCGGCCGATCTCGGCGTGGAACTGGTGGAGATGGATACGCTGCTGGCCCGCGCCGATTTTTTAACGGTCCATACGCCGCTGACGGATGCTACCCGTAACCTTTTCCGTGCCGAGACCTTCGCCAAAATGAAGCCGGGTGCCATTCTGGTGAATGCCGCACGTGGCTGCATCGTGGATGAGGCAGCCCTGTACGATGCCTTGAAATCCGGGCACTTGCGCGCTGCGGCTCTGGATGTTTTCTGCAAGGAACCGGTGCATGGCGACAATCCCTTGCTGGAACTGGACAACTTCATCTGTACGCCGCACCTCGGGGCTTCCACCGAAGAGGCACAGGTCAATGTCGCTATCCAGGTGGCCGAGCAGATCAGCGCCTATCTGTTGCGCGGCGTGGTCCAGAATGCGGTCAATCTGCCTTCCGTCAAAGAGGAGGAATTGCTGCTGTTGCAGCCCTACCTCAATCTCGGAGAGCGGCTCGGACTGGTTCTGGGGCAACTGGCAGGTTCCGGGCTGCGCGAAGTGGTGATCGAATATGCCGGCGAAGTTGCCGAACTCAATACGGCGGCCCTCACCACCGCCATTCTCAAGGGCATTCTGCAGAGTGCCCTGCCGGAAACCATCAATGCCGTCAACGCCCCGGTTCTCGCCAAGGAGCGCGGCATAGGCATCGAAACCCGCAAACGCGAATCAGCCGACGAACTGCGCGCCCGGATCGCGGTGACGCTGCGCATGGATCAGGGTGAGCGGGTGGCGGTGGGAACCCTGGTTCATGAGCATCAGGCCCGTCTGGTTCAACTGGATGGTATCGACGTGGAAATGCCTCTGGCGGGGGATCTGCTCTATATCCAGAATCGTGACGAGCCCGGTCTGATCGGGCGCATCGGTGGGTTGCTGGGCGCAGCGGGCATCAATATTGCGCAATTTCACCTGGGCCGCGAAAAACCGGCGGGGGCAGCACTCTCCTTCATTGCCGTCGACCAACCGCTGACGGAAGTGTTGCTGGAGCAGGTTGCCTCCCTTCCGGGAGTCTTGGCGGCCCGCATGTTGCGGTTATGAAAAACCCGGAACTGGCGGCCCTGCGTAAGGCCATCGATCAGGTGGATCAGCAGTTCCTGCAACTGCTCGGCGAGCGGGGCCGGCTTGCGCAGCAGGTGGGTGCCGTCAAACAGGCTGCGGGCGAAGTGAATTTTTACCATCCAGACCGTGAGTCGGAGATTCTCCGTCGGGTCATGGCCGATAACCCTGGGCCCTTTTCCAGTGAACAGGTTGCCATCATTTTCCGGGAGATCATCTCTGCAGGCCTGGCCCTGGAGCAACCCCTGCAAGTGGCCTATCTTGGACCCGCCGGCACGTTTTCGCAGATCGCGGCGCAGAAGCATTTCGGGCGCGCGGCCGTTCTGCAGCCCACCGCGGGGATCGCCGAGATTTTCCGCCTGGTGGACAGTGACCAGGCCCGGTTCGGTGTGGTGCCGGTGGAGAACAGCACTGAAGGTTCCGTCAATCTCAGTCTGGATCTGCTCCTGGATTACCCCTTGCAGATCTGCGGCGAGGTCCAGTTACGCATCGTCCATAATCTGGTGGCCAAGGTGCCCATCTCCACCGTTCGCCGTGTCTACGTTCATTATCAGACCAGGGCCCAGTGCCGTCAGTGGCTCGCGACCCATTTGCCGCAGGCGGAATTGGTGGATGTGGCCAGCAACGCGGTTGCCGCGGAACGGGCTGCGACAGATGCCGATGGCAGCGCCATTTCCACGACCCTCGCCGCGGAAGCGTACGGCCTCGACATTCTGGTCGCGGGGATCGAAGACAACCCGGAGAACACCACCCGTTTTCTGATCATTGGCAAAATCCATACGCGACCTACGGGGAATGACAAGACCAGCCTGGTGGTAGCCGGCGCCAATCGTCCGGGGAGTCTGCATGCGTTGCTGTCACCGCTGGCCGACGCGGGCATCAGTCTGACGCGCATCGAGTCACGGCCGGCACGCTCGGCCATCTGGGAGTACGTCTTTTATCTCGACTTGCTTGGCCATTGTCAGGATGCCGCCATCGCTCCGGTGCTGGATGTTCTCGCGCAACAGGCATCCTTTTGCCGTTGTCTCGGCAGTTATCCCCGGGCGGTATTTTGAAATGTGCAATAGCTATCTGGAATATACGGCGGCGGGTGTGTCCGATCTGCGTCCCTATCAGCCGGGCAAACCCTTGGCGGAACTGGAACGGGAACTGGGTATCCGTGACGCCATCAAGCTGGCCTCCAATGAAAATCCGTTAGGTCCGAGCCCTCTGGCGCTGGCAGCCGTCCGCGAGGTGTTGCCCGCCCTGGCGCAGTACCCCGAAGGGTCGGCTCCGGAGTTGCGCGCGCTGCTGGCCCGTCAGCTCGATCTGGACCCTGGGCAATTTATTTTCGGCAACGGTTCTGATCAGGTGGTGGAGCTTGCGGTGCGTGCCCTTGCCGGGCCGGGTACGGAGGTGATTGTCTCGCAGTATGCCTTTGCCGCCTATGCCATTGCCGCGCAGGCCAGTGGTGCGACTGTACGGGTCGCCCCGGCGCGGGATTACGGTCATGACCTGGATGCCATGGCCAGTCTGCTCAACGCCAATACCCGGCTGGTTTTTATCGCCAATCCCAATAATCCCACGGGTACGTATCTTACGGCGGACGCCCTGGAGACCTTTATCGACAGCGTGCCTTCCCATGCGCTGGTGGTGCTGGACGAAGCCTACCTGGAACTGATGGACGCGGCGGATTATCCGGATGGCAGACGGTGGCTGCGGCGTTTCGGTAACCTGATGCTTACCCGTACGTTTTCCAAGGCCTATGGGCTGGCGGGTCTGCGTTGCGGTTACGGCATCGGCCACCCCGACCTGATGGCGGTGCTGGAGCGGGTTCGTCAGCCCTTCAACGTCAATACGCTGGCGCAGGTGGCGGCGCATGCCGCGCTTACGGATCGCGCCCATCTGCAGGCCACCCTGGCCAACAACCGTCAGGGGATCGTGGCCCTCCGCGATGGATTGTGCAATCTTGGATTGACAATTCTGCCGCCTGCAGGCAACTTTACCGCCTTCGCCGTGCCGGGAGGTGGACAGCGCGTCTATGAGGCCCTGCTGCTTCGGGGGGTGATCGTCCGGCCGCTTACCCCTTACGGCATGCCGGATCATCTGCGGGTCAGTGTTGGCCTGCCGGTGGAAAACCAACGTTTTCTTACAATGCTGGGCGAGGTCCTGTAACCCTATGATCGTTATCGTCAAACCGCAAGCCACCGCAGAGCAGATGGAGCATCTGTTGGAGCGTATCCGCCAGTACGGTCTGCAGCCCATGGTCAGTACCGGCTCTGAGCGCACCGTGGTGGGCCTGTTGGGGGACGAGCGCTTGCTGCCTGACGGCGCACTGGAATCCTTGCCCGCCGTGGAACAGGTCATGCCCATTCTCAAGCCCTACAAGCTCGTCAGCCGCGAGTTCAAATCCACCGATACGGTCATTGAAGTGCGGGGGATCCCCATCGGTGGCAGGCAGATTCAGGTGATCGCAGGCCCCTGCTCGGTTGAAACGCCCGAGCAGATGCGCAGTTCCGCAGAAGCCGTCAAGGCGGCGGGGTGCCGTCTGATGCGTGGCGGGGCATTCAAACCCCGTACCAGTCCCTACACTTTTCAGGGCGTGGGTGACGAGGGCTTGGATTATTTCCGGACCGCTGCAGATGCCGCCGGTCTGCCCATTGTTACCGAACTGATGGATGTCCGCAAGATTGATCTATTTCTGGAAAAAGGAGTGGACATCATCCAGATCGGTACGCGCAACATGCAGAATTTTGATCTCCTCAAGGAAGTCGGTCGCCTGGACGTGCCGGTCATCCTCAAGCGTGGCCTGAGCGCCACCATAAAGGAATGGCTCATGGCGGCAGAATATATCGCCGCCCACGGCAACCACAGGATTATTTTTGCCGAACGTGGCATCCGTACCTTTGAAACGGCCTATCGCAACGTCCTCGACGTCACGGCCATACCGGTTCTCAAGCGAGAGACCCACCTGCCGGTCATCGTCGATCCCAGTCACGCGGGTGGTAAAGCCTGGCTCGTGCCGCAATTATCCAAGGCGGCCATTGCGGCGGGTGCAGATGGTTTGTTGGTGGAGTCGCATCCCTGCCCCGAAGAAGCCTGGTGTGATGCCGATCAGGCTCTGAGTCCGGAGCAACTCACGACGCTGATGGGCGATCTGCGCAGGATTGCCGAGGCCATTGGCCGCGAACTCTAGCATGCCGGACGTCCCCTTCCAGCGAATCGTCATCGTCGGCCTGGGCCTGATGGGCGGCAGTATCGCCAAGGCCCTGCGCAGCAGGGGCTTCGCCGGATCGCTGGTGGGTGTGGTCGTCGATGCGCAAGCGGTTCGGCGACTGCGTTCTGCGGCAAAGTATTGGCGGATCAGCCTGACCTGCGAACCGGAACCGGCGTTGCGAAATGCCGATCTGGTGCTGCTCGCCACCCCTCCGCAAATCGCCCTGCGGCAGTTGCCGGAACTGGTACGCCATATATCTGCTACGGGGATGGTCAGCGATGTCGCCAGCATCAAGACGCCGGTGGCGCAACTGGGCCGTCAGTTGCTGGGAGATCGCTTTATCCCGGGGCATCCCGTGGTGGGTGGGGAAAAAACCGGATTTGCGGCAGCGCGGAAAAATCTTTATCAGGGCGCGCGCGTCATCCTGACGCCCCTGCCGGAACAGGCTCCCGCCGCGCTGGACGCGGTGTGCGGTTTCTGGCAATGCCTCGGTGCGACCGTTTCGCAAATGACGCCGGAGGCGCATGACCAGGCTCTTGCCGCGACCAGCCATCTGCCTCATCTGCTGGCCTTTGCCTACATGGCGGGCCTGGCGGATCAGGTCCCCGCTCTGCGGGATCTCGCCGGCGGCGGTCTGCGTGATTTTTCCCGGATAGCGGCCTCTGACCCCGATCTCTGGACTGCCATCCTCTCGGAGAATCGATCGGCCGTCGTACAGCATCTGAAGGCGTTGCAGGAAAATCTCGACACTGTCCGGCAGATGCTCGCAGGGGACGACACACGCACCCTGAAAGCCTTTCTGAAGCAGGGCCGCGCCTGCCGTCAACAGTTTCAATTTCCTCCGCTAACCTACTGAATCATGACTCGATATCTCGTTCGTCCAGGCAGTCGGCTTGCCGGCCGTTTCCCGGTCCCGGGAGACAAATCCATTTCCCACCGTGCGGTCATTCTCGGGGCGCTTGCTGAAGGTGTCACTGAAGTGGAGGGGTTGCTGGAGGGCGCCGATGTGCTGGCCACCATCGCCGCTTTTCGCAGCATGGGGGTGCAGATGGAAGGCCCCGATAAAGGGCATCTGCGCATTCATGGGGCTGGCCTGCAGGGGCTGCGCGCGCCCGTTGTTCCTCTGGATTGCGGGAATTCCGGTACCGCCATGCGTCTCTTGGCGGGAGTGCTGGCCGGACAGCCTTTCCCCAGCACCCTGGTTGGCGACGCCAGTTTGCAGAAGCGGCCCATGGGCCGCATTCTGAACCCGTTGCGTGCCATGGGCGCGGAAATCGCCGCCCAGGATGGCAGGGCACCTTTACATATTCATGGGCGGCCCCTGCACGGCATCGACTATGCCCTGCCGGTGGCGAGCGCCCAGGTCAAATCCGCCGTGTTGTTGGCCGGACTGTATGCCGACGGACAAACCTGCGTGACCGAGCCCGCACCCACCCGCGATCACAGCGAGCGGATGCTGCAAGGTTTTGGCCAACCGGTGGAGCGTCATGGCCCGCGCGCCTGCCTGCGCGGCGGTGGCCGGTTGTGCGGGCAGGCGCTGCAGGTGCCGGGCGATATTTCGTCGGCCGCGTTCTTCCTGCTCGGCGCCACCATCGCGCCGGGCTCCGATCTCACCCTGGAAGGAGTTGGTATCAATCCGACCCGGACCGGTATCATCGAAATCCTCACCCGCATGGGCGCCCGGATCGATCTGACGGCCTTGCGTGAAGTGGGCGGTGAGCCAGTCGCTGATATCCGCGTTCGCTATGCACCATTGCAAGGTATCGCTATCCCACCTCGGCTGGTACCTCTGGCTATCGATGAATTCCCCGCGCTGTTCATAGCGGCGGCGTGTGCGAAGGGGCAGACGGTGATTACCGGTGCCGAGGAACTCCGTGTCAAGGAAAGCGACCGCATCGCGGTAATGGCTGGAGGGCTGCGCGCGCTGGGTGCTACGGTAGAAGAGCGTGTGGATGGCGCCATTATCAGCGGATCAGCGCTGCTGGGCGGCCGGGTGGACAGTCATGGGGATCATCGTATTGCGATGGCTTTTGCCATGGCCGCACTGGTGGCGCAGGGGGATATGGAAATCCTGGACTGTGCCAATGTGGCGACGTCCTTTCCGAGTTTTCCCGCGCTGGCGCAGCAGGCGGGGCTGCTGCTGGAGGTGGCAAGCGCATGAATATCGTCCCCGTCATCACCCTGGATGGGCCCGGCGGGGTCGGTAAGGGCACGCTGGGTCGTCTCTTGGCCCATGATCTGGGTTGGCATCTGCTGGACAGCGGCGCTATATACCGCGCGCTGGCGCTGGCGGCGCAACGTGCCGGACTGGATGCAGATAACGAAACAGCCCTGTCCGGGCTGGCGCGTACCTTGCCGCTGGGTTTTCGCGGCGCCGCCGACGAAACCCATGTGCTACTCGGAGGGGAAGTTGTGGATGCGGAAATCCGCACCCCTGAAGTCAGCGCGCTGACCTCACGGATTGCGGCAATTCCTGCGGTTCGTGCGGCCTTGTTGCAACGGCAGCGGGATTTTCGCCGGGCACCGGGACTGGTGGCCGATGGCCGGGATATGGGGACGGTGGTTTTTCCGGACGCACCGCTCAAGGTGTTTCTTACCGCCAGTGCCGAAGAGCGCGGTAAGCGCCGTCTGAATCAGTTGATGGAACAGGGTATTAGTGCTAGTCTCGCCACAGTTGTGGCGGAAATTGCGGAACGCGATGCCCGGGACCAGCAGCGCAGCGTGGCACCGCTCCGGCCCGCGCCCGATGCAAAGATCCTGGATACCAGCGAACAAAGCGTTTCCGACACATACAGGGTCCTGCAAAGCTGGGTTCGATCTGCTTTTCAGGAAAATTGAAACCGCCATTCATGGCATCGAGCAGTGATTCAAGGGGCGCCCATGGCGTGCCCGGTAAATGAGGCCTACTGAAATTTATGACCACCCCTAACGCTGAAATGCTTGTTGAACCCAGTTTTGCCGAGATGTTTGAAGAAAGCCAGAGCACCCAGGGCCTCAAGCCCGGCGAGTTGCTCACCGGCATCGTGACCCGCGTCGATAACGACTTTGTCATCGTTGACGTGGGCCTCAAGTCTGAAGGGCCGATTCCTGCCGAGCAGTTCCGCAATGCGGAAGGCGAAATAGAGGTGAAGGTCGGGGACTCCGTAGAGGTCTGTCTGGAGTTGGTGGAAGACGGTATGGGCGAAACCCGTCTCTCCCGTGAAAAAGCCCGCCGAGCCAAGACCTGGGTCGACCTGGAGAAGTCCTTCAACGACAACGCCGTGGTACATGGCTTCCTCACCGGCAAGGTGAAAGGTGGTTTCACCGTCAGTATCGACGGTGTGCGTGCCTTCCTGCCCGGCTCTCTGGTCGACGTGCGCCCGGTACGGGATGTGGCGTATCTCGAAGGCAAAGACCTCGAGATGAAGATCATCAAGCTGGACCGCAAGCGCAACAACGTGGTGGTCTCCCGCCGTGCGGTGGTCGAGCAGGAACAGAGCGTGGAACGCGGCGCACTGCTCGAAAGCATTCAGGAAGGCGCGGTCCTCGAGGGCGTGGTCAAGAACCTCACCGATTACGGCGCGTTTATCGACCTGGGTGGTATCGACGGCCTGCTGCATATCACCGATATGGGCTGGCGCCGGGTCAAGCATCCCAGCGAAGTGGTCACCGTGGGCGGTGAAGTGCGTGTTCTGGTCCTGAAGTTCGACCGCGAGCGCGGCCGTATCTCTCTCGGTATGAAGCAGCTGGGTGAAGACCCCTGGCGCGATATCGCCCGCCGTTATCCGGAGGCCACCCGAATTTTCGGTAAGGTCACCAACGTTACGGATTACGGCGCGTTCGTCGAGATCGAGGAAGGTGTCGAAGGTTTGGTGCATGTCTCCGAAATCGACTGGACCAACAAGAACATCAATCCGGCCAAGGCCCTGCATGTCGGCCAGGAAGTCGAAGTGATGATCCTGGATATCGACGAAGAGCGCCGCCGCATTTCGCTGGGTATCAAACAGTGCCTGCCCAATCCGTGGGACGACTTCGCACAGAACTTCCAGAAGGGCGATCGTGTCTCCGGTCAGATCAAGAGTATTACCGACTTCGGCGTGTTCGTCGGTCTGGATGGTGGTATCGACGGCCTGATCCATCTTTCCGATCTCGCCTGGGACCGTACCGGCGAAGAAGCGGTACGGGACTTCAAGAAAGGCGATACTCTGGATGCGGTGGTTCTCAGCATTGATCCGGAGCGGGAGCGTATCAGTCTGGGCGTCAAGCAGATGGAAACCGATCCGTTCATCCAGTTTGTGGTGGCCAATGAAAAGGGCGCCTTGGTGGAAGGTGAGGTGATTTCGGTGGACAGCCGTGGTGCTGAGATTCGGCTTGGCGAGGGCGTGGAAGGATTCCTGCCCCATCGTGAACTGGCGCGTGGTGTGACCTTGTCAGCCGGGGATAAGATCGAAGTCAGCATTGCGATGGTGGACCGCAAGAACCGTACCCTGACGCTCAGCACCAAGGCTCGGGAAGCCGCCGTTTCCCAGGAAGATCAAACAGCGGCGGTACAGCAATATGCGCGTAGTGCGGCGACGGGCACCACCAGTCTGGGCGATCTGATCAAAGAACAGCTCAAGCGTAAGCAGGAAGAAGAAAGTTAAGCGCAAGCCTTCTCTCCGGATCATGTGCTGATCGGGAATATGGGTAACTGAGGTGGCGTCAGGGAAAGGCTTTTTTGAAGCGTTAACCTGCCGCTTGCCTTTTTGATTTTATGATGTCCTGTCAATTCACCATTCTTTGTAAGAAGCTAATAAACCATGACTAAATCAGAATTGATCAAAAACATCAGCGCACAATATCCGCACTTGAGTGTTCGTGATATTGAAATGGCTACCCGTCAGATGCTCGATTATCTGAGCGACGCGCTGGCTGAAGGGGAACGTATTGAAATTCGTGGTTTCGGAAGTTTTTCCATGCATGTGCGCCCTGCCAAGCAGGGGCGTAATCCGAAAACGGGAGAGCCGGTTCTGGTGCCTGAAAAGCGGGTTCCGCATTTCAAGCCGGGCAAGGAGCTCCGTGAGCAGGTTGATTACCCGGAAGCGGTTGCGGGTGGCAAGGCTTAATTGACGGTTCGGCGTGGTGGATACCGTCGTCGTCCTCGTCCTGCTGTTGGCGATCGCGCTGGGCGTCTGGATCGGTCGGGTTACTTCTCCGCGAAAACCTGTGCCGGATGTCCCGGACACGATTCCCGAAATTTACATTCAGGGACTCAACCATCTCCTCAGTGAGCGCAATGATGAGGCGGTGGAGGTTTTTCTGGATGCCCTGCGGCAACACCCCGAAAGCGTTGATATTCTACTCGCCTTGGGGCGACTCTTCCGGCGCCGCGGAGAGTTGGAGCGCGCCTTGCGGGTACATCAGTACCTTCTGGATCAGCCGGCGCTGGCATCTGATTTGCGGCAGAGTGTACTCTTCGAGATTGCACAGGATTACCTCAAGGCCGGGATTCTCGATCGGGCCGAGTCCATCCTCAAAGAACTACTGGATCGTCAACCCGACCATTTGGAGGGCCTTGCCACGCTTGCCGAGTTGTACGAACTGGGCAGCGAGTGGGCCAAGTCTATCGCCGTGCGTCAGCAGTTGCACAAAACGGGTACGCAGGGCCAGCGTCCGGTGATTGCCATGCTCTACGGTGAGCTCGCCGAGCAGTCTTTGCTCGCGGGAAAAGCAGAGCAGGCAGGGGTCTTTTTAGGGATGGCGCGCAAGGAGGACCCGGAGAATCCACGGGCATTGGTGGTCGGCGGGCGTATCGCCTTTGACCGGCAGAACTGGGACGATGCCTTCGATCTCTGGAGAAAACTGCTGGATTCTCGGGTGGAGTCCGTAGTCCTGCTGGTTCTGGAACCATTTTTGAGCGTTTTACCACATGTTGCGAATGGCGTGGATGCGCAAAAGGCACGGGAACGCCTGTTGAATATGTGTCGTTCGCCGCTGGCGGTAAAACTTCTGGCGCATGCCCTGCAGGGCGTTGAAGGAACCTTGGCGGCGACAACGTATTTAAGGCATCTGCTATTGCGGCAGCCGGACATGCGGGTGATGCAGGTTCTGTTGGAACTGGATCCCGAGGCGCCAGATCCAACATTGTATCCCGTTATGGCGATGGCAGTCAGAGGACTTTCGGTAGAACCGGCGGTTTTCCATTGTCAGTCCTGTGGTTATCAGAGTCCTCAGTATTATTGGCGTTGCCCTAGTTGCCGTCAGTGGGGCACTTTTTCCGGAGGGTGCAGCTTGTGATTTCTCCGCTCATCATTGCGTTGGATTATGCGGATGAACGCGATGCCCTGATTTTGGCGGATCAACTTGATCCCGCCCAGTGCCGGGTCAAAGTAGGCAAGGAACTTTTCACTGCAAGTGGCCCCTCCATTGTGGAGCGTCTGCAGGAACGGGGTTTCGACGTATTCCTGGACCTCAAGTTTCACGATATCCCGCAGACTGTTGCCAAAGCCTGCAGGGCGGCATCCCGGCTCGGCGTATGGATGCTCAATGTTCACGCCAGCGGTGGTAGTGCCATGCTGCGCGCAGCGCGTGAAGCCGTGGAAGACGGCGGCGGAACCCGGCGCCCGCTTCTGATTGCGGTGACGGTGCTCACCAGTATGGACGATGACGCGCTGCACGAAGTAGGGGTGAACAGTTCGGTGGTGGAGCAGGTTGGGCGTCTGGCGACACTGGCTGCGGCATGTGCACTGGATGGCCTCGTCTGTTCCGCGCTGGAGGCGGACCGTCTGCGCAATGTGCTGCCTGAGCTTCTGCGGGTGACTCCGGGGATTCGACCCGCGCAGTACGCGGAGGACGATCAACGACGTATCATGACGCCTGCGGCGGCACTGGCAGCGGGTTCGGACTTTCTGGTGGTAGGCCGGCCGGTCACGGCTGCGGTGGACCCGGCGCGGGCTCTCGGCCAGATATTGAATGAGTTGGTGGCTAAACCCGGCGATTCGCGGGAACCCGGCTGATATGCCGGATGGAGGCGGTGCTATGGCTGTCCCCCGCATCATACTAACCATGGAGAAGAAATTACTGTGACTGCAGACGAAGTGGTGGCGCTGTACAAAGAAGACGGGGCGCTGCTCCATGGACATTTTCTGTTATCCTCCGGGCTGCATAGCGATACCTACCTGCAGTCGGCCAGGGTGCTGCAATATCCTGGGCACGCTGCGCGACTGTGTGCGGCGATGGTGGCGGGTATTCCTGATGATCTGCGGCGGCGCATCTCCTGTGTCGTGGGGCCAGCCATGGGTGCGGTTCTGGTATCCTACGAATGCGGCCGTGCGCTGGGGGTACGCAGCCTGTTTACCGAACGGGAAGCCGGGCAGATGGTGCTGCGCCGGGGCTTTGTGCTGGCGCCGGGTGAGGGTGTCCTGGTGGTCGAAGATATTACGACGACAGGGGGCTCGACGCGGGAATGTATGGCGGCTGTTACCGCAGCAGGTGGGCAGGTATTGGCGGCATCAGCGATCATTGACCGCAGTTCGGGATTCAGCGATTTTGACGGCGCACCATTTTTCCCCCTATTGAAGCTCCCCGTGCTTACCTGGGAAGCTGCCGCCTGCCCTCTCTGCGCGGCAGGTGGAACGCCCGTCAAACCAGGGAGCCGTGGTCTGTCCTGACCTTGAGGGGCGGGCGGCTTGTGTTTACTATCGACGTATAGGCTTAGATAAAATGCAAAAGAAGGATCAGTTCATGCAAATTTCGACACCGGAGGCTGCGCCTCTGGAAAGACACATCCATGTGACCATTCCCGCCAGCGAAGTGGAGAGCGGGGTTTCCCAGCGTCTGCGTAACAAGGCCCGCTCCGCACGTTTGCCGGGTTTCCGGCCCGGCAAGGCGCCCATGACACTCATCGAACGCCATTATGGTTCCGATGCCCTGATGGAGACCTTCGACCATCTTATCAACGAACGCTATTCTCAGGCGGTGCGTGACGAATCTTTACGTCCGGTTGGAAGACCGGAAGTGCAGGTCGAGAAAGGTGGCCGCGGCGAGGACCTCGTGTTTACGGCCGTGGTAGAGGTATATCCCGAATTTGATCCGCAGGTGCCGGACGCCACCGTTATCCGCAAGACGGCTGAAGTGACGGATGCTGACGTGGATGCCACCATAGATATCATGCGTCAGCAGCGGCGTTTTTATGTGTCCGCCGAGCGTCCTGCCCAGGACGAAGATCGGGTCACCGTGGATTTTCAGGGGACCATCGATGGTGTCCCCATGGCGGGTGGCGATGTGACTAATTATTCCGTGGTGCTGGGCTCCGGCCGCTTGCTGCCGGATATCGAACAGGGATTGCTGGGGATGTCCGCGGGAGAAGACCGGACCGTCGCGGTGCAGTTTCCGGCAGAATATCATGTGGCGGAGCTCGCCGGCCAAGCCGCCCAGTTCCATCTGCAGGTCCGGGAAGTGGCGGCGCCCCAGTTGCCCGAAGTGGATGCGGCTTTTGCCCTGGCGCTGGGTATCGAGGATGGAGACGTTGCCGTATTACGGCAGGAAGTGCGGGAAAATCTCGAACGTGAAGCGCAGCGGATCAGCCGCGGCCAGGTAAAAGCGCAGATTCTGGACC
The DNA here is from genome assembly GCF_000021485.1 of Acidithiobacillus ferrooxidans ATCC 23270. Classification (NCBI taxonomy): domain Bacteria; kingdom Pseudomonadati; phylum Pseudomonadota; class Acidithiobacillia; order Acidithiobacillales; family Acidithiobacillaceae; genus Acidithiobacillus; species Acidithiobacillus ferrooxidans. The sequence goes on from NC_011761.1 coordinate 825,482, forward strand.
TGGTAGTGGCGAGCAACCACCCCGATTTGCCCAGGCAAATGATCGGGCAGGAGCTGGAGCGTTTGCAAAAAGACGCCAATGCAGCGGCCGGTGGCGATCTGGACGCGCTGGCCAGGCGCCGGGTGGTGCTCGGCCTGGTGTTGTCGGAAATCGTCCGGCGTGAAAAGCTGCGGGCATCCCCGGCGGAAGTCACTCAGGTTATCCGGGATATGTCCGAGCAGTATGAAGACCCGGAACAGTTCATAAGCTGGTACCGTAGTAATCCCGAGCAGATGGAGCAGGCCGAAGCCCTGGTGCTGGAAGACAAAGTGGTGGCATGGCTTCTGGAGCGTGTTAAAGTGAGTGACGAGGCCGTCAGCTTTAACCAGCTCATCGGCCGGGCGCCGACAGGTGAAACAAACGCGGAATAACCGGTGTCCGACGCTGGCCCGTGTCAACAGACAGGAGCATGGATTATGTGGAAACAGACTGGAGACCAGATGGCGCCCGCCGTACAGGGGCTGGGATATGTGCCCATGGTGGTCGAGCAGACCGGACGCGGTGAGCGGTCCTATGACATTTACTCCCGTCTGCTCAAGGAGCGGGTGGTTTTTCTGGTGGGCCAGGTGGAAGACATGATGGCCAACCTGGTGGTCGCCCAGTTGCTTTTTCTGGAGGCGGAAAATCCCGATAAAGATATCGCGCTATATATCAACAGCCCGGGAGGCTCTGTCACGGCTGGCATGGCGATTTATGACACGATGCAGTTTGTTCGCCCGAAGATCAGTACGGTCTGCATCGGTCAGGCGGCGAGCATGGGCGCCGTGTTGCTGGCCGCCGGCGCCGAAGGCAAGCGTTATGCGTTGCCTAACGCACGGATCATGCTGCACCAGCCCTCCGGCGGTTTTCAGGGGCAGGCGCATGATATCGAAATTCATACCAAAGAGATTCTGCGTATCCGGGAGCGGCTCAATGATATTCTGGTCCATCATACCGGGCAGGGCCGGGAACGCATCGAGCAGGATCTCGACAGAGACTTTTTCATGTCGGCCGAAGAGGCCCAAACCTACCATCTTGTGGACGCCGTGATCAGTCATCGCGGTGAAAACGAGACCGCCTGAACAGGCAGGAGAACAGCTATGGCTGGAAAGCATGAGGGAAGCGGGGAAAAGACGCTCTATTGTTCGTTCTGTGGCAAGAGCCAGCACGAAGTCCGCAAGCTGATCGCCGGTCCTTCGGTATTCATCTGTGACGAATGCATCGAGTTGTGCAATGACATCGTCAAGGACGAGATACTGGACGACCACAGCGAGGCTCAGGACAAGCTGCCCAAGCCCATGGAAATCCGTAAAACGCTGGATGATTACGTCATTGGTCAGGATGTTGCCAAAAAAGTCTTGTCCGTGGCGGTTTACAATCATTACAAGCGACTGGAACATGGCGGCAAGGACAATGAGGTGGAGCTGGATAAGAGCAACATCCTGCTCATCGGCCCCACCGGTTCGGGCAAGACCCTGCTGGCGCAGACCCTGGCGCGCCTCCTGAACGTGCCCTTTGCCATGGCCGATGCCACGACACTCACGGAGGCCGGCTATGTCGGTGAGGATGTCGAAAACATCATTCAGAAACTGCTGCAGAAGTGTGACTACGATGTGGAAAAGGCGCAGACCGGCATCGTCTATATCGATGAGATCGACAAGATCACCCGCAAGTCCGAGAACCCCTCCATCACCCGTGATGTTTCCGGTGAAGGCGTGCAGCAGGCGTTACTCAAGCTGATTGAAGGGACGGTGGCCTCGGTTCCGCCACAAGGCGGCCGCAAACACCCGCAACAGGAGTTCCTGCAGGTGGACACCCGGCATATCCTCTTCATCTGTGGTGGTGCCTTTGCGGGTCTGGAGAAGTCGGTCTCCGCGCGTCTGGAGAAGGGCGGTATGGGCTTCAATGCGCCCCTCAAGCGCCGCGACAAGGAAGCGACCGCCGCCATGCTGATGCAGAATCTGGAGCCGGAAGACCTGGTGCGTTATGGCCTGATTCCGGAGTTCGTCGGGCGTCTGCCCATTCTGGCGCTGCTGGAAGAGCTGGACGAAGAGGCCCTCATTTCCATCCTCACCGATCCAAAGAATGCCTTGGTGAAGCAGTACCAGAAGCTTTTTGCCCTGGAAGGCGTGACCCTGGAGTTCCGCACCGAGGCGTTGCGCGCCATTGCCAAAAAGGCACTGGCCCGCAAGACCGGGGCACGTGGTTTGCGTTCCATTCTTGAGCAGATTCTGCTGGATACGATGTACGAATTGCCCTCTATGAGTGGCGTGAAAAAGGTGGTGGTGGATGCCGCCGTCGTGGAAAGCGGCACGAAGCCGCTGCTGGTTTACGATGATGCTGCCAAGGTGGATATGTCTCATCCGGCCTGAAGCCGGGCGGGGATAGTCCTTGAAATGCCCCATCGACGACCCCATCTGCGTTGCTATTGGTAGTAATCACCTGCTTTTGGAGTAGACCGTGGCCAAAATCGATAGAAGTCTCCTGGTGGAAGAGGAAGCACAGATGGTGCCGGTGTTGCCTCTGCGCGATGTTGTGGTGTTTCCGTTCATGGTAATCCCGCTTTTCGTGGGGCGGGCAAAGTCGATTCGCGCCCTGGAAGATGCGATGTCTGGTGAAAAGCAGATTCTGCTGGTATCGCAAAAAAATGCCGCGGACGATGACCCTCAACCGGAGAATATTTACCGGATCGGTACGCTGGCGACGATTCTGCAGTTGCTCAAGTTGCCCGATGGTACGGTCAAGGTGCTGGTCGAAGGTACGGACCGGGCTAAAATCGTATCTTTCCTGCCGGCGGAGGAATCCCTGCGCGCTCAGGTACAGATCGTGGCCAGTGGTGCGGCAAATGATCGTGAGCTGGAAGCGCTCATGCGTTCGGTCAGCGCCCAGTTCGAGGCCTATGTCAAGCTGAACAAAAAAATCCCCCCGGAGATTCTATCCACCCTGGCGAGCATGGATGATCCCGCACGACTGGCCGACACCGTTGCGGCCCATCTCGGCCTCAAACTCGAAGAAAAGCAGGAAATTCTGGAGAAGGCGGACACCCGCGCCCGGCTGGAGCATCTGCTGGGCATGATGGAGTCTGAAATCGACCTGCTGCAGGTGGAAAAGCGCATCCGCGGTCGGGTCAAGCGGCAGATGGAAAAGAGTCAGCGCGAGTATTATCTGAATGAGCAGATGAAGGCTATTCAGAAAGAGCTGGGTGATCTGTCCGAAGAGGGCGGTGGTGAGTTGGATGAGCTGGCACGTAAAATCGACAAGGCTGGGATGCCGAAGGATGTACGGGCCAAGGCCGACGCCGAGTTGAAAAAACTGCGGATGATGAGCCCCATGTCGGCAGAGGCAACCGTGGTGCGCAACTATATCGACTGGCTGGTGGGGGTGCCGTGGCGTAAACGCAGCAAAATCACCAAGGATCTCAAGCGGGCCAAGGCCATTCTCGATGCGGATCATTACGGCCTGGAAGACGTCAAGGAGCGCATTCTCGAATATCTTGCCGTACAGGAACGGGTCGGCAACAGCCGCGGTCCCATCCTGTGTCTGGTGGGTCCCCCCGGCGTGGGCAAGACCAGCCTGGGGCGCTCCATCGCTGCGGCGACCGGACGTAAATTCGTGCGGATGTCCTTGGGTGGTGTGCGCGACGAAGCGGAAATCCGCGGACATCGGCGCACCTACATCGGGGCCCTGCCGGGTAAAATCATCCAGAGCCTGGCCAAGATTGCTACGCGCAATCCGCTGATGTTGTTGGATGAAGTGGATAAGATGGCGATGGATTTCCGGGGGGATCCGGCCTCCGCGCTTCTGGAAGTGCTGGATCCCGAGCAGAACGCGACGTTCAGCGACCATTACCTGGAAGTGGACTTCAATCTGTCCGAGGTGATGTTCGTTACCACGGCGAACACACTCAATATCCCGGCCCCATTGATGGACCGCATGGAGGTAATCCGGATCTCCGGATACACCGAAGACGAAAAGATCCACATCGCCACCAAGTATCTTCTGCCCAAGCAGATAGAAAAGGCGGGGTTGCAGGACGGGGAAATGCAGGTGTCCCAAACCGTCATCCGGGATATCATCCGTTACTACACGCGGGAAGCGGGTGTGCGTAATCTGGAACGGGAACTCGCACGCATTTGCCGGAAGGTGGTAAAGGAACTCCTGCTCGACAAAAAGCGCACGCGTGTGCAGGTTTCGGATCGCAATCTGGACAAGTATCTCGGGGTGCGCCGCTTCGACTTTGGCAAGGCGGAAAAGGAAAACCGTATCGGTGAGGTCACCGGACTGGCCTGGACTGAGGTGGGTGGTGAGTTGCTGAGTATCGAGGCGGTGGTCGTGCCGGGTCGCGGCAAGCTGCTGATCACCGGTAAGCTGGGCGATGTCATGCAAGAATCCATCCAGGCGGCCATGAGTGTGGTTCGTGCGCGGTCGCGGGCGCTGGGCATTCCCGCAGATTTTTACCAGAACCATGACTTCCATATCCATGTGCCGGAAGGCGCCACGCCAAAAGACGGGCCCAGCGCAGGCATCGGCATGGCCACTGCCTTGGTATCGGCACTGACCAATATTCCGGTACATGCCACGGTCGCCATGACCGGGGAGATCACGCTGCGCGGCGAGGTCCTGCCCATCGGTGGGTTAAAGGAGAAGTTGCTTGCGGCACATCGCGGCGGCATCAGTACGGTCTTGATTCCGGCGGAGAATGAAAAGGATCTGCAGGAAATCCCCAAAAACGTGCGTGATGCGCTGACCATCAAGGTGGTGCGGTGGATTGACGAGGTTCTGGCGATCGCGCTGGAGTCTTCGCCGACACCTTTGCCGCCTGAAAGCGGCGGCGACGTGCTGGTTGGTGTGGTGCCCGGCAAAGAGTCTTCCGAGGACAAGGCCATGGCACATTAGAGGCGATATGAGGGCTCATTCCCGCAATTTTAATAACGGAGAACGAGTCCAGAATGCGGCGATATCCAATGTTGATGTCCCTGATGGTGATGATTCCGGTGGGAAGGTCTGGCCGTCCTTTGTGACGTTGGGCATTTTATGCACTTTCTTGACAATCCTTTTTTTACCCTGCTCTAACGTTTTCTGGATAGAGTTGATGCGCAGTTATACCTAGTAACCGAGTCCATAACAGGAGAAAGAAATATGAATAAATCGGAGTTGATCGAGAAGATTGCAGAAGAAGCTGGCGTGACCCGTGCCGCCGCCGGCCATACTCTGGATGCGCTTGTCAAGGTGGTTACTGACGCGCTCAAGGCTGGTGATCAGGTAACTCTGGTCGGTTTCGGTTCATTTCTTGTTTCCAGCCGTGAGGCGCGCAAAGGCCGTAATCCCGCTACCGGCGCGGAAATCATGATCGCCGCAAGTCGCACGCCTAAATTTAAGGCTGGTAAAGCGTTGCGTGATGCAGTAAACTAGCGCGTCTGGTTTGGGCGGTTAGCTCAGTTGGTAGAGCGTCGGCTTTACACGCCGAATGTCGGGGGTTCGAGCCCCTCACCGCCCACCACCAATTTTATTGGGGTGGTAGTTCAGTTGGTTAGAATGCCGGCCTGTCACGCCGGAGGTCGCGGGTTCGAGCCCCGTCCGCCCCGCCAATGCGAGTAAGGCGACCCTTTTGGGGCGCCTTTTTTTATGTCGGTATTGCGCGGTGGCGTGAATACCGATATCCGCCAATAGAACTGTTCAGGTGTTTTCTAAAATTAGTTGTTGGAGCCGTCTTTAGCCTGTTTTTTGGTGTTCCGGTTTTCGGGGGATATATTTATGATGGAAACGTTTCGGAATTTCGGCAGATCGTGGGTGGCAAAATCACTCATGGTTTTAATCGCGTTGTCTTTCGTGCTTTGGGGCGTAAGCGGGTATTTATTCTCCGGACACTCAACCTCATCTGTCGTGGCGACGGTGGATGGCCAGAAGATCAGCGATGCCGCATTTCAGAAACGTATGAAAGATGCCCTGGCGCGTTATAGCCATATTTTCGGTGCAACGACGGCGGCGAAGATGGCGGCGGATAGGAGCTTCGGTCTGGAGGTGCTTAATGGTTTGATTGACAATATGCTTTTGGGCATGGAGGCGGGTCGTCTGGGCTTGCAGGTGCCCGATGCTGCGTTGGCGAAAAAAATCGAATCCATTCCAGCCTTTCAGGAGAAGGGCGCTTTTTCCAAAAATCTTTACCAGAAATTGCTGGCTGCCAATGGAATGACACCGGCACAGTTTGAAGACATGCTGCGGGAAAGCATGCGTCTGGAGCAGTTGCAAGTCGTTCCTCAGGTTATAGCCACGGCATCGAAGGTCGAGGCCACCCGGATTTGGGCTTGGTCACAGGAGTACCGTGATGTCAGCACGGTAGATATCCGGGATAGCGACTTTGCTGCGGCCGCCAGGCCAACGGCTACCCAGGTGGCCGATTACTACCATGCCCACATGGATCAATTCCGGTTGCCGGCGCAGGTGCAGGTACAGTATGTGGTGCTGGGGCCGAAGGATTTTGTCGCCAAGAGTGGCGCTCCGACCAGCCCGGCGGTCAGTTCTCCCCCTGTAGCGACCCCACATCCCGCTGTTGCTGTTAATAGTTCTGCTGAAAACGCCTTCCAGGCCCAAGTGGAGAATTTCAAGGATCGCCTGTTCAGCAGCCCCGATGGGTTGAACGCGGTTGCCAAAGCCTATGGCCTGACGGTTCAGGAAAGTGGCGTACTTACCGCTGGCCAGGTGCTTACCAAAGGACCTTTTTCCGACGCCAAAGCGCTTGATCTGGCGTTTAGCAAGGCGGTGCTCGCCGGAAAAAATAGCACGGCGCTCACCTTGGCGAACGGGGATTTGCTGGCGGTGCATCTGCTTCACTATACGCCAGGTAGTGTCCAACCCCTGAGTGCCGTCGCAGGAGCCATTACGGCAAAACTAAGCACGGAAAAGGCGGAGCAACTGGCCCAGAAGAAAGCGCAGGCATTGCTGACCGCGGCGCGTCAGGCGAAAGATATGAACATGCTGACAGACCATGGCGCCTATCCGCTGCATGCGTACCGCGATGTAACCATACGTAATGCGCTGGGGTTGGATAAAGCGGTGTTGGAGGCGGCTTTCACGGCGCCCGCACCGGTTGGCGGTGTCCCCTCCATGGATATGGTGAAGACGTCGTCGGGCTACCAGATTTTTGCCGTTACACGCGTAACTGCCCCTGCCGCAGCGGCCATAAATCCCAAAGTGACGGCGCAAATTCGTGCCTCTTCTGGAGGAGCAAAGGGGCCGTCTACTGTCGACCGCCTATCTGAAGGACTTGCGGGAACATGCCAGGGTGAAGATCAACAATGCACAGTTGGCGCAGATTGCGCGTTGATCCCCGGTTCGCTATCGCCGTCCTTCCCGGTCTTGGGAATGACCTGTAGGGGCGGTCAGCCGTTGCAGCAGAGCGGCCAGCGCAGCGCTGAACATACCGATCAGGGCGCCGCCAAGCACATCGGCGGGGAAATGTGCGCCGACCGCCATGCGTGACCATGCCACCAGCACCGCATACACCGCAGCGGGTATCCACAGGATTTTGGAGGCCTTTCCCAGGAGCAGGCTGCCGACGAGCAGAAAGGCCATTGCCGCATGGCCGGAGGGAAAGCTGTGCCAATATTCCGGCCTTCCCACCACATGTACCGACAGAGACCCAAGTGCAACCACGGGGCGGGGATAAGCGAGCCCTGATTTGAGCGCCACGACGATCAGCCACACGGCCAACTCACCGACGGCGAAATCCCAGACAACAGCAAAGGGCAGCGTCAGGGGCCTTAGCCGGAAGATCACCACGAGCAGGGCCATCCAGACGGGAAAATAAGCAGGCTGGGCAACCCACGATACCATCTCCATGGCCGCTGAAAGCATCGGCGTATCACTCAGGTGATTCACCGCCAGAAAGATGCGGTCATTCCACCCGTACCATGTATACCATTCCGGCTGCGGGAGCATCGTGGACAACGTCAGCTCATACCCAGGGCGACAAGCCAAAGTCCGACCCCGCCCAGAGCACTGAGCATGGCCATGCCGAAAAGCCAGACCCTTCCAGTCAAGGCCGTGATAGAGGCCAGTGAGATGGCGATTTGTAAAAAGATCATCGCAATGGCCATATCGTTATGTGGTTTGTTCAATTGCTCCGAACGCATATTGGCCGCTGTGGAAAGTTGCTCCAGTTGCCGGGCTTCGGCCTGAACGGTCTTTTTCTGGCCCGTATATTTGATGATTTCCTTCTGGTAAGGCCCTGCCTGATTCTGCGGAGTCAGATCCACAGCCAGTTGCATGAGGTGCTCTTTGGTGCTGATGGCCTGGTAGTAGTTCCACTGGTCCGTCGCCTTGGCTTTCTCCAGCACCGCCTCGTTCTTGGCCAGCAACACCTCGTTCATCAGATGAGTCCCCTGATAACTGACAACCGCGCCGATGGTGGCCAGCAGCGCGGTGAAGATGGCCACCCACTGACTGAGGGAATGCTTGTGGGCGGGGGGTTCGGCAGCCACATGAGCGGCTTCTTCGTGCGGGGCATGGGTGTGCAGAGATTCGCTCATGGATTTTGTCCTTTTCACTGGAATGGTTGGCGTAGGGAACCGGAAGGCCCTGCGGCGCCGCAATTATCCTCTATCGCCGCAATTCTGCCTAGCAGTCACACGGCAGGCCCATATCTTCAGGAAACCTGCTCAGATATAATCCGCGCAATTCTGTTATGTTCTTCGGGGATATCGGCACGAGCCCCCTTTATACCCTCAGCTCCGTCTTTTTCCTCCCTGGGCGACCTTGCCCATGGTGGTGATCTCGGGCATATTGACCTGACCGGTCGGCCAGCTTATAAAACGCCCACTCAGGAGGGGAACGATGTCCGTCATACCAGAACTTCACGGAGCCTCCAGCGAGGCGGATGTGTTGCAGCAATTGCCCGAGGACGTGCGGGAGCGCATCAAGGATCGCTGGCGGATTTATCAACTCCGCCATCATCCCTCCTGGTGGCGGAGGCTGACGCTGTTTTTGAGCCTGATCGGGCCGGGTATCCTGGTGATGATCGCCGACAACGATGCCGGAGGCGTGATTACCTATGCCCAGACCGGAGCGATGTATGGTATCGGTTTCTTCGTTCCCTTCCTGCTGCTCATGATCCCGGTGGCCTATGTGGTGCAGGAGATGACCGTGCGTCTTGGCGCGGTGACTCACCGGGGACATGCCGAGATGATCTGGGGGCGTTATGGCGCTTTCTGGGGGGTGTTTTCGCTGCTGGATCTGACGGTGGCGAATATCCTGACCCTGGTGACGGAGTTTATCGGTATCCGGGTCGGTATGAGCGTGTTTTCTGTGCCGCCGGTTCTTTCGGTCGCTGTGGCCTGGACCTTTCTCGCCGGGACCATGATCTTTCTGCATTATAACACCTGGGAGCGGCTGGCATTGTGGATTGCCGCGGGCAATATCGTATTTGTGCCCCTGGCTATCGCGGCGCACCCGGACTGGGGCCAGGTTATTGCTGCGGTGGGCAACTGGCACATTCCGGTGGGGACTGCGGTAGGCGCCTTTACCTATGTCGTACTCGCCAATCTCGGAACGACGATCGCGCCGTGGATGCTCTTTTTTCAGCAGTCCTCGGTGGTCGACAAGGGCCTTACGGTCAATGACATCCCCAGTGGCCAGGCCGATACCGCCTTCGGAAGCCTTTCCATGGGTATCATCGCCATTGCCATCGTCATTTTGACGGGTACTCTGGCGTATGGGCACCTCAATACCGCCCAGTTTGACATCCAGGCGATCCTCCATCTGTTACGAGAGAGCAGCCTCGGTAGTGTCGGGACCGCATTGTTCGCTCTGGGCCTCGTCGAGTCGGGGCTGATTGCGGCCATTGCCATTACGGCAAGTACTTCCTGGGCGGTGGGCGAGGCACTCAAGCTGCCCCGAAGTCTGAACCTTCGGCCGCAACGGGCCTTGCCCTTTTATCTGTCCGGTATCCTGAGCGCCGGGATGGCTGCTCTGGTGGTGCTGATTCCTCAAATCCCACTGGGTTTTCTGAACCTGACCGTACAGGTAATCGCTTCCATATTCATGCCTGCGGCGATGTTGTTTTTGCTCATGCTGCTGAATGATCGCGAGATCATGGGGAGCTATGTGAACCGGCGCTGGCAAAATTATTCAGCATTCGCCATCGTTGGTTTCCTTATTCTGGCCAATGCCGTTTATGGCTATACCGTCGTCTTCCCGTCCGCCTGAGGAGCTTTGTATGCATTCTAAAGAAGACTTTCATTCCGCGGCGACACCGGAATTTCTGGCGTTTCTGGAAGATGAAGTCCATCAGGAGCCCAAACCGCTGACCCGTGCGCCGATCCGGGGATGGATACAGGTAGCCTTCTGGGGGCTGCGTATTTACATCGCGGTCATGCTGATCATGGTGGCCATCGGTTTTGCGCGTGGCATACATTGACATCCTCATCAACGCCCGTTTCCGCATCTACTTTTCGTCTGGACTGGCCGGCAAAAGTCATTTTCTTCGCCATCCTGTCGTCCATTTTTTTGGCGGCGATGGACCAGACCGTGGTCTCCACCGCCCTGCCGACCATCGCCCGCGATCTCCATGGCCTGGCCAAACTACCCTGGATCGTGACCGCTTATCTGCTGACCTCCACCGTCTGTTTGCCGGTATACGGTAAACTGGGGGATCTTCTGGGGCGCAAGTATCTCCTGCAATCGGCAGTGTTGCTGTTTTTGGCAGGATCGGTTTTGTCCGGCCAGGCGCAAACCATTGACGAGCTGATGGTGTTCCGGGCCTTGCAGGGGATTGGCGGTGGCGGTTTGCTGGTGACCGCCATCGCCTCCATCTCGGACTTCATTCCCATCACCCAGCGCAGCCGTTATCAGGGGCTGGTGGGCGCCGCTTTTGGTCTCGCGACCTTGGTCGGGCCCTTTCTCGGTGGCTTTATCGTGGAGACCATGGGCTGGCGTTGGATATTCTATATCAATGTGCCCATCGGTATATTTTCCTTTTTCGTCATCGGCTTCGCCTTTCCCAGACCGAAAACGGCCGAAAAGGTGCGGATGGATGTACCGGGAACGGTCCTGCTGACCACCAGCCTGAGCGCCCTGGTGTTATTTGCCAGCGTGTCCGGGACGGTGTTGCCCTGGGATTCCGCCGGACCATGGCTTCTTCTCGCCGCGGGGCTGAGCGCGTTCGGCGGATTTATACGGATCGAGCGGCATCATCCGGAACCTCTGTTGCCGCTCGCTTTTTTTCGTTTCAGAACTTTTTCGCTGAGTGTAATCATCTCTTTTTTTGTCGGGGTGGCGATGCTCGGTTCCGTCAGCTTTCTGCCCATTTATTTGCAGGATGTGCGTGGTTTCTCGCCGACTGCCTCCGGTCTGGAACTGCTATTTTTGCTCCTGGGCATGTTGGCAATGTCGGTGCTGACCGGGCGCCGGATCAGCCGGACTCAGCGTTATCGGGAGTTTCCCATCGCCGGCGCCCTGCTCATCACCCTAGCGCTTGGGCTGCTTTCCATGCTCGGGCAGCATACGCCCATGTGGCGCATCGACGCGGTACTGGTGCTGCTGGGACTGGGGCTGGGCACGACCATGCAGGTCTTGGTGCTCTCTGCCCAGCTTGCGGTGCCGCACCGCCACCTGGGGGTGGCGACGTCAACCGTCACCCTGTTCCGTTCCATGGGCGGCACTCTGGGGGTTGCGGCTTTCGGCGCGGTGTTTTCTGCCTTTTTGGCGGGGGGATCTCACGGTTATGCCCAGGAGGGGGCGCCTGCCCTGATCGTCCAGACGCTGCATGCGGACTTTTTGATCGCAGCGCTGTTCAGCTTTGCCGCATCGGTCTGTGCGTGGTTTTTGGAGGATATGCACGTGCTCGTCAAGCGCCGGGATGCCCTCGATCGAGGGTGATCATCGAGTAAGCTGAGGATGGGTGGCGAGTAATTCTTCCGCTTCCTGACAGAGCGCGCGTCGCTCGAGAATGGTGGCGGGCAGACGGCCGCCCGCCTGCCGCCACAGAACGGCCGCACGGATGCCGCTGAGGAGGAGGGTGCGGATGCGTGCGGCATCGTCCGGGTCGCTCAGGAAACGGCTCTCTCCGCTGACGATGATGCGCGGGCGGAGAATGCCGATGGCCTCGGTGTACGTCTGGGCGAGCCCGGCAACGATGCTGCGCTGCATCGGATCAGCAAAGTGGGCGATCTGGCGTTGGGCCTGCTCGACGCCTTCCTGGACGCGCCGGGTGGCCGAGGCGTTTTTGAGGAGGCGCTTGCCGAGGGTGGTCAGCGCCATGCTGTAGCGCAGCAGTTCGGCCTCCCGGGCGTTGCCGGGGCCGCGTTGCAGCAGCGGGCAGAGCAGCGCCAGAGAGTGACGCAGGCTGTCGATATCGCCCAGGGCACGCAGGCTGTCCTTGCTGTCCAGCGCCAGAACGCTCCTGATGCAGGTCTGCAGCAGGTCTCCGGGTTGTGCGCCATTACGCGCGATGTCTTGCACCAGCAGGGCGCTGCGCAGGACACCGGCGAGGCCCAGGGCGCGGTCGCGCCGCCGCCGGGCGTCAGGGAGAAGGAATGACCACATGGGTTTGCGCCTGTCGTAGGAGAAGGGGGCAATTCATCGTTTAAGCGGGTTCACCATTCAAAATGTCGCTCAAGGCATGAATCAGCGCGCCGACCTGGGTTTCGGTCAGTTTGCGCCCCCGTTCGTTGAGAATGAAAAAGGTGTCTTCCACTCGTTCACCGAAGGTGGAGACTTTGGCGCCGTGGATGTTGAGCTGCAATGCGCGGAGCGTCTCGCCGACCTGATAGAGCAGGCCGAGGTGATCTGCAGCGCGGACTTCCAGCAGGGTGTAGCGGGGCAGGACGCCATTGTCCACGCGGATCTCGGCGGGAACGTGTGCAAAGAACCGGTGGCGCGGATCGCAATGGCGCAACCCAAAACGTGGTTTGCGCACGGCTTCCCCTTCAAGAACCGCGCGGAGTTCGGCAGCCAGATCGGCATGGGCCTGGGCGCTGTGGGCGAAGGCGTGGCTGTTGTCGATGACCAGGAAGGTGTCGATGGCGCGACCATCCTCGCTGGTATCGATCCGGGCGTCGATGATGTTCAGGGATTGCCGATCGAGGGCACCGGTAATCTGCTGGAAAAGTCCCGGTCGGTCCGGGCCGTAAATCAGGACTTCACTGCCCTCGGGCGCGTGGGGCCGCACCGCGACCAATGCTTTCCGGCTTTTGTGGGCAAGTATCTCCCGGCAATGCCAGAGTAGTTCGTCTGCTGTGTAACGCAGAAAATACGGGCCCGAAAGCTGCTGCCAGAGGGTGTGTACACGTGAGTGGTCGGTACTGGCGATTTTCTGCAGAACAGCCTGCTGTTTATCGGAGATGATCTGCGGAAGATCCCGGGTCTGGCGGTCTTCCCGCTGAAGTTCCGTGGCCGTCGCCCGATATAGTGTACTGAGCAGCAGTCCCTTCCAGTCATTCCAGAGTTCCGGGTTGGTGGCACGCATGTCGGCCACGGTGAGGAGCAGCAGATAGGCAAGATGGCGTTCATCCCCGACCAGATGGGCAAAGTCGCGGATGACCTGAGGGTCTTCGAGGTCGCGGCGCTGGGAAACGGCGGACATTCGCAGATGTTGTTCCACCAGCCAGACGACCAGGTCTGTATCGCAGGGCGACAATCGTAGACGCCGGGCAAAACGCCGGGCTTCCTGAGCACCGATTTTGGAGTGATCGCCGCCGCGGCCTTTGCCGATATCGTGGAAGAGACCGGCCAGCACCAGTAACTCCGGTTTTTCCACCTGCCGCCGGGCGGCCTCGGCGACGGGCAGGAGTGGTGCCTCGCCAGTCCAGATCTGTCCGAGGTTGCGGAGCAGAAAAAGAGTATGCTGGTCGACGGTATACGCATGGAAGAGATCGTGCTGAATACGTCCGGTGATACGTCCAAAGGCGGGGAGTATGCGTGCCAGCAGGCCACATTGCTGCATCATGGCGAGGCTGCGATAGGCGCCGTCGGGCTGGGCGAGAATGGCGAGAAGCTGCTCCTGCGCGACGGGATCATGGTCCAGATCCCGCGGGTGAACGGCGTTCCGCAAGGCGTACAGATGGCGTTGCGTCTGTGCGTCGAGGGTGCGCCGCCGCGGGTCTTCCACCAGGCTACGGAACAGGCCCAGAATGTGCCGGAGCAGTTGTATATCATCGCGATGCAGCGTGGGCCGGGACAGGGTGGCCCGCTGGTCGGTAACCTCCAGCGCTGGGGTGCGTGCGGCCAGATGCTGCGCGATGTTCTCCTGGGCAATGGCGGCGATACGCAGAATATCGGCGAAGGCGCGATAGAGTTTCTGCATCAATTGTTCGACGGCGGTACGTCCCGGTCGGTCGGTGTAGCCCAGTTGCCGTGCCAGAGGTACCTGCAGATCGAGGCGCAGACGGTCTTCGTGGCGTCCGGTGGCGAGGTGCAGGGCGATCCGCAGGCGGGAGAGCAGGGCCTGGGCGCGCAGGAGCTGACGATATTCCTCGCCGGTAATGATGTCCTCATCGCGCAGGCGACGCAGACTGCCCTCCCCGAAAACACTGGCCGCGAGCCATTGCAGGTGATGGATATTGCGTAGCGCACCGGGACCTTCCTTGAGGTTGGGTTCGAGGTGAAAAGCAGTGTCGCTGCAGCGGGCGTGACGGTTTTCCTGCTCCGCCAGTTTGGCGGCGAAAAAAAGCGGGGAAGGCCAGGGGGGATTTTCCCGTAACGCGTCGCTCAGTTGTTGCAATAATGGGTGCGATCCGGCCAGATAACGGGATTCCAGCAGGGTGGTGGCGATACCCAGATCCTGACGCGCCTCCTGCAGGCATTCGTCCACGCTGCGGACACTGTGCCCCACCTGCATCTGCAGGTCCCAGAGGCTGGTCAGGAAGCCTTCGATGAAGCCCTTTTGTACCGTCGTGAGCGTCGGCGGGGTCAGAATCAGGAGGTCGATGTCGGAGTGGGGGAAGAGGGTGCCGCGCCCGTAACCGCCTACGGCCGCCAGGGTGAGTTCTTGCGCCGTCGCCGCATCTGCACCCGATGTGCTCTGCCAGAGCCTGCGCAGGGTACTGTCCACCGCGCGGCTGCGCTGGTGGAGCAGAGCGCTGGCACTCTGCTGTGGCGAAGTGGCGGCTGGCGAAGACCCCCGAACTTCGCCCAACGCAGCAGGCGTCCGGGACTGCGCGGGGTGGATCGTCATGCTCAGACGGGGTCGCCGGGCAGTTGGGTCAGTATTTCGTAACCATCATCGGTGACCAGAATGGTATGCTCCCACTGGGCGGAAGCACTGTGATCCTTGGTAACGATGGTCCAGCCGTCGGGCAGGGCCTTGATGTAGCGTTTGCCGGCATTGACCATGGGTTCGATGGTAAAGGTCATGCCCGGCACCAGTTCAATGCCTTCACCGGGATTGCCATAATGCAGCACCTGCGGCTCATCGTGGAATTTGCGGCCGATGCCGTGCCCGCAGAACTCCCGGACGATGGAACAGTGCTGCGCCTCGGCGTAGGACTGTATGGCATGGCCGATATCGCCCAGGGTTGCGCCGGGCCGCACCTGCTGAATGCCACGCACCATGGCTTCATGAGCCACTTCCATCACCCGACGCGAACGCAACGGCACCTCTCCGACGGTGAACATTTTGCTGCTGTCTCCGTGATAGCCATCCTTGATAACCGTGACGTCGATGTTGAGCATGTCGCCATCCCTGATGACGCGCTCGCCGGGAATGCCGTGACAGATCACATGGTTGAGAGAGATGCAGACGGATTTGGGAAAGGGCGGATATTCCGGGCTGGGCTGATAGTGGAGCGGTGCGGGAATGCCCTGCAGATCGTTGACGATATAGTCGTGGCAGATGCGGTCCAGTTCATCGGTGGTAACGCCGGCTTTGACGTGGGGACCGATCATCTTCAGCACCATGGCCGTGAGCCGGCCCGCCACCCGCATTTTTTCCACTTCTTCTGCGGTCTTGATGCTGCCCTGGGGGGACGTTTTGCTGCGTTGTAACATGCTGTTCTCCTGATGCGGCTAAAAGAGAAGCGGTTCCGCCACACTGAGGCTTATTTTATCAGGACTGAGGCGGGTCCGGTAGGCCAGAATTTCCACACCGTCGGTGCGTGCCCGGCGCAGTGCCTTCCCATAGGCCGGATCAATGGCGTCTGCGGGCGCAAAACCCCGACCGTCTTCCCGGCCGATCAGGAAAAGCATCACCGCGCGCCCGCCGCCGCGGACCACCTCCGTCAATGCCCCCAGATGACGCAGGGCGCGGCTGCTGACGGCATCGGGGAAGCGGATCACACCGTCTTCCTCCAGCAGGGTGCAGGATTTTACCTCTACGTAGCAGGGCGGCCGGCCTTCGGAACTGAGCAGGACATCCACCCGCTCATGACTGCCGTAAGGCACTTCGCGGCGCAGTTGTGCATAATTTTGTAAGGCGGGTATATCGCCCGCAGCGATGGCCTCGGCGACTACGGCATTGGGGTGCTGCGTGTTGATGCAGACCCAGCTGGCGCCGCTCCAGTAGAGTTCCCAGGTCCAGGGAAGTTTGCGTTTAGGGTTGCCGCTCTGGGAGATCAGAATGGGCTGACCGGGTTCGGCGCAACTGCGCATGCTCCCGGAATTAGGGCAGTGCACGGTGATGATCTCGCCGCTGGCCAATGCGCAGTCGGCAAGAAAGCGCTTGTAGCGACGGATCAGGGTGGCAGGGGTGAGGGGCGGCAGGTTCATGACGCTCAGCCTAACGCTGTTCGGCGGCGGCGGCCAGTGGGGTAATGCGATAAAGAAGTTGCCCCTCGGCCATCCGGCTGAGCGCCCAGTCGCGCCACTCTGCGGCAGGGGCGCCACGCAGTCCGGCGGGCGTCATCCAGCCGAGCAGTCGCAAGGTCTCCTCCCAGGCTTGGCTGGGTTCGCCCGCCCAGGCGGGGCTGCCGAGGCTTTTGGACAGCTTGCGACCGTCGGCGTTACAGAGGAGGGGCAGGTGCCCGTATTGCGGGTAGGGCAGGCCCAGGGCGCTTTGCAGATAACGCTGCGCACCAGTGAGGGCGCGCAGATCGCCGCCGCGGATCACTTCGCTGATGCCCTGCTCTCCGTCGTCCACGACAGAGGCCAGGATATAGGCGAAGTATTTGTCGGCACGCAGCAGGATGGGGTCACCCTGTGGTGCGGGCGTATCTTGCCAGCCGTGGAAACGATCCTCCCAGATGGGCAAGGGGTCCGGCACCCGCAGGCGCCAGGAGCGGGTCTGCCGTCCGGATGCCAGACCCTGCCGGCAGACGCCCGGATAGCGTTCGCCGAAGCCGCGGATTTCCCGACGGGTGCAGGCACAGGGGTAGGCCATGTCCTTGGTTTGCAAAGCCGTCAGCGCTTCCTGATAGATCGCCTTGCGCGGAGACTGGGACAGCACTGGCCCGTCCCAGTCCAGGGCCATGGCCTCCAGTTGCCGAAGAATGGCGTCGGCGGCACCGGCACGCGTGCGGCCCTCATCCACATCCTCCAGGCGCAGTCGCCAGCACCCACCCTGACTGCGGGCGCTGAGATAACTGCCGACGGCGGCAATGAGTGATCCCGCATGGAGCGGGCCGCTGGGGGAGGGGGCAAAGCGTCCGGTGACGGTGGGAGTACTGGGCATGGCTTCCTTCAGGTGGTGGCCTTGCTATAGTAGCGCAAGCGATGGCCAAGACGGAGTGAACATGGCGGGCGGAGAGTTTGCGTTCATCGAGCAGTTGCGGTGCCGGCTGGGCAAGATGGCCAGTGATGTGCGGCTGGGTATCGGTGATGACGCCGCCTGGCTGGACCCGGCGGGTCGGCAACTGGTGGCGACCATGGATACCCTGGTTGCCGGTCGTCACTTTTTCCCCGAAGTCAGCCCGGAAGACCTTGCCTGGAAAGCCCTTGCGGTGAATCTCAGCGACTTGGCCGCCATGGGTGCGGAAGCGCGCTGGTGTCTGCTCAGCCTGGCCCTGCCGTGGCGGGCGGAAGGCTATGGGGAGTGGTTGGAAGCATTCGCAACGGGTTGGAGCGCACTCGCCGACCGGCATGACGTTACCCTTGTCGGCGGCGATACCGTGGCTACGGATGGGCCGCTGACCCTCTCCATAACCGCATTGGGACTTTCTGGCCATGGGGTGATGCGCCGTGAGGCGGCGCGGCCGGGAGACGTGATCTGGGTCACCGGCACTCTTGGCGACGCGGCCGCCGCCCTGGACCTGGCCTTGGTGGAGCGCGGCCAGGAGAGGCGGGCAGTTCCCTGTTCAGCACCACGGCGGGACGCATTGGAGGCACGACGGCTGCGTCCCACGCCCCGTCTCGAATTCGGCGCGGCGGCGCTGGCGGGTGGTGTACTTTGTGCCGTGGATTGTTCCGACGGCTTTCTGGCCGACCTTGGCCATATTCTGAAAGCTTCGGGCGTCCATGCGCAGGTCGCCCTGGATGCGCTACCCTTGAGCCCGGACCTCGCGGATCTGGCGCGGACCGACCCGGAACGCCTGCAACGCTGGCCCCTCACCGGTGGTGATGATTATGAACTGATCCTCTGTGCCGCTCCCGCCTTATCGACGGCATTGCAGGAGGCCGCCCGGTCGCTCTCCCTGCGTTTGACGGCGGTGGGCAGCATCCTGCCAGCGACCCCCGATGCCCGGGCCGCGGTCACTTTGACCTGGCGGGATGAGTCGCTGTCGCTGCCCTTTTCCTGGGGGCATGTCCATGCACTCTAGGCCCTGGTATCACTGGCTGGCGTTGGGCGGCGGCAGCGGTCTGTCGCCCGTTCTGCCCGGCACCATGGGCACCATCGCTGCCATTCCCTTGTATCTGTTGTTGGCCCTCGTGGTGCAGAACAATGTGGTTTATACGTTGGTGTTGGTGGCGATCATCGCCGTAGGGCCGTGGCTCTGCGGGCAGACCGCGCGGGAGATGCAAAATAGCGGTAGCGGCATGCGGGCCCTGGACCCGCCGGCCATCGTCTGGGATGAATGGGCGGGTCTGCTGCTCACCCTCTGGCTGGTGCCTTTCGGATGGTGGACGCTGCTCGTCGGGTTCCTGCTCTTCCGCTTTTTTGACATGCTCAAACCTTGGCCGATTTCCTGGCTGGATAAACATATTCATGGAGGCACGGGAATCATGCTCGACGATATCGCTGCGGCGATCCCGGCATTGATTCTTCTGCGGCTGATGCTGTGGGCAGGCTGGTTATGACGGATAACCCTACGGACCGTCTGCGGATATTCTTGCCCATGCGCCCCGCGGCCTTGCCCGACGCTCAGCGTCTGGCGGCTTGGGCTACGCGGGCCGGGATAGAGGTTCGGGTGGAACTCGTCGCCACATTGCCCGATTGTTCCGCCACGGCGCTGGCCATTGGCGAGTTTGCGAACGCCGCGGGCTGGATAACAGCATCATGCCGCACCCATCTGCCGGCCGACGACTGGGCCTCGTTGCGTGATTGGGCCAGCGCGTACCTGCCCGTTTGCGACGTGCCTTTGAGCCTTTTCAACGATAACGGCACCACGCCGGAAGTTTTGCCGGGCGAGTATTGGGTCGAGGCCGGAACGCCGTGCGCCATGTCGCTGCACATGGCGCCGCCGGAATGGTCCTTACTCCAGCGCGCCCGTGCGCGGGACGCCCGACTCGCCTTGGCGGAGTCTTGTACCGGCGGTGATCTGGCCGCGCGGATCACCGCCCTGCCAGGCTCCTCGGCGCTGCTGCGCCACGGGTTTGTCACCTACAGCAATGAAGCGAAAATTCAGTTGCTGAAGGTGCAGGAAGCGACCCTCTCGCGGGTCGGGGCCGTAGCGGAGGAGACCGCCCTGGAAATGCTCGCCGGCGCATTGCACGAAGCGGACATCGCCGCAGCTATCACCGGCATCGCCGGGCCGGGGGGCGCCGTGCCCGGCAAGCCGGTGGGTACCGTCTGTATTGCCTGGGGCGCACGGGGCATGGAACCGCAGGTGCGGACCTGTCATTTTCACGGAGACCGTTGGTCGGTGCAGTATGCGGCGGGTTCGGTAGCCTTGGGCGGATTGCTGGGGTTGTTGCGGTAACCATCGGCCGTGTAACCATCGGCCGTTTGCCCCGCCCGCCCGCTCAGGTAGAATGCCGGAAAAGGTTGTTCCGCTAAGCCGCGGTGTCGGTTCAGCGGGTCCTGCCGCGCGCCACTACAACATGGTGTTTTGCAAGGATGGGTTACCCCTCGATTCTGGAGAAGGAAAATATTATGGATGAACAGCGCAGCAAGGCCCTTTCGGCGGCCCTGTCACAGATTGACAAACAGTTTGGTAAAGGCGCCGTCATGCGTCTCGGTGATCATAACGCCATCAAGGACATCGAGGTCTACTCCACCGGCTCGCTGGGTCTGGATCTGGCGCTGGGTGTTGGCGGACTGCCCCGGGGCCGGGTGGTAGAGATCTACGGGCCGGAATCTTCCGGTAAAACGACTCTCACCCTGCATGCCATAGCCAGTTGTCAGGCTGCAGGCGGCACCGCCGCCTTTATCGATGCCGAGCACGCGCTCGACCCAGGCTATGCCCACAAGCTCGGCGTCGATCTGGAAAACCTCCTGATCTCCCAGCCTGATACCGGCGAGCAGGCCCTGGAAATCGCCGACATGCTGGTGCGCTCCGGTGCCGTGGACCTCATCGTCATCGACTCCGTGGCCGCTCTGACCCCCAAAGCGGAAATCGAAGGCGACATGGGCGATTCCCACGTCGGTCTGCAGGCGCGTCTGATGAGTCAGGCGTTGCGCAAGCTCACCGCCAATATCTCCCGGACCAACACCCTGGTCATTTTCATCAACCAGATTCGCATGAAAATCGGGGTGATGTATGGCAGTCCGGAAACCACCACCGGTGGTAATGCCCTTAAATTCTACGCTTCCGTGCGCCTTGATATCCGCCGCATCGGCGCGATCAAAAAGAGCGACGAAGTGGTAGGTAACGATACCCGCGTCAAGGTGGTCAAGAATAAGGTCGCACCACCTTTCCGCGAAGCCGAATTTGCCATCTATTACGGTGAAGGCATCTCCCGACTGTCCGAACTGGTGGACCTCGGTGTGAAGTTCGACATCGTCGAAAAAAGCGGCGCCTGGTACAGTTACCAGGGCGAGCGTATTGGTCAGGGCAAGGACAATGCCCGCCAGTACCTCAAGGAGCATCCGGAACTGGCGGCCAATATCGAGCAGCGGATACGGGCAGCGGCAGCAGGACACCCCCTGGCCTTTGCCGAAGAGGTGGCAGAGCCCGCAGCGGTCGGCTAGTTGACGACAGAACGCAGCGATCCCACCGCGCTGGCGCTACGGTTGCTGGCGCGCCGGGAGTATGGGCGCCGGGAGTTGGGTGACAAACTGCTCCGTGCGGGATGTGACGCAGGGGACGTGGCGCTGGCGCTGGATGCGCTCGCCGCCGCCGGTTATCAGGATGACGCGCGTTATGTGGAAATGCTCACCCGTACCCGTGTGCGTCAGGGGCACGGGCCCTTGCGCTTGCGTCAGGACTTGCAGCGGGCGGGGATCGAGGTTGGCGCAGACCCCGAGATTGACTGGTTGCAGCAAGCGCAAGCCGTCTGTCGGAAGCGTTTCGGCAACACGCCGCCGGCGGACGCCAGAGATTATGCCCGGCGCGCCCGTTTCCTGGCGGGGCGGGGATTTACCGGAGAGACGATTCGCCAGGTGCTGGGCGCCGGCAGAGAAAGGGATTTCGCTGCCGATTGACAGCGGGTGAGGGGGCGGAGAAACCCCGCCCGGAGACAAAAACACTTTATCTTTAACAACGGAAGACCGATGCAAGCGCAAGCCATTCGCCAAGCTTTTCTGGAGTATTTTGTGGAACAGGGGCATCAGATCGTGCCCTCCAGCCCCCTGATCCCTCGTAACGATCCGACCCTGCTGTTTACCAATGCCGGTATGGTGCCCTTCAAGGACGTGTTTCTTGGCCTGGAAACCCGTCCCTACCGGCGCGCCGTTTCCTCGCAGCGTTGCATGCGCGCGGGTGGCAAACACAACGATCTGGAAA
Organism: Acidithiobacillus ferrooxidans ATCC 23270; assembly: GCF_000021485.1. Lineage (NCBI taxonomy): Bacteria > Pseudomonadati > Pseudomonadota > Acidithiobacillia > Acidithiobacillales > Acidithiobacillaceae > Acidithiobacillus > Acidithiobacillus ferrooxidans. The sequence goes on from NC_011761.1 coordinate 847,468, forward strand.
ATGTCGGCTACACAGCGCGGCACCATACCTTCTTCGAGATGCTGGGCAACTTCTCTTTTGGCGACTATTTCAAGCGTGAAGTGATCGGCTTTGCCTGGCGTTTCCTCACCGAACGTCTGGGCCTGCCGCCGGAAAAGCTCTGGATTACGGTTTACGAGGAGGATGATGAGGCGGCCGACATCTGGATGAACGAGATCGGTATCGATCCCGCGCGCCTCTCCCGCTGCGGCGAAAAGGACAACTTCTGGAGCATGGGCGACACCGGCCCCTGCGGCCCCTGTTCGGAGATTTTCTATGACCACGGCCCCCATATTCCCGGAGGCCCTCCGGGCAGTCCGGAGGAAGACGGCGATCGCTATATCGAAATCTGGAATCTGGTCTTCATGCAGTTTGACCGGGACAGCAGCGGCACCCTGACCCCTCTGCCAAAACCCTCCGTCGATACCGGCATGGGTCTGGAGCGTCTCGCGGCCGTGCTCCAGGGCGTACATAACAACTATGACACCGATCTCTTCAAGCCGCTGATTGCCGCAGCAGCCACCATCAGCGGCAAAACATATGGGAGCGATGCGGCGACGGACATCAGTTTGCGGGTGCTGGCGGATCACATCCGTGCCTGCAGCTTTCTCATCACCGATGGCGTCCTGCCCGCCAACGAAGGCCGCGGCTATGTGCTGCGCCGCATCATCCGCCGCGCCGTGCGTCATGGCCGCAAGCTGGGCATGGAGACGGTATTTTTCCATCAACTGGTGGCGCCGCTGGTGGCGGAGATGGGCAGTGCCTTTCCCGAACTCACGCGGGCACAGCGCGAAGTGGAGCGCGCTCTGGAGCGTGAGGAAACCCGTTTCCGGGAAACGCTGGAGCGCGGACTCAGTCTGCTGGAGGAGGCCATTGCGGATCTTGCAGCGGGTGCCGCCATTCCCGGCGAGATCATTTTCCGGCTCGCAGATACCTTTGGTTTCCCCGTCGATCTAACCGCTGATATCGCCCGCGAGCGCGATCTGATCATGGATATGGAGGGCTACGAGGCGGCTATGGCGGAGCAGCGCAGCCGCTCCCGTGCCGCCTGGGCGGGCAGCGGTGAGGTCAAGACCGAGCGGGTGTACCACGATCTGGCCATGCGGCTGCCGGTTACCGAGTTCACCGGCTATTCGACCTGTGCCGATGAGGGGAAGGTGGTGGCGCTGATCCGCGATGGTGAAGAGGTGGCCTTCCTCGAAGCGGGGGACATGGGAGTGGTTATTCTCGATCGGACGCCCTTTTACGGGGAGTCCGGCGGGCAGGCGGGAGACCGTGGCGAGCTCCAGTCGGATGATGCCCTGTTTGCCGTGACGGACACCCAAAAGCCCATGGGTCACCTGCATGTGCATTTGGGGCGCATGGAATCCGGGCGCCTGCGGGTCGGCGATATGGTGGTTGCCAGCATCGACGAAGTGGCCAGACGGGCGACGGCCGCACATCACTCCGCGACCCACCTGCTCCATGCCGCCTTGCGCAACATTCTCGGCAGTCATGTGCAGCAGAAGGGTTCGCTGGTCAACCCGGAGCGGCTGCGTTTCGACTTCAGTCAGCCGGAGCCGGTGACGGCCGCACAGTTGCGGGAAATCGAGCGCGTGGTCAACGCCGCTATCCGTAATAATGTCGGCGCCGAAACCCGGATCCTGCCTGTCGCCGAGGCACAGGCCCTGGGTGCCATGGCGCTCTTCGGCGAGAAGTACGGAGACGAGGTGCGGGTGGTGCGCATGGGTGACTTCTCCATGGAACTCTGTGGCGGCACCCATGTGGAGGCGCTGGGCGATATAGGTGTTTTCAAGATCCTCAGCGAAAGCGGCGTGGCAGCGGGTATCCGGCGTATCGAAGCAGTCACCGGCGCGGTGGCGCTGGAGGCTATTCAGCGTGATGAAGAACGCCTGCAAGCGGCGGCCGGACTGTTGAAAGTTGCCCCTGCAGAACTGGACCAACGTCTGGCGCAAACCCTGGAACGCCTGCGCCAGTTAGAAAAAGAGCTGGAAAAGGTCAAGCGGGATGAAGCCGCCAGAGCGGGTGCCGATCTTGCCGCAGAGGCCGAGGATGTGGGCGGAGTACCGGTATTGATCAGGCGCCTGGAGGGGATGGATGGCAAAGCCTTGCGCGATGCCCTGGATCGCCTGCGCAGTCAGTTACCTGACGGCGTCATCGTCCTTGCGGGCGTGGAAAGGGAGAAAGTGGCGTTGATTGCCGGAGTCGGTAAAGGATTGACTGGACGGGTTCACGCCGGAGAACTGGTGAACACCGTGGCACAACCGTTGGGCGGCAAGGGGGGTGGGCGTCCGGAACTGGCGCAGGCCGGGGCCGGCAATCCGGCGGCCTTGGATGCCGCCCTCGCCGCCGCCCGCGACTGGGTCAAAGGCAAACTCGGCTAGTTTCGACCCTGCCACGATCCTTGTCAGTGAGGACCGTGGCCTTGGTCATGGCCGTCATGTCCCCGACCAGGTCCACCACGATCCTCCGGTCGCTGCGCAGGTCCGTGGCCTTCCGGCCCCCGAAAGGCGCCGGGGCCCCGCTGCTCCGGTCCACGATACTGTGGTTGCGGACGTTCCGCCGGACGGAAATGGCGCCACTGTGGGTCGCGATAATGGCGCCGGGCATCGCGCTGGACGTTTTGCCAGTCGCGGTAATTCCAGTGACGGAGCGCGGGTGGCGGCGCGGCGATGGGGCGCCATGGTCCGCGATAGCCCGGCCCGGCCCACCAGCGGTTACCGTAATAGTAATAGTAGCTTGAGCCCAGATAGAAAATGGGCTGAGGCACGCCATAGGCGGCGTAAACTCCGAGGTTGCTCAACCAGATCATCAGGGGTGGCGTGGCGATCGCCATCGGCGGATAGCCCGGTGCCGCATAGATGGGTGGTGCCCCGACATTCAACTGTATGTCTACGGGGGATGCGCTGGCCCCGGTGACTGCCGTTCCGGCGCACAGGACGGCGCCGGATACCAACCAGGCGATGTGACGCTGTTTCCCGTTCATAAGGATGCTCCTCCAGACTTTTGTTTGGACTCCATCGCTAAAGGTACCACCCCGGGTTCCTTCATGCACACCCGGATATCGTCGATGATCGCCGGCCAAAGAATGGCCACCAGGTCGCTGAGTGGCGGAGGGGGAGGTGCCCGGCCCGTCTCGATCCCGTAAATAAGCACCCGGGGCGGCAGATCCTCCAGGGCGCGGCCCAGGGCCAGGGCCTCGGCCACACCGAAGCCATGGCTCGACAGCAGCCCAGTGCCGTCGTCCAGTTCCAGCATATCCAGGCGCCGCACTGTGCCGGGCAGCGCGCCGCTACGCATGGCATCCAGGAGAATGGCCAGACGCGCGCCGCGCATGGCCGGGAGCAGGAGGCTGCCGGGGCGATCGCAGAGCGTGACGTGGACCATTCCCGCGGGGAAATACCTGGGCAGACCCGCCTGTTCCAGGGCCTCCGCGAGCCGCCAACCCAGATCGTCGCCCGCGACGGGCGAACCGATGCCAAGGATGCGGACCGGGTTCACCGCCGTTCCAGCCGAACCTTCAGGAAATGGGTGGCGCAAGAGATGCAGGGATCGTAGTTGCGGATCACCATTTCGGCTTGCTGGCGCAGGGTCTCGCCGTCCCGGTCCAGACCCAGGGTCTCCAGGGAGTGACGCAGGTCCGCCTCCATACGCGCCTGATTCTGGCTGGTGGGCGGGACGATGCGGGCGTGCAGCACCTGACCTGCGGCATCCAGATCGTAGCGGTGCCAGAGTAGGCCGCGGGGGGCCTCCGTGCACCCGTAACCGATGCCGACGCGCGGTACGGCGGGGACGAAGGGTGCCTCTGGCTCGGTGTAATCTTCCAGCAGGCGGCTGGTCTCCAGAAGGGCATAATGGATCTCTGCCGCCCGCGCGACAATGCTGTGGAACATGTTGCGGCTGGGAAAAGCGATGCCGGTACGCCCCAGGGCCTCCCGGACGGGCATATGCAGGCGATCCAGATTGAGGTTGAGCCGCGCAAGGGGACCCACCAGGTAGGGGCGTCCGTCCAGCGCCGCATAGAGGGCGGTGGAGTGGGGTTCCTGATGCTCCCGGAAATGGCTTTCGTAGTCGGCGATGGGAATGTCCAGGCCGTCACTGGAGACGATGCGCCCCTCGTTCATGGGGTACTCATCCGGGTGGCGCAGGGCGACACTGACAAAGTCCTGAGGGTCGTCGGGCAGGTTCAGCGCGGCGGTCCAGGCCACCAGGGCTTCGGCCCCCGGCAGGGCAGCCCGCACCTGCTCCCGGAGTACCGCCGCCTCCGCCCGGCTGGGCGCACGGTGAAAGCCCCCCACCCGGGCACCCACGGGATGCACCGAGCGACCGCCGAAAAAGCGGATGATCTCATTGCCCAATGCCTGGAGGGCGAGCCCCCGGCGCACGATGTCGGGATGCGCGCGCGCCATCTCGGAGGCGCTGCTGTAACCCAGGAAATCGGGCGCTGCCAGCAGATGGATGTGCAGGCTGTGGCTCTGTATCCACTCGCCGCAGTAGAACACGCGGCGCATGGCCCGCACCCAGGGACCGGGTGCCTGGCCGAAGATACCCTCGATGGCATGCACGGCGCTCATCTGATAGGCCACCGGGCAGATGCCGCAGATGCGTGCCACCATGTCCGGGATCTCCTGGTATTCCCGGCCTTCCAGGAACTTCTCGAAGAGTCGAGGCGGCTCGAAAATGCGCAGGCGCAGGGTTTGAATGCGCCCGTCATGCACTTCCAGATCCAGGGCGCCTTCCCCCTCCACCCGCGCCAGGACCGGCACGCAAAGGCTGATCTCACGGCTTTGGGTCATGGACCTGCTCCCGCCAATGGCGGCCAGCCTCGGCAAAGGCCGGGGCGCCGCTGTTGATGAAGAGGAATCGCCGCGCGACGGCCTCCGGCACCAGGCCGAGTCCCTCCAACCGTCGCCCCAATGCCGTGGCGTTGGGATTTTCCGCCGGCCCATAGCAGGCGTAGCAATCGCGTCCGAAACGGGGGCACAGCGCCCCGCAGCCGGTGAGCGTCACCGGGCCCATGCATGGCAGTCCCTTGGCCACCAGTACGCAGACCGCTTGATGGCGTTTACACTCCAGGCACACCTTGTCCTTTTCGAGCGCTGGCACGACCTCGAAGAGGAGGGCGCGCACCGCCCCCAGGACCTGGCGCCCGTTCACCGGACAGCCCCACAGTTCCAGATCCACCGGGACATGGGCGGCGATGGGGGTGGAGGTGGCCAGGCTATGGATGTGTTCGGGCTGGGCGTAGATCTCCGCAATCCAGCCGGGGCCGTCGGCCAAGTTGCGCAAGGCCTGGAGGCCGCCAGCGGTGGCACAGGCGCCGATGCTGATAAGGTGGCGGCTGTTTTTACGGATTTTCTGGATGCGCTCCTCGTCTTCGGGCGTGGAGACACTCCCCTCCACGAAGGCGATGTCCACGACGGCATCCGGGTCCACGGGGCCGGCCTCGGCGAAGTGAACGATCTCCACCAGCTCGGCAAGCCGCAGCAGGTCTTCCCCCAGATTCAGGAAGGCCAATTGACAACCGTCGCAAGAACTGAACTTGTGCACCGCAAGGCGTGGTTTGGCAGCGGCCATGACGTCAAAATCCTCGCTCGCCCAGCAGGGCCTGGATCTCCGGGTAGGGGAAGACCGGGCCATCCCGGCAGACGAAGTGCCCCCCCATCTGACAATGGCCGCAATGACCGATGGCGCAGTGCATGCTGCGCTCCATGCCGAGCCACAAATCCTCCTCCGCCACGCCGCGCCGCAGCAGCTCCTGCACGGCCGCCCGCATCATGGGCTCGGGGCCGCACATCATCATCAGCGCACCGGGATCGAACTGCACGCGGTCGAAGAGGACCGTTACCGGCCCCACCTGTCCGAACCAGCCGGGGCTGCCCACGTCCGCCGCCAGCCCCACCTGCACATCGGGCAGCCGACTCCAGGCTTCATACTGGGCGCGCCAGATGAGGTCGTCGGTATGCTTGACCCCTTGCAGGATGGTGAGCCGCCCGAAGCGTTCCCGCCGCCGCAGGATGTAGTGGATGACCGAAACCACCGGCGCGCAGCCCAGCCCCCCGGTGAGGAGCACGATGTCCCTGCCTTCGGCCAGTTTCAGAGGCCAGCCCCGGCCGTAAGGTCCGCGCAGGCCCAGGCGGGCGCCCTTCCCCAGGCGCGCCAGCCCCTGGGTGACCCGGCCCACGGCACGGATGGTATGATCGATGAGGTGCTCATCTTCTGGGTCGGAGACGATGGAAATGGGCACCTCGCCCACCCCATAAAGATAAATCATGTTGAACTGGCCCGGCTGAAAGCGATAGCGGGCCTGCATTTCCGGCTCGGTGAAGGCGAGGCGCAGGGTGAAGATGGTGGGGGATTCCTGAACGCGCTCCAGGACCTCGACCTCGTGGGGAAGGTAAGGATCAGACATGATTCCCTCCACAGACGGCCGCCGCTTCCGCGGTGATATCGATGCCAGCCGGGCACCACGCGATGCAGCGTCCGCAGCCCACGCACCCGGAGCGGCCGTACTGGTCGTGCCAGCTCCCGAGCTTGTGGGTCAGCCATTGGCGATAGCGCTGGCGGGTGTCAGCGCGGATGACGATGCCGTGGATAGCGCTGTGGCCTTCGGTGAAACAGGAGTCCCATTGCCGGTAATGGGTACTGTTCAGGCCGTTCAGGGCGGGTTCCTCCATCTCGGCGTGGCAGAAACAGGTGGGGCAGACGGAGCTGCAGTTGGTGCAGGACAGGCAGCGCTGGGCCACATCGTCCCAATGGGGGTGGTGAAGGTTGGCAAAGAGGCCATCACGCAGGTTGCGGGACGGCAGGGCGCGTTGCTGCGCCTGGGCGGCAGCAACGATCTCCCCGTCGGCGGCGGCCTGCTGGGCGGGATCCAAGGCTTCGATGGGTAGTTGCCCAAGCAGTGCCTCGCCCTTGGGACTCCCCACCGTCACCATGAACCCCTCGTCCAGTTCCGCCAGGGCCAGGTCGAAACCCGACGCGGCCCGCGGCCCGTCGCCGGTAGAGGCGCAGAAACAGGTGGCCGCAGGTTGGGTGCAATGCACCGCCACCAAAAAAAGGTTTCTGCGCCGGGCGCCATAATGGGGATCCGGGAAAGGCCCTTCCAGGAAGTGCTGGTCTTGCAGACGCAGGGCCGCCAGATCGCAGGCGCGCACCCCGATGACGGCGGTGGGCGGGGCTTCCGGTATCTCGGGGTGAAAGGTGATGCCCCCGTCACTCCCCGCAGCGCTGGTCCAGAGGGCCTCCCGGGGGGCGAAGAGCAGCGGCTTGAGGGCCTGGGGACCGTTGGCCCAAGAGAAACAGCGCGGGCTCTCGTCGCGGTGGAGCCGATACGCGCCCGGCTGCTGATGATCGTGGACCCCCCGCGGCAGATCGTCGGCGCTGCCCAACTCTTCGTAGACAATGGCGCCATCCCGCACCTTGGGACCCAGACAGCAGTAGCCTGCCGCAGTCAAGGCAGTCAGCAGATGCTGTAAGCAGGGGCGAGGAAGAAAACCGGGTGCGGTCATGGTGATGCAGAGTCCCTGACGCCTGTGGATAACAACATAGTATAGACGGAGTGCGTCGCATGAACTGCCAAGCAGATTACGGGTTGGTGCCGAGGCGCCACTCGGGCCATATGGTTTGCGGCTTGCGGTCGAGAATGGCGGCGTAGACAACCGTGTTGGTCAGCACGCTCTGCACATAGTGGCGGGTTTGCCGAAAGGGGATATTCGCGGTGAAAATCGGACCCGCCCATGGGCCTGGCGGCGGTGTCCAACGACCCAGCCAGCGTTGCGGTGCGCCGGGCCCGGCGTTGTAGGCCGCCGCAGCCAGCAGCTCGGAGCCACCAAAATGCTGTTGCTGAAGACTCAGATAGTGCGAACCCAGGGTCAGGTTGCCGTCGACGCTGTGCAGATCGGCGGTGGCGGCGCCGGCGACATGGGTTTGCAGCCACCGGGCGGTGGCGGGCATCACCTGCATCAGGCCTTGCGCGCCGACGTCGGACTGGATGCCGAACGCAAAACCAGATTCCTGCCGGATCAGGCCGGCAAGAAAGGCGCGTCGCAAGCCGGTTTGGGCTGCGGCGGCACTGATTTCCTGCGCATAGGGAAGCACGTAGCCTTGTCGCCAGTCTTTCCCACCGCGAATCAGGCTGCTGGCATGGATGCCCAGCAGCCACGCCTCATGCTGAAAGGCCGTCCGGGCTGCGGCCTCGATTTCCGCTGGGCCGTTCAACCCCTTCAAAAACTGGTCCCATTCGGCAAGGGCGTCGAAATAGAGTCCGAGATGATAAAGTGTGATCGCGGTCCGCCCGGGAGCATTATTCACGGGAGTGGCACTCACTTCGATGGGTGCGGGCGGGTCGCCGGACTTCAGGATCAGTGGTCTGTTCAGCGTCGCCATGGCCAGTTGCCCGTAATAAGTCCACGGAGATTCCAGAGCCGCGAGCGCGGTATAGGCGGCCTGCGTCTGCCCAAGCTGGAGTTGTGCGATCGCGGACCAGAATTGCCATTGCCGCTGCTGCCGTTGAACGGCACCCATCTGCCGGGTGGCCAGCTCCACCATGTTCCAGTCACCGTCGCGCAATGCTGTACGGACCATCCAGGCCAGCAGTCGGGGCCGTGGGTGGAACTGCGGATCGGCCGCGTAGGCCTGGGCATACCAGTGTCCGGATTCGGAACAAAAGGATAGCGTGGCATGGTAGGCAGCGTTGTACAGCAGCAGAGATTTATCGGCAGCATCCAGGGCATCCAGGGTTTGCACAAATCGTGCGGCGTCTGCAGGATGGATGGCAGCGAGGCGCAGGAGGGCGAGCACCAGCAAATGGGCCTGACCGGCTGGCCAGTTGCCGGTGCCGTATTGCTGAATCTGCTGAGAGATCCATGTGGCCGGTGCCGTTACCGTCTGCGCAAGCTGGCCGGATTGCGGCGGAGGCAAAAACGGGGCAAAGCGCAGCGCGGCGCTGAAGGCCGAGGCCTCGTACATTTGCTGCAGGCGATGCCACAGCTCGGACGTCTTGATTTGCCCCTGTGCCAGATAGACGCGCGCCATGGCGTTGCAGGCCTGATCGTTCGCCGGAGCACTGCTCCAGAGGAAAAAGGGGGCAACTACCAGACTGGTGCGCAGCAGTGGGTCGCGCGCCGCATCGCAGCGTAAGGAGATCAAATCAGGAGGGCTGCCATCCTGATACACTTGGGTGAAGTCCGGCCAGTCCTTGCGGCGCGCGAGTTCCAGCAGCCATTGCCGGCGCAGCAGATGATGCGCCACTCCGCCCGGATAGTGCAGGGTATAGCGCTGGTATTGGCGCTGGGTCATGATGTTGAGGCGGGGTTGCAGAGACCAGTACCCTACCCATGGTCCCATGTAGGTGTTTTCCAATTCAGGCAGTGCATCGGCGGCGGGGCGATAATCACCCTGAGCGAAAGCGGTTGCTGCCGAGTTCAAAAGTTGTTCCTGAGCGGCACTGAGGATGCCGGCCGTCGCTACGGATGTTCCACAACCCATCCACAGCACCAGCGACACCAGCACCGCCGCGGGACGGGAGGAGCGTACTCTCAAGATTGCCTTAAAGGCGGCCATCGGCGCTGCTGCCTGATGAACGGCGCAGGGCACCCCCGACGATGAAATGGTGCCATCGGTCCGCTGTCTGTGCTGCCTGCATACGCCTTGACCCCCCGGAGATTGCTGAAGAACATCATGCCACCAAGTGTGCCGTTCAGGAAGCACTGCGGCTCCTGCGTCAGCGCAAGACTTCCGGTAGCGGCGCGAGCAGGGAGGCCAGGTCGTCGGGGCCGAAACGGAGCTTTTCTTTTTGCGTTTTCTCCAGCACACCTGCGGCGAGAATGGCCTTTTTCTCCTGCAGGGCCAGGATTTTTTCTTCAATGCTCCCGGCAACAATCAGCTTGTAAACAAAAACCTGACGTTTCTGGCCGATGCGGTGGGCGCGATCAGTGGCCTGATTTTCGGCGGCGGGGTTCCACCACGGGTCATAGTGAATCACGGTGTCTGCCGCCGTGAGGTTGAGGCCGACGCCGCCCGCCTTGAGGCTGATCAGGAAGAGTGGCACTTCACCGCGCTGAAAGCGGTCGATGGGCGTCTTGCGATCCTGGGTGCTGCCAGTGAGCAGCACGTAAGGGATATGCATCTTGTCGAGGCGTGCACTGATCAGGGCGAGCATCTCGGTGAATTGCGAAAACAGCAGAATCTGGCGACCTTCCGCCAGCAACTCCGGAATCATCTCCATGAGCAGGGCGAGTTTGGCGCTGTCCTGTACCTTTCGCGCCTTTTCACTCTTGAGCAGGCGCGGGTCACAGCAGACTTGGCGGAGTTTGAGCATCGCGTCCAGGATGACGATCTGGCTGCGCTGAAAACCCTTGGCGGCGATTTCCTGGCGGATCCGTTCATCCATGGCGCTGCGTACCGTTTCATAAAGATCGCGCTGCGCCCCTTCGATATCCATGGGGCGGATAATGATGGTCTTCTCGGGGAGTTCCTTGGCGACATCCTCCTTGCGCCGACGCAGAATGAAGGGGCGCACCCGACGGGCCAACAAATCCAGACGCTCAGCATCTCCGTGGCGCTCGATGGGGCCGCGCCAGACCCGTTGGAAACTGCGCTGGTCGCCGAGAAAGCCGGGCAGGAAGAAGTCGAATTGTGCCCAGAGTTCGCCGAGATGATTTTCAAGGGGGGTGCCGGTGAGGGCAAGCCGATGCCGGGTAGGAATCTCACGGATGGCTTCGGCGGCGCGGCCCCGCGCGTTCTTGACCATCTGTGCCTCATCGAGAATCAGCAGATGAAAGTGCTGATTTCTGAGCGTTTCGACGTCCCGCCAGATCAGCGGATAGGTGGTAAGAATCAGGTCATGGTCAGGTATCTGGGCGAAACGGCTGCTGCGCTCTTTGCCGTGCAGGGAGAGCACCCGCAGGTCGGGAGTGAAGCGTGCCGCCTCTTCTCGCCAGTTGTGAATCAGAGAGGTGGGCATGATGATCAGGGCGGGATCCGTGAGGCGGCCACTTTCTTTTTCCAGCAGCAGATGGGCGAGGGTCTGGGCGGTTTTGCCGAGACCCATATCGTCCGCGAGAATGCCGCCCAAATGATGCTCGCGCAGGAATTGCAGCCAGGCAAGCCCATCCTGTTGATAGCTGCGCAGGGGGAGGGCAAAACCTGCGGGCAGTGGGACGGAGGGGATCTCTCCGTTTTGAGGCAAAGATCTAGCCAGAGCACGCACGGCATCCATCCCTTCACTACGCCACTGGTTGCCGTCCACCAGCCGGGCGATGCGGGGCGCGTCAAAGGCGGACATCCGCAAAGGCCCCCCGGCGTCCAGGCTGAACAGATCGATGAGGGTTCCGACCAGAGGTTTCAGGCGATCCGCCGTGGTCTGGATCGGCACGCCCGCCGGGGTGTGCAGGTGGATATGCTCACCATCGGGAATGGTACCGAGACCGCCTGGATTCAGCCAGCGCGGGTCGCGGGCGAAGAGGGCGCCGAGCAGGGGGGGCAGCGCCAGCCGCTTGCCGTCCACCACGATACCGACATCGAGACCCAGCCACCCCTCCTCGGCACCATCTACCTGCATATCCCATTCATCCACCTGTAGGAAGTAGTGACGAAAGCCATCGGGCCAGCGCACCTCCCAACCCTGCTCGCGGAGGGTCTCGACGCTCGTTGACATGAACCCGTCCCAGTCGGCTTCGCTGGCTAGCCCGTAGATGGGATGAGGCAGCGGCGACAGACTGTGGAAAAGGCCGGCACTGACAGCTTTCAGACCTGTTTTTCCGAGTGCCTGCAGTGCCTGTTTTTCGGCTGTCCTGTCGCGTTTTATCCGAACCATCTCACCATTGTTGAGGGTCTGGATGGCACTGTCGTCGTCCACGGCAATGCGTGCGGGACCATACACAAATGTGGGCTGCGCATAATCGAAGCGACAGGTAGGACTCCATTGGCCGGCATAGTTGCGGTGTGCCTGAATACCGAGGAGGGCCAGAGTGTCGCACCAGAGCAGGGCTTGCAGAGGCGCTTCGATTTCCCGTAAGCCCTGTCCGGGATCGGCCACGGGCGCGGGGAGACCGGGCACCGATTGCTCCAGCATCTCGCGCAAAAGAATGGCTTCTTGCGCATTGAGGGGCGGGGCTTGCAGCAGATCGCGCAGGACCGTGGTCGGCAGGTCCGTCTCGATCGGGCCGATTTCCCCAGTCTTCCCATCCAGGTACCAGGTCGCATCCAGGGGCAGGAAGCTGGTAGCGGGTGGCGTGGTTTCCAGTGCCGGATATTGTTCCCCGCCCTTGCTGACCTTCCAGACCAGTGTGCCAGGCCGGTGATCACCGAGTCGCAGGGACGGGTTGGCTGGCGAATTGGCGAAGAGGCGTCCGGTACCGGCGAGTATGGTGAGAGCTGCGGCACCGTGGCGGGGGCCGAGATCGAATTCGCCCGTCTGGCTGGCATAGGGGTCTTCCAGCAGCAGACGGCGCAGAGCACGCTGGTCCGCGTCGTCGATGAAGCTCGGCGGGCGGCGCTGGGCGCCTTCAAAATTGTACCAGGGGGTGAGACCGGTACATTCTCCGCTTTTGTTCAGGCGGGCCTTACGACAACTGAGAACCGGCCCCTGATGACGTCGGCTGTTCAGTTCCAGCAGCCAGTACAGGGTATGAGTGGCAGTCGGCGGCTTGGGTTTGGGCGGATCCAGATGCGAACGCAGTTCGCTCAGCCATTGCATCACATGCGGACGCAAAGCCGGGGCCGGCGTCGGCGCAGCGTGGCTACGACCGGCCAGCAGAGCGAGGAGCACCGCGGTGACGTGTTTGCAGCGACTGCCTACCGGGCAGGTACACAGGGTTACCAGATGCCCTTGGCTGAGGTGGATGTCTACCCGGTATGGCGTATGTGCCGTGCCCTGCACCAGGGCACTGAGGTCGGTGCTGCCACGCTGCTCCAGATGGCTGATGGACTTCTGGTAAGGTTGGGCTTTGCGAATTTCCAGATCGCCCACCCATTTGCGGATATCTTCGTAACCGTACGTCCCCAGCGTGGGCATTGCACTGGCATCGCGGTGCCAGTTCATCCAGTCATTATTGGTAGGCATGGGTGTGCTCGGTGGTTTGATGATATCGGGAAATGCACCAGGACGATGCCGCCGTGCAAACAGCATATGGTACACAGTCGTGGGGTGGGAGGGGAAGCGGTTCGGGGTGGTCCGCCGGTATCGCCGCAAGCGCCTTGCCGTTATCATGAGCGGAACGGCACACACGGAGAGGGCAGATGATGGTGGCTTTTGGGACGAGTGGGTTGCGGGGTCTGGTGGTGGATCTGTCGGATAAGGTCGTTTATGTACATACCCAGGCCTTTCTGCGGTATCTTGCGGAAATCGGCGAGTTTCACGCCGGGGATGCGGTGATACTGGGCGGCGACCTGCGTCCCAGCACGCCGCGGATGCTGGCCGCGGCCTGGGCCGCGGTCCTCGCGGGGGGCGGGCAGCCTCGTTTCGCCGGATACCTTCCCTCGCCGGCGTTGGCTTTTGCGGGATTGACGGCGGGAGTCCCGTCCCTGATGGTCACCGGCAGTCATATTCCGTTTGATCGCAACGGCATCAAATTCAACCTGCCTCGTGGAGAACTGCTCAAAGCGGATGAGGCCGGGATCCTGCGTCAGGATATGACGGTGGATACGGCCCTTTTCGACGACGCGGGCGCGCTGCGCAAGCCACCCGTTTTGCCCGCTGCTGACCCGCACTGGCTGGCGCTCTATCAGCAGCGTTACCGGGACTTTTTTGGCATGGACAGTCTTGCCGGATGGCGACTGGGCGTCTACCAGCACTCCGGCGTCGCCCGTGATCTGCTGGTGACACTGCTGGAGTCGCTGGGTGCGGAGGTGCTGCCCCTGGGCCGCTCCGCGGATTTTGTGGCCCTGGATACCGAGGCCCTGCGCCCCGAAGACACGGTTCTGGCGCAGCGCGCAGTGGCTGAGCACCATCTCGATGCGCTCCTGACTACGGACGGCGACGCCGACCGTCCCATGATTGCCGACCATGAGGGCCGCTGGTGGCGTGGCGACGTGCTGGGGATACTGACTGCCCATGCCTTGGGCGCCCATACGGTAGTCACACCGGTAAGTAGCAACACGGCGCTGGAGTTGTCCGGCTTTTTTCCGGAAATCCTGCGCACCCGGATCGGCTCCCCCTATGTCATCGAGGCGATGCAGGCCGCCTTGCAGGAGGGATTGAAGCCCGTCTGCGGGTATGAGGCCAACGGGGGTTTTCTGCTGGGCAGCCCGCTTACCCGTGATGGCCACACCCTGGCGCCCCTTCCCACCCGCGACGCCATCCTGCCCATGCTGACGGTGCTTGCGGCGGCGCAGAATCGTGGCGTCCCTCTGGCAGCCTTGCTGGCCGATCTGCCACCCCGTCATACCGCCAGTGACCGTTTGCAGAACTTTCCAACGGCGCTGAGCCAGCGCCACCTGGATACCTTTCGCGGTGAGGACGAGGCGGCCAACTTCGTGGCTTTCAATACGGCTTTTGGAGAAATTGCGGGTGCCGCGCAGCGCATGGATCTGACGGACGGCATCCGGGTGACCCTCACGTCGGGCGGCATCGTTCATCTGCGGCCTTCCGGCAATGCGCCGGAACTGCGCTGCTATACGGAGGCCGATAGCCCGGAGCAAGCCGAGACCATGCTGCGGAAGGCCTTACAGGTCATGAATGGCTGGCGGGCCTGAGCGGCGGATGCGGCGCATCTTTTTTCCGCGCATCTGGTGGGTGTACATCGGCACCGGACTGCTTATTGCGGATCTGCTGCTGATGGTGTTGCGCTATCTGGGCGTGGTGTTCAAAACCAATGCCGTGGCGGAACTGGCGGTCCACCACGGCACCGATGCCCAGGCGCAAAGTCTGCTGCGTCTGGCAGACGTGCTGAATGCGGTTCACTGGAAATGGATCGGCGAAATTTTTCTGGTCGGCATTGTTTTGCTGTTTATCGGTATGTGGAAACCCTTTTACCGGAAAAAATGAACCCGCCGATCTTCACCCCATGCCCTGGCTGCGCAGATAATCCTCATAGGTGCCCTTGAAGTCCTGGATGCCCCGCGGGGTGAATTCGATGATGCGAGTGGCCAGGGAAGACACAAACGCTCGGTCATGGCTGACAAAAAGCAAGGTTCCGTCGTATTTCTCCAGGGCCGAATTGAGAGACTCGATGGATTCCATATCCAGGTGGTTGGTCGGCTCATCGAGAATCAACACGTTGGGTTTCTGCAGGGTGAGCTTGCCGAAGAGCATCCGGCCCTTTTCGCCACCGGAGAGCACCTTGACCGAACGATTGACCTGGTCCTGCCCGAAGAGCAGGCGGCCCAGCACGCCGCGGATCACCTGGTCATCATCGCGCTCACCGCGCCACTGGCACATCCAGTCGAAAAGCGTCATATCCTCGGCAAATTCCGGGGCATAATCCTGGGCGAAATAACCGATACGCGCATTCTCCGCCCATTTTATTTCGCCGGCATCGGTGGTCAATTCGCCCATCAGGCAACGCAACAAGGTAGTTTTGCCCAGACCATTGGAGCCGATAATTGCAATGCGTTCGCCGGCCTCGACATGCAAACGCATTTTATGAAACAGGCGCAGATCGCCAAAGGATTTGCTCAGGTCCTTCCCATCCAGGGCATTGCGATAGAGTTTGCGTTCCTGATTGAAGACCAGATAGGGATTTTGCCGGCTGGAAGGCTTCACCTCTGCGAGCTGGATTTTCTCCAACTGACGGGCGCGGGAAGTCGCCTGCTTGGCCTTGGAGGCATTGGCGGAGAAGCGACTCACAAAGCCCTGCAACTCGGCCATCTTCTCCTTTTTCTTGTCATTGTCGGCGAGCAATTGATCCCGCACCAGGGTTGAAGCCTGCATATATTCATCATAATTACCGGGATAAATGCGTAACTCGCCATAATCCAGGTCCGCCATGTGGGTACAGACGCTATTCAGGAAATGACGGTCATGGGAGATGATGATGACGGTACTGTTGAGGTTGCTGATGAGTTCTTCCAGCCACTGGATGGTATGAATGTCGAGGTTATTGGTCGGCTCGTCCAGCAGCAGAATATCGGGGTCAGCGAAAAGCGCCTGCGCCAGCAATACCCGCAGTTTCCAGCCGGGTGACACCGCCGACATCAATCCGCTGTGCTGCTCCAGCGGAATACCCACACCACTCAGCAACTCCCCAGCCCGGGACTCGGCCGCATAGCCGCCCAACTCGGCAAACTCCACCTCCACATGCGCCACCGCCATCCCTTCTTCGTCGGTCATCTCCGGCAGGGCATAGAGGCGATCGCGTTCCTGCTTGACGCGCCAGAGTTCGGCGTGGCCCATGATCACCGTGTCCAGCACGGTGCACTCCTCAAAGGCAAACTGATCCTGCCGCAGCTTGCCGAGACGCTCACCGCTGCTCAGGCTGACGTGTCCGGAGCTGGGCTCCAGATCACCACCAAGAATCTTCATCAGCGTCGTCTTGCCGCTGCCGTTGGCACCGATAAGGCCATAGCGGTTGCCATTGCCGAACTCGACGGAGACGTTTTCAAAGAGGGCCTTGGCCCCGAATTGCATGGTGAGGTTGGTGGTGCTGAGCAAGATGGACTCCGAAAGGGCGGCAAACAAGGGCTGAATGGACGGGCGCGATGATAGCACTGATTCGCTTTGCGCGTCCCACCCTTCGTGGCATAAGGTGGTGGACTAACTTGACAGATTCACTCAGCTTCCCGTACCTTGCTCAGTGAATCGTTATAAACGCTAGGGGCGTCCACGTCGTGGGCTGAGAGGTACCCTTGGAACCTGATCCGGGTCATGCCGGCGTAGGGAAGCGCGACTGCAGCATGCCTGTCCGCATCTTCCGCCCGCATCCTGATTTTGTTCCGCAGCAATCGGATAAATTTTTAGGAGGAATGACTGATGGCTACCCGTCCCACGGATATGGTGAATACTATGCAGGACGCAGCGGTAACCTGCGGCCCGATCCCCGGCTCACACAAGCGTTACCTCGGTGGCGTGCGTTTCCCGGAATTGCGCATTCCCTTGCGGGAGATTCGGCAGAGCGACTCCCGGAAGCGGGATGGCAGCCTCGAAGTCAATCCGGCCATCCCGGTCTATGATTGCAGCGGTCCCTACACCGACCCGGACGTGGTCATCGATATTCATGCGGGCCTGCCCGCCATGCGCTGGCAATGGTCGCCGACGGATACCGCCATCGAAAGCCGCCCCGAGCCCGGTTCCGCCTATGGTCGCGCCCGTCTGGCGGATGTCCGCACGGCGGATCTGCGTTTTCATCATCGCCGCGAAATTCGCCGGGCGGCCAACGGCGGCAACGTCTCCCAGATGCACTATGCGCGGCGCGGTATCATCACCCCCGAGATGGAGTTCGTCGCCATCCGCGAGAATCAGGGTTTGGAGCACCTGCGTGCCAGCCATCCGGCGCTGTTTCGCGCCCATCGCGGCGAGTCCTTCGGCGCGCAGATCCCCGACACCATTACCCCGGAATTTGTCCGCGATGAAATCGCCCGGGGCCGCGCCATCATCCCCGCCAATATCAATCACCCGGAACTGGAGCCGATGATCATCGGCCGGAATTTCCTGGTGAAGATCAACGCCAATATCGGCAACTCCGCGGTCACCTCGTCCATTGCCGAAGAAGTGGAAAAAATGGTCTGGTCGATCCGCTGGGGCGCCGATACGGTCATGGATTTATCCACCGGCAGGCATATTCACGAAACCCGCGAATGGATTATCCGCAATAGCCCGGTTCCCATCGGGACCGTGCCGATTTATCAGGCCCTGGAGAAGGTCGATGGGAAGGCCGAAGACCTCACCTGGGATTTGTTCCGGGATACACTCATTGAGCAGGCGGAGCAGGGCGTCGATTATTTTACCATCCATGCCGGTGTGCTGCTGCGTTATATCCCGCTGACGGCGAATCGTCTTACCGGCATCGTGTCGCGCGGTGGTTCCATCATGGCCAAATGGTGCCTCGCGCACCACCAGGAGAGCTTTCTCTACACCCATTTTGAAGAAATCTGCGAGATCATGAAGGCCTACGACGTGAGCTTCTCCCTCGGCGATGGTCTGCGTCCCGGCTCTCTGGCCGACGCCAATGACGAGGCGCAGTTCGCCGAGCTGCATACCCTGGGTGAACTCACCCGGATTGCCTGGAAGCACGATGTGCAGGTCATGATCGAAGGCCCCGGCCATGTCCCCATGCAACTCATCAAGGCTAATATGGAGGAGGAGCTACAGCACTGTTTCGAGGCGCCGTTCTACACGCTCGGACCGCTGACCACGGATATTGCCCCCGGCTATGACCATATTACCAGCGCCATCGGCGCCGCGCAGATCGGCTGGTACGGGACCGCCATGCTCTGCTACGTCACCCCCAAGGAGCATCTCGGCCTGCCGGATAAAAATGACGTGCGGGAAGGGGCCATCACCTACAAGATTGCCGCCCATGCCGCCGACCTGGCCAAGGGGCATCCCGGCGCACAAGTGCGGGATAACGCCCTGTCCAAGGCGCGTTTTGAGTTCCGCTGGGAAGACCAGTTTCACCTCGGACTGGACCCCGAAAAGGCGCGGGAATATCACGACGAGACCTTACCCCAGGAAGGCGCCAAGGCGGCGCACTTCTGTTCCATGTGCGGTCCCCATTTCTGCTCCATGAAAATCTCCCAGGATTTGCAGGAATACGCGCAATCCAAGGGTGAAGATATCGAGACGGCACGACTGGAAGGCCTGCAGGAAAAGGCAGAGGATTTCAAGCGGCTGGGGAAGAATATCTACCTTAGATAACCAACCGCGTCGGGTTCAAGGGTTGTCAGCCAAATATTCCCCATACTCCCGCCAGGATGGTGGGGATGGCCAGCGCCAGATTGATACCCGAAACCAGCCTGATCTGCCCGGCGGCCCGGGCGGCCATAGGCCAGTCGCCAGCGGCAATGGCCCGCCCCATGCGCAGGAACGGCACGAAGAATACAAGCAAGGCCAGCATCACCATCAGGGTGCCGAGTGTCACCATGATCCGCATCGCCGTAGGGAGCGCGGTAAATCCGCCGTATACGTACACCATCCAGTAACCGGTAATCACCAGTACCGCGCCAGCCACCCATACCCAGGCAAAGAAGGGGCGAAAAATCTGGTAGAGTAATTTGCTGCGTTCTGCCTCGCTGGCTATGTTACGGCGCAGAACCGGAACGATAAAAATATCGAGCAGAAAAATTCCTCCAATCCAGGAAACCACTGCGGTGATATGGAAAAACTGCAATACCGTAAGTGCGCTCATTCATTCACCCAAGTAATATGCGGCCCAAATACTTCGCCAGGGATAATACCGTCAGCGTCGGGGGTAAACCCCAGGGTTCGGGGATCACCGACGCATCGCAGACATGGAGATTGGGGGTGCAACAGGATAGCCGCTCATCCAGCAGTTCGCCCAGACGCACGCTGCCGCCGGGGTGCGCGGCCAGCCAGGGCGAGAAGAATATCCGTCTACCGCCCGCCGCCCGGAGGATGTCGGCAGCCAGTCCCATGCCGTTGCGCATGCGATTTTTTTCGGCTGCGGAAAAGTGTCGCCAGACGCGTCCGTTGGCATTCACTTCACCGCTGATTTCATCGCGGATTTTCACCATGATCATCATACTATGCCGGTAATGCGCAAGCATGTCGACTCTGCCGGCTGCCCACGCAAAAGCGCGATAAAAATTGGGCGGAACAGTCATATCCGTCAGCATGTAACCGGCTTCCCGATCTACGAATCCCGCTGTCATGGGCATTTCTGCCTCCTGGAGCCCATTTCCCCGACCGATTGCCACACCAACGCGCAAGGGATCGCAAAAAAATCCCCGCCCCGCCTCGCGGATCCCACTGCGCTGTAAAATTACGGGACTTGCCACACCACCCGCTGACAGAATGACCGTCCCTCCCATGAACCGGCGTAGCTGCCCCTTCTGAAGGGCCTCCACACCCACCGCACGCCCATTCTGAAAAAGCACCCTGTTCACCTGGATGCCGGTTTCCAGTTCGGCGCCCAGTTGCATTGCTTGCGCCAGCAGCGACGCCGCAGACCAGAAAGCTGCAGGTGGGCAGTCCCCATGGCCGCAGAGTTCCTGATCAATCATTTTCGGCAACGTCTGCCAGGGCAGCCCTAAAGAGCGCGCCGCGTCGATGATGCGTTGCGCAGTGGGACCCAGAAGTGGCGCCTGCAGGGGTTGGTGCGGTAGTTCTGCAAGAACAGCCGCCAAATCCTGCGCCATTTCCACGCCATGGTGGGAAAACATCTCCAGGGGAGGAGATATGGCCGTGTGGTAGAAAACGGTGGAACCACCTCCAACCCGTGTGCCACGGAGCAGGGCAACCCCCGGCGCCACATGTAATGCCTCCTTGCGGCGCCAGAGCTTCCATAAATTCGGCGCTGACGCCGGGGTTTCCCCGCCCCGTTCCAGAATCCGCACGCTAGCCCCGGCGCGCGTCAGGTCTCTGGCCAGCATGGCGCCAGCAGGTCCGGAACCGGCAATGATCACATCGGATGCGGGCATTTTGGTGGGTATTCTCCAAGGATGAAGCGTTAACCCCAGCGTGACAGCCAGGCGATGAGCAGCCGCGTCCAGCGTCCGTAAGGGGGGCGAACCCATTCGCAGGCGCTCAGACGATTCTGCCTGAAGACGCCCTGGTAGTGCGAGAGGCGTTGAAACCCATAAATACCGCGATACTGGCCTATGCCGCTCAGGCCGATACCGCCGAAAGGAATGCCTGGTTGTGCGACATGGAAAATGGTGTCATTGATGGTGACGCCTCCCGCGGCAATTCCCTTACAGTGCCGCAGGGCGCGCCGCTGATCCCGGTCGAAATAATACAGCGCCAGAGGCGCTGGGTGATCGCGCACATAATCCAGTGCCTCCTGGATGTCATCGTAGGTCAGAACCACCAAGATCGGCCCGAAGGTTTCTTCTTCCAGGATTTTCATGCCAGGCTGCACATCCCAGAGCAGGGTGGGCGGGAAGGGCCGCTGTGCGCCATCGGCCAGTGCTGGTGCTGGCGAGGGCTGCCATAATATCGCTCCTTTCCTCTGGGCATCCTGCAGCAGGCCCTCCAGACGTTCCCACAGCAGCACATTGGGGATGCTGGTATAGTCCGGGTTGTCTGCCCAGTGGGGATAGAGCGACAAAGCGGCCGACTTCGCCAGCGCGATGAAATCGTCGCGCTGATCCGCCGCCACCAGACAATAATCGGGGGCGATGCAGGTCTGCCCGGCATTCACCAGTTTGCCCGCCATGATGGATCGGGCCGCCGTGGCCAGGGGATAATCACACTGGATGATGGCCGGGCTCTTGCCACTCATGGACAGTGTCACGGGCACCAGATTCCGCGCAGCGGCACGGGCGATCACCCGTCCGGTACGGGTGGCTCCCGAAAAAATCAGATGATCGAAAGGCAGTCCGGGAAACGCGTGATCCACATCAGGTGATCCCTGAACCAGCGCAATGGTATCCTCAGATGTCACATCGCGCAGGTATTGCGCCAATAACGTCATGGTCTGAGGCGCCAGACGCGGCCCTTTGATAATCGCCCGGTTGCCTGCGGCGATGGCGGAGATCAACGGCAGCAGGGTCAGGAGCAGGGGATAATTCCAGGCGCCGATAATGCCGACGACACCCACGGGTTGCGGAGTGATCTGACTGCGGGCCGGCAGGAATGGCCAGCGGGTATGCACGGCGCGAGGCCGCGTCCAGTTCCTGAGATGGCTGAGCACATAGGCGATTTCCGCCTGCAAGGGATAGATTTCATAGATTTCCGTTTCGCGGGGGTGGCGTCTGCCGAAATCCCGGGCGATGGCTTCGCTGAATGCCCTGCCGTGTTGCCGCAGCATCTGCGCAAGATCCCGCAGCAGCGTCCTACGTTGCCTGTAGTCGATGGCGCCGTTTTCCCGGAGCGCAGATTTTTGCACCGCCAGCAATTCGTCCACAGTGCGCAATGGAATTCCTTATGAACAAAAAGGGGCCCGAAGGCCCCCGTGACGGTACCGCGTTTAGCGGAATCGTTTTCTGGTGTACAGATAAGCGAAGCCTGCCAGACTAAAATAAATAAACGGTATGAAGAAGATGAGGTCTTCCAGATCTACATATTGCATAGACAGCTCCTTGTTTCCTAATGAGTGGAACCCTGCTTTCGCTGCTGTTCTTCATCCTGTCTGTCAAACATGATAGCACCTGCAGCAGAGATAAGGACAATCATGGTGGTACCCACCAGCCAGGCGAAGTACCAGGGGCCATAGTCGCCGGTAATCACCGCCAGAAAAAGGGACAACACCATGACCGCCGCCAACCCGATAAATGTGAGCAAATTTTTCATGTCCGCCTCCTTTTAATACGCGTGGTCGTCTTGCGTGTCGGGTGCCGCCACCTTGCCGCGCATCACCCGGAAACACCAGGTGGTGTAACTGATGATGATGGGTAGGAAGATCAGACCAAAGATGGTCATCCAGACCAGATTGTACTCGCTACCGGTGCCATTCCAGACCGTGAGGCTCTGGTCCGGGTTGTCCGTGGAAGGCATCAGGAAGGGGAACATGGAGGTGCCCACCGCACCGATCACGCCGATCCATGCCACCGCACCCATCCACCAGCCGAGGGTGGGCTTGTTGGCGCGCAGTGCGAGTACACCCAAAACCATGCCGGCCAAACCCAGCAAGGGCACCAGCCAGAGAATGGGGTGGGCGGAATAGTTGGCCATCCACGCCCCGTTCGCGAGTGTGACCGTCTGGCCGCTGACCGGATTCGCGGGCATGCCCGGATCACCACTGACCAGTTGGAAACCCTTCATGCCGGACACCATGAAGCCACCGATGATGAAGATCACCAGCGCCGCGATGCCGCCGACGCTGGCGTAATTCCGTGCCCGGTCATACAGCGCACCGCTACCGCGTATCATGAGCATGGTGCCGCCCTGATAGATGGCCAGGCTCAGCGACAGCACGCCGCAGAGAATCGCGAAAGGATTCAGCAGATACCAGATGAAGGATTCGGTCTGATAATACTGGCCGTCCCAGCCGAAGTGAAAGCCGACGCCCTCCAGAATATTCCCCATGGCAGCCCCGTAAACAATCATGGGCAGGGCGCCGGAAATGAGAAAGACCCAGTCCCAGGAATCGCGCCAGCGATGACTGGGCACCTTGGAACGGTATTCAAAGGCGACAGGGCGCATGATCATGCTGAACAGCAGGAGAATCATGACGATGTAGAAGACCGAAAAAGACGTCGCATAGAGGCTTGGAAAGGCCGCGAAAATCGCGCCACCGCCAAGAATGAACCACACCTGGTTACCGTCCCAGTGCGGGCCAACGATGTTCAGCGCTTCGCGGCGTTCGCCGTCGGTTTTGCCGACAAAGCGCATCAGAGTGCCAACGCCCATATCCATACCGACCATGATAGCGAGGCCCATCAACAGGATTCCCAGAATCAGGAACCAGAATATCTTTAAATATACGTAAGCATCCATCTTGTGCTCTCCATTCAGTCGGGGGGTAAATCAACCCCCCTTGATTCATCACGCAGGCGTTACTTGCGATCCATGCTGGGTTTGGCAAACACCGGCTGACCCGCCATGCCGCCACCCGCAGGTGCAGAACCGTGACCATGATGGTCATCCTGCGGACCCAGACGGGCATATTTGAACATCAGGTAGAGCTCCGCCGCGATGAAAGAGCTGTACAGCAGGGTGAACCCGATAAGCGAGAACACCATGTAGCCGACGCTGTGGGTGGAGGCGGAGACGAAGGTGGGCAGCCAGCCGAATACCGTCCACGGCTGACGACCATTTTCGGCGGTGATCCAACCGAACTCACAGGCTACCCAAGGCAAGGGAATACTCCACATCGCCAGTTTCAGCAGGGTGGGGTGTTTCTCGATTTCGTTCTTCAGGCTGAAATAAGCCGCGAAAGCGAAGAGGACCAGCATGAAGAAGCCCATGGCGACCATCAGGCGGAAGGCCCAGAACTCTACCCAGACATTGGGGATGGTGTCCTTCGCGGTCTTGTCCAGAATGCTGGGCAGATTGGTGGCGTCGATCTTCTTGAGGTCCTGATCAGGCGCAAACTGCATGGCCAGGAAACCGTAACCCATGTCATTTTCATACTGCTTGAAGGTGGCCAGTGCCTGGGTATTGCTATGATCCAGGTTGTACTCCTTCAGCGCGATCATCGCCTTGATGCCATTGGCAATCTTTGGCTTGGCTTCCTGCTCCAGCTGGATGATGCCGGGAATGACCGTCGTTTCGGAGTGGGTCAGCAGCGGTGTAAGGATATACGGGATGGAAACCTCGAAGAGATTCTTCTGTTCGCTACGGCTGGGGATGGCGATGAGGTTCCAGGACGCGGACACCGTGTTGTAATCCGTGTTCCAGATGGCTTCCATGGCCGCCAGCTTGGTGGGTTGTTTCTGACCATCAATGTAGCCCAGGGCGTCACCCAGGGTAATGACGCCGATGCTGGAAATCACGCCGAAGAGCGTGGCGATCCGGAAGGAACGCAACGCCATATCTTTCCGCTTGTTGGTCAGCATGTAATAAGCGCTGACGCCCATGACAAACATGGAGCCGGTTACGAAACCCGCGATGGAGGTATGCACAAACTTGGCCTGCGCATCCGGATTGAAGATCAGGTCGATAAAGCTGGAAAATTGCATCCGCATGGTATTGGGATCAAAAGTGCCGCCCCGCGGGTCCTGCATGAAGCCGTTGGCAATGAGAATCCACAATGCAGAAAGGTTGGAACCGAGAGCAACCAGATAGGTGACCACGAGGTGCGCCTTGCGGCTCATGCGGTCCCAGCCGAAGAACATCACACCGACAAAGGTGGATTCCATGAAGAAGGCCATCAGCCCCTCAATGGCCAGCGGGGTACCGAAAATATCGCCCACGAAGTGGGAGTACATGGACCAGTTGGTCCCGAATTCAAACTCCATGGTCAGGCCGGTAGCGACACCCAGGGCAAAGTTGATGCCGAAGAGCTTGCCCCAGAACTGAGTCATTTCTTTATATATCTGTTTGCCGGTGATGACATACACCGTTTCCATGGTGGCCAGAATAAAGGTCATACCCAGGGTGAGTGGTACAAATAAGAAGTGGTAGAGAGCGGTCAGCGCGAACTGTAGGCGCGATAGCTCCACCACCGTGGGATTGATCAACATGTCCATGAATTACCTCCTACAAAGAAGCCGGAATATTCCGACCGGGCATGTAATGGTGCACATCTTCCTCCTGTGCCCCTATTTTGTTTACATCACTTTTACGGGTTACTTCTACTGAAGACTTCTCCGGCAACAAGAGCGCACAACTGCGTAAGAACGCGCCTTTGCCCCGTTGATTGTTGAACCAGTTGTCCTTGCGGCGGAGTTCCTCGATGCTGGTGAGGCGCCGGCCTTTGCTTTCCAGACCCGGATAGATCAGGGTTTCCCCAGGGAAACTGAGCAAACTTTGGGTGATGCTGTGATACAGGGTTTGCGGATCGCTCTGGCTGGTACAGGGTGCCGCACCGGTGGCCAGCAGGGTCATCCCGGTGAACAGACGATCTTCCCACCAATAGGTGACCGCGCAGGGGCTGAGCCCCGGCGTGTGCAGCACCCGCAGACTTTCCTCTCCGAAATAGAGGACATCACCATGCCGCATGCGCAGGTCGATATGCTCATCGGTGACGCTCTCGTGGGCGACAATCCGGGCGCCGCTGTGTTCCTTCAATACGGTAGCCGCGGCGATATGGACGGGTTCATGGTGGGTCTGCAGTATATACCGCAGATCGAGGCCACGCTCGATCATGAACGCCTCCAGCGTGTCGACGTGTGTCGGCATGGGGTCGATGATGACGGTCTCGCGGGTGACGGGGTCACCCAGCAGATAGCTCAGGTGGCCGCCCTTGGGGGTGCATAGTTGTCTGAAAATCATATCGCCCGTCCCTGTCGAGTATTTGGACATCAGAGTATTAGCAATCTCTGTGCCATTATTTGATAATAGTCTATTATCCTGGCGTCCTTTGAAAGGATAATGATAAACAGGTCGTTGTATTTTATTTGTAGGGCTGTTCATGTGCTATACAGCCGCTGTCGTGGCTTATACCTCAGCCCAGCTGCCAAAAATGGCAGTTGCGGATTGGCAGGTGCTGCTATAATTGACATGCGCGCGGTGAGGGGTGAGGATGTGCCCGTTGCACCGATCTCGAGTCCGTGTGCGGAGGGTGTGGAGGAGGGGGTATGACGGATTTGCTCAGGCAGTTGCGGGCGGAAATGACATCGTTGCTGGACTGTTTCAGCGCCCCGGCCGTGCTGCTGTGTGCAGATTACTCCGTTCTCGCCGCCAACCAGGCTTATCGGCGGGTCTTCGGCGACGGCAAGCCCCTGCAGGGGCGGCGCTGTTACGAAATCATGGAGGACGCCGGCTACGCCTGTCGTCAGGGAGGCAATCATTGCCCACTCGACGCCTGCCAAAGCTCCGGTACCGGCCAGCATGTGGTGCACAGCAATACCTCCGGAAACGCGCAGATCGATCTCTACCCTATCCGTAATGATAGCGCTAAAGTTGTCTACTTTCTTGAACTGCTGACCCTGGCGCCGCAATTGACGGCGTTGCCCGCCCCCGCCATGGTCGGCAACTCCCCCGCCTGGCGGGACGTGGCCAGGCTTATCCGCCGGGCGGCGCCCAGTGATGCCGCCGTATTGCTGCTCGGTGAGTCCGGTACGGGTAAGGAACTGGCCGCTGCGGCCGTACATCAGGCCAGTCACTGTCGGAACGGGCCTTTTGTAGCGGTGGATTGTTCCGGGTTGTCGGAAACCCTCTTTGAGAGCGAGCTCTTCGGTCATGAAAAAGGGGCATTTACGGGCGCGCATTCGCGCAAAACCGGTCTGGTGGAGGCGGCCGATGGGGGCACCCTTTTTCTCGACGAAGTCGGTGATATTCCGCTCAGTCTACAGGTGAAACTTCTGCGCCTGCTGGAAACGGGGCATTTCCGGCGGGTAGGGGGCGTGGAGCCGATCCGTTCGCAGTTCCGCCTGGTCTCGGCTACTCACCGTCCGCTTGAAAAAATGGTCGCGGAGGAGCGTTTCCGGCAGGATCTGTATTACCGTCTGAATACATTTCCGATCATGCTGCCCGCGCTGCGGGAGCGCCTGGAGGATGTGCCCTTGCTGGCGGAAGTCATCCTGCAACGGCTGCCGGTGGCCAGGGGGCTGCACCTTCACGCCGATACGCTGGAACTGCTGCGCCGTTATAACTACCCCGGCAACATTCGTGAACTGCGCAACATTCTCGAGCGTGCGGCGCTACTGGCCGACGATGTCTGGATTCTTCCGGAACACCTGCCTACAAACCTTCAGTATTTGTCGGTGCAAGAATCCGGCCCGGCTTCGTCTTTGACGGGCCGGCAGCCCATACCCGGTGTTGGCGAAATCATTCCATTGGCGGATCTGGAAGCACAATACCTGCGCTGGGCGCGGGGAAATTATGGTGGCGATCGCCGCGGCCTGGCGCAGCGCCTGGGGGTAAGCGAGCGAACCTTGTACCGCAAGCTGGACGCACTGAGGAGTAATACTGGGCATGCCGTTGAATCCTGACATCTGGCCGGAGGGTCTGTTGACACGCCCCGGTTGCCAAGCGGGAGCGCCTTGCATTGTGCTCCTGCACGGTCTTGGTGCCTCCATGGAAGACCTCGCCGGGATGGCGGATATGGTGGACCCGGAGAGCCGATTCCGCTGGTTGTTTCCCAATGCGCCGGTGCGCCCGGTGCATGTCAACGGAGACCGGCCGATGCGGGCCTGGTATGACGTTTATGGTTTCGACGGGCAGTCTGCCGAAGACACCGAGGGATTACAGGACATGGCGTCGCGGCTCGGCGCACTGCTGGATCACGAGGCTGGCAGCGGACCGGCCGTCATTCTGGGTGGATTCTCCCAGGGGGGCGCCATGTCGCTCTATACCGCGCTACACGCAGGCTACGCGGCCCGCGCGGTGCTGGCCCTCAGTGCCTACCTGCCGTTGCGTGCCCGCGTGCCGGCGGCGACGCCCGAGTCGCCGCCGGTATTCTGGGCGCACGGGCAGCAAGACGCCGTCCTGCCCATTTCCTATATGGAGATCGCCCGGCAGCTACTGGCCGCGTCGGGCTATGCGGTCAGTACTCACCGCTACCCCATGGGCCACACCCTTTGTGAAGACGAACTGCTGGATTTGCGTAGCTTTCTGTATACCCTCGATTAATCGGAGGGCCCAAAGATCTGTTCTTCGAGACCCCAACGCGCCGCCAGTGTTTCGGTGGCGTTTACCAGTTCTTCTGCGCGGGAAGGGTGGTTGGTGCGAGTTTCGACGATCCTGCGCAGCATCCCGTCGTGGTCGCCGCCATTGGCAAGCAAATGAATCAATTCGCCGGCATCCCGCCCGACGATTTCACCGCCAAGCAGTTCGCCGCTGTCCATGTCAGCCAGAAGGCGGACAAAGCCAACGCCGTCGTCCTGCCCCAGTGCGCGTGGTGAAGTCTCAAAAGCCGCAAAACCGACCGCGGGTTCAAAACCTGCGTCCTCGGCCGCTTCGTCATCCATACCGATACGCGCGAGTTCCACTGCGGAATACACCAGTTCCGGCACCCAGAGCGGGTCGCGTTCCTGCTTTTCGGTGCTGAGCAGGTTGTGGATGACTATCCGGGCGTCGTTGAGAGCCTGGTTGGCATTCATGATCGGTCCGACAGCGTCGCCAATGGCATAGATGCCGGGCTCGCCGGTCTCCAGGGCGGCGTCGGTCTGCACAAATCCATGATCGTCCAGGGTGATACGAGTGTTTTCCAGACCCAATCCCTCGGTGTAGGCATGGCGTCCGGTGGCGAGCAGTACCCAATCGCCATGGATCGGCTTCCCCTGGTCGTCGAAGACGGTCACGCCCTCGGTCGTCGTCTCCATGCGGTGGATCCTGAACCCGGACTGTGGATGGATACCCAATCCGGCCAGCGCCGCATGGAGTATATCCCTGGCCTGCGGCGAATAGCGGGTGTGGGCGAGAGGCGTGGAGTGCACCAGCCATTCCACCTGTTTGCCGAGCTGGGTAAAAATATACGCAAACTCGGTGCCGATAACCCCTCCACCCACCAGGATCACCCGATCTCCGTGCGGGACGCCGTTGTCATAGAGCATGTCGCTGGTCAGCACTTTGCCGGCTGCCGGAACGATTCCCCGGGGCAGGGATGGCGCCGATCCGGTGGCGATGATGCTGGTTTCCGTATGGATTTCCACCAGTCCGCCGACCCCTTCAACGGCGATGCGCCGGGCGTCCAGGAAGCTGCCCGTGCCATCGTAAAGATGTATCCCGAGGCGCTTGAGGTAGTCAAGATAGCTGCCACGGACAGTCTCCACCACATCGTGCTGATGCTGCCAGGCTTGCGCCATATTTCCCCTCAGCACCGGACCTATCACCCCCCGCTTTTGGAAATGACGGCTTTGCTCTATCCATTTTGCCGTTTCATGCCAGTCCTTTTTAGGGACACAGCCCCGATTGAGACAGGTTCCTCCCCAGGTCTTTCTCTCGATAATCGCGGTTCTTTTGCCGCGCAGAGCCGCCAGAACTGCCGCACGATAACCGCCGGGGCCACTGCCGATAATGGTGACATCATAGTTGTCCGTACTCATAAAACCTTCCTAGTCAATATGATAGAAGTCATTCGTAAGGTTGTTGATCATGTTGGTGGCCGCGCGTTGTTGCGTCGGTGATTAAATTCCATGGTGGAGCGAGTGCAGGTTCATGAATTATTTTGTTGTTTATCAGCGACTATTACCCCTAGCCATTTTTATAGTTGAAAGGCGTCATTTATAGAACTCGTCTATGGGTGTCTGACGATACTATAATACTTTCAGTGCGCTATGAAGTCTGTCTTGAATGCGTCCGCGAGAGATGCGGTTCGGCGCGGTGGATTCTCTGGTCATCTTTCCGATGACGTCGGGCACAAGCGACAAAAGCAAGCCTCAAAAAATAAATAAACATTAAAAATTAGTATGTTGCACCTATGGCACAGGTATTGCTTCCTGTTCTGTCATGAATATTTATCGTCGTCGTCATCATCTGTCACTGAAGCCGCTTTCTGCCGTCCTGCTTGGGCTGGCCGCATTGACGGCAACGCTGCCCGCATACGCCGCCGAGTTCGGCATGGCTACGGTGGAGGCCAAGGCCAAATTGCTGGTGGACCGCACCTACAACCCGAAGCCCTTGCCTATCCCGGCTTTTCTCAAAGATCTCACGCCCGACCAGTATGCCGAGATTCAGGATGTTTCACCGCTCTGGAGAGGCGACCACTTGCCGTACGAGGCACAGTTTTATCTTCCTGGCTCCTGGTTTCACCGCCCAGTGGTTATTCGCAGCGTTGTGGACGGTGCGGTACGGCCAGTGCCCTTTACGCTGGAGCACTTCAGTTTCGGCAAACTGAACGTACCCAAAAATATACCCAGCGCACTCGGCTATGCAGGTTTCCGTCTGCTCGCGCCGCTCGACAATCCACCGCATCACAACGAGTTCATCTCCTTTCTCGGTGCGACCTATTTTCGCGCTGTCGGCAAAGGTGCCATCTACGGGACCTCGGCCCGTGGGCTCGGGATCGACACGGCTCAGCCTTCCGGCGAAATCTTCCCCTACTTCAAAGAATTCTGGCTGGTGCGCCCCAAACCCGATGCGACCTCGATGGTGGTCTATGCGCTGATGGACAGCTCCGTCGCGACGGGGGCCTATCGCTTCACCATCCAGCAGGGGGATAGCACCACGGTGCATGTGGAGGCCACCATCTACCTGCGCAAGCCGGTACAGGTACTGGAACTGGCGCCCTTGACCAGCATGTACTGGCACGGCCATGGACGCGGCGCCATCGCAGGTGACTGGCACCCGGCCCAGCACGATTCCAGCGACTTGGTCATGGCCAACGGTAATGGTGAATGGACGACCAGGCCCATCAACAACCCGCTGTACGCCCAGACCACGACCTACGCGATGGATCATCCAGTCGGGTTTGGCCTGATTCAGCAGGATCGCCGGTTCTCCGCTTACCAGGGTATCGAAACCCAGTACCAACGGCGCCCCAGCGTCTGGGTTCAGCCCGACGGTGATTGGGGCAAGGGGCAGCTACGTCTGGTGGAGTTGCCCACCAACAATCGGGATATGGATAATATTGTCGCGTTCTGGGTGCCGGAACATGAACCTGCACCCAAAACGCCCCTGCACTTCGCCTATACCCTGCGCTTTTTCCTCGATAATCACGGTCTGATCCCGCTGCCCCATCCGGTGGGCACCTATCTGGGCGACGATCCAAAAGTGCCCGGCGCACGGAAGGTGGTAATCGATTTCGGGGGCGGGGCACTCTCCAAACTGCAGGAAACCGCGCCCGTGCAGGTCCATCTTGAGGCTGCGGACGGTGCGAAAATTCTCAGCCAGAAACTGGAATGGGAAAAGGATGGTCATTTCTGGCGAGTGATCGCCGTCATTCAGCCGCAACCGGGTTCGCCCAGTAATGTACGGTGTTTTTTAACCCTGAACCATCAGGTGATGAGCAATACCTGGACATATCTTTTACACGCGGCAAAGGAGCAGATGTAATGTTTAAGGATGAATCAAGCTACAGTGTCAATCCTGCGGGTGATCTGCTGGCGGGTTGGACAGCGGAGGCCATGGTCGTCGCAAACAACGCCCCGGTGCTGGCCCGTGTGGAGCAGTACATGGCTCGCCTGTCATTGACGGATGCCCAGCGGTTGTGGGTTCGCGGACAGGTAGTGGCGCAACTGCGCGGCGCGAATATGGAAGGTGAGGCGCTTTATGCCCGGGCCTTCGCGGGCCTACAGTTGGCTCTGGCGACGCTGGGGAACGGCGACGAGCTGGATGCGCGACTCGATCTTTCCCTCCATCTGCCCGTGGGCGACGCCCATGATGGCAAGTCCTGTCGCTGGTTGCAGCATCAGGTAGGACCGGCCATCGTGCGTTCCAGCATGGCCTCGCGGCCCTTGAACCGGTCCTGGGGCGCAGCCCTGATGCGCCTCGCCCAGTCCCTGCTCAACCACCACACGATCCGCGCGCATCCGCGCGTACTGCCCGGAGAAGCCTGAATATGGGCCGTGGCGGCGCCCGGCCATGGGAAGCCATCGGCCGGTACCGGCGCTACTGGCTCAGCACTTTTATCGTTCTTCCGGCATGCGGCGCTGGCCTGACACTGGACCAGGTATTGACAGACCGCCTGCCTTTCTGGTTGGAACTGCCGACGCTGCTCATCTTTGTATTGCTGTTCGCCTGGATATCCGCAGGATTCTGGACGGCGCTGGTAGGGTTCGTTCTGCTCATGCGTGGACGCACCGATACCACACCGGGCAGCCCCGAACTGCACCTGGCTGAGCCGCGTCTGCAGAGTCGGGTGGCGGTACTCATGCCGATTTACAACGAAGAGATAGAACGGGTCGCCGCGGGCCTCCAAGCCACTTATAAATCCATACAGAAGACCGGCGCGCTCGCCCATTTCGAGTTTTTCCTGTTGAGCGATACCCGCGACCCCGCCATCTGGCTGCGCGAAGAGCTGGTGTGGTCGGCGCTTTGCGAGTCTTTGGACGCTTTTGGGCGCATCCATTACCGGCGGCGGCCCATCAATAACAAGGCCAAGAGCGGGAATGTAGCAGATTTCTGCCGCCGCTGGGGTAAGGGTTACGAATACATGGTGGTACTCGACGCCGACAGTGTGATGAACGGCGAAACGCTGTACCGGATGCTGGAGATGATGGAGGGTAATCCTCAGGTCGGCATCATTCAGACCCAGCCGGTGGCGGTCAATCGCGAAACCCTGTATGCGCGCCTGCAACAGTTCGCGCAGCATCTGTACGGCCCGATTTTCAGCGTCGGCCTGCGCTTCTGGCAGTTGGGCGACGGCCATTATATCGGCCATAACGCCATGCTTCGAATCGCTCCCTTCTCCCAATATTGCGCCCTGCCGGTATTGCCGGGGCGGGCCCCTCTCGGCGGCCCGCTACTGAGCCACGATTTCGTCGAGGCTGCGCTCATGGCCAAAAGCGGCTGGGAAGTCTGGTTTGTGCCCAGCCTGTCCGGGAGTTATGAGGAAGTGCCTCCGACCCTGATCGACGATCTCAAACGCGACCGCCGCTGGGCGCAGGGTAATCTTCAACATCTGCGCCTGCTGGCAGGGGAGGGGCTGCGCCCGGCGCATCGTTTTCTTTTTGTCAACGGTGCCATGTCTTTTTTGGCGGCGCCCTTGTGGGGCCTGTTTTTGATCCTGGGTGCCCTGGGCTCGCTCCACTGGGCCAATACAGCCAGTGACGGCAGCGTCATCACCCCCCTCGACTGGGACTGGCTGGTCAGTCCCATGCCCTTCTGGCTGTTTGGGGTGACGGCGATTTTACTGCTGTCGCCAAAATTCATGGCGGTGCTCTGGGTATTGCGTCAGCACGGCCGAAAAGAGCATTTCGGCGGCGCCTTCCATCTGGTGCTCAGTATGTTTTTGGAGAGTATATTTTCGATACTCATGGCGCCGATCCGTATGGCCTTTCACAGCCAGTTCGTGATTCAGACCCTGATGGGGCGCGGCGTGAGCTGGGGCGCGCAAGTCCGTGGCGATCAGGAGACGTCCTGGCGGGATGCACTACGCTATTTTGGGTGGTGCTCGGCGCTGGGTTTGATTCTGGCAGGGATACTCTATCCCTTTCTGGGGGCGTGGCACTTTGCCTGGCTGGTCCCCATACTCGGGGGGCTGGCGTCAGCGGTGCCCCTGGCGGCCTGGACGAGTCGCCCCGCGCTGGGGCGCTGGACCCAGCGGCATCATCTTTTTGTCATCCCCGAAGAAGTACATGTCCCGCAGGAATTGCAATCGCTCGGCGCGGATAGGATGGCCTATATGCCCCACATAGAGGGGGATCCCTTTGTTCAGGTGGTGGTGGACCCCCGTTTCAACGCAATACATACGGCCTTGCAGCGTAACCGTACCGCCGCCTGGCCCCGTGCGGCGAAACTCTGCCACAAGGCGCTGGAACAGGGTCCGCAAGGGCTCAGCAACCGTGAGCGCAACATACTGCTGACCGATCGCAACTCCATGCTCGCGCTGCATCGTGCGGTCTGGTCCACGGCCGATCGGACGCGTCTGGCGGCCTGGGGGTTGCAGAGCGAGGCGCAGGTGTTGTCCGACGCGTGATCCCGATCCGGCCGAGGCTCAGGAACGCCGGTTGCGGATTTCCGCCAGACGCTCCGCGCGGGCACCTTTCCCGCCCAGGTAGCCGGGTACGATACTCTCGACAGAGGTGGCCTCTATCTGAAAACTCTCGGCCAGATCATTTCTGGTACAGACGCTGTCGATAGACAGGGAGAGCAGGTTATCGCGGGTGAGTACCTTGCCCGGCAGCCTTTCCATGATGCTGGCCTGAAGATTGCCGGCGAAGTCACCGAGGGGCACGATGACGCGACGGGTGCCGATCAGACTCTGGGTATAGGCCACCAGTTCACCGAGGGTATAGACTTTCGGACCACACAGATCATAGGCTTGACCGTAGGTTTTTTCGTCATCCATGGATTGCACGTAGGCGCTGACCACATCTTCAATCCAGACCGGCTGCATTCTGGCTTTCGACCGGGCCAGCGGAATGAAAAAGGGAATGCGGCGCAATAGCCCGGCGAAGCGGTTGAAAAAGCTGTCACCCTCACCAAAAATCACCGCTGGGCGAAAAGAAGTGGTTTTGAGCCCATGGCTCCAGAGTGGCATGGGTTCTTCCAGATCATCAAAGCGTCCCATTTCCGCCCTATTCCCGTTCGACTGACGGACGATCTCCTCACCCGTCCCCTTGGAGCGCAGGTAGGCGCTGGGACCGGTGGGGCTGGCTCCCAATGCGCTCATGTGAAGTAGACGGGGGATGCCCAGATCATTGCAGGCGCCGACTACCAGGCGCGGGAGTTCGACGTGGTTCCTGTCGAAATCGCCTTGATGGCGTTCATTGAGGATTCCCACGAGATTGATGACGACATCTCGTCCTGCAAGCTGTTTTTTTAACGCGACGGGGTCATGGACATTGGCCTCGATCAACTCCACACCGGGGAGTACCAGCAGATTTTCACGGTGACGTTCGCGGTTGCGCGTCAGGATGCGCACGGCGTGTCCTTTCTGGCTCAACCGCTCTGCCAGGTGCCGCCCCACGAAGCCCGTGCCCCCCAGAATACAAATTTTGTGAAGTGTCATGACTCCTCCAGGATGATACCTGCCAGCATAGCACAGGCTTATGAACGGTGGGGGCGGATGGGCCGTATTTGTTCGAGGCCCTCCATATGGGCTATAAACCGGGATGGTATTCGAGGGAGGAATGACATGGCGGGACATTCGGCAGGACGGAAATGCGGGATACAGGCCGGAGCATATTTTGCCATGCTCGGGGCGCTGGTGATGGCCCTGGCGGTGATCGCCGGTGCGGCAGGGGATCATCTGGTGGCGGGGAGGGTGGGTGACCGTGCGCTGCATATTTACGATATTGCGAATCGCTTTCAGATTTATCACGGGCTTGGGCTGCTGCTCATCGGTGTGTTGATCCGCCAGTACGGCAGGCGGCGCCTGCTCTGCGCGGCGGGACTGCTGATGGCCCTGGGCGTTCTGCTGTTTTGCGGCGGACTCTATCTGCTGGTGCTGACCGGCTATTCGTTCTGGGCATTTTTCGCCCCCATGGGCGGGACGGCGCTGATTTTTTCCTGGCTGCTACTGGCGCTAGGTATCTGGCGTGCCTCCAAAACGCAGGGGAATGGTGATGCTGATTGCAACGGGTAATGCATACGGAAGATATCTGGATTTTGCCGATGCCGAAGTGGGGGACAGGTTCTGGGTTGTGGAGCATGTGCCCTATAGCGGGACGATAAAATCCGTGCGGCCCTATAGCGTGACGGAGATCAACTCAAAAACCGTGCTGTGCCATGCCGAAGAAGGCAAGTCGCTCAAATTGAAACGCGCTTTGCCTCAGGAAAACTGCTATCTGGATACCGATCCATATTTCCAGAATATTGCCCGCACCGTGCAGATATCTACGCAGGTACAGGTGGTGAAAAAACTGGTAAAAGAACATGAAACCATGGACTTTGACCAGGAAGTCATCGATGCGATCATGGCGTGGCAGAAGAGGGTGTCGGCGCGGAAGATCGCAGCTGGCACGCAGCCATGAAGTCCATAACGATGAGAAAGGTTCAGAGGCATGTGGAATTATAAAATGTTACGCTCCACCACAACCTCGGAATAGGGGTCTCCCATAGCCATGCAACGCGTTTGTCTGGCCCAGAATCCGGCTTTGGAACGGTTCACCTGATAGTAAAATTCCAAAGTGAGGTCCGGCCTTGTGGTAATGTCTGCCGTATAGAGCAGGTTCATCAGAGAGGAGCCAATGCCCGTCATCAAATAATCAATGGGGTGGTCTGCCGGCCCAAAAGCACGCAGATGTCCAAGAGACTCGTAGGGATACCAGGCACGCAGTATCAGGCGCTCGTTAGGAATGATTTCCTGAATACGCCATACGCCCCAACCGAGCGCATTGATGCAGGCAATGATGCCGGATAACCAGTCTTCACGGCATTGCAGTTGAGGCACAATCAGCTGATACCAGGGATCCGAGCGCATGATGCCGCCCATGGTGTTGAACCCGCATATATGGCCCGCTTCCATCAACAAGGTTCTGGCGAGTGCCTGGCCCTGAAGATGCTCGAATTTCTCCTTATAATAAAACAGGGTAGGGTACTCGTACCACAGCATCTCCCCCAAATAACGATGCGTGTTGAGCGCTTCCTGAAGAGCACGTTCAAAGCGAAAAGACACCAGATTGTAGTAGTCCGCATAGTGCCGCGTCAGATAGACGCCAAAAGCAGGAATCAATCCGTCGGGATCCCCGGTCAATGGCAAGGTGCCCACCGCAGTCATAATGGCGTCTTCATCTATATGCAGACCGATATGTCGCGGGGGAACCTGATCGGCACCCTGAGGCAGAACTGCCTGGGGGATATCCGGTATGTCCAAGGGGAATCGATCCCCACTGTTGCGAAGATGCAGATGAAATCGGGTGGTCTCTGCCCCCGTGGAGAGGGCAGTTGCATCGATTTTCCCCCCATAAGGTTGTCCATAAATGGCCGATAGGGCACCTATGGCGTAGCCAAGATCGAAATGCTCGCCAGGCCAGCGCCGCTTACCATAATTCAGGCGCAGTGCCGTCCCATAATGGGAGTGATTTTCGACGAGAACAAACTCTGGTTCGGCTGAATGGGGCAGCGCGCCCAATGGTAGATCTCCAAATCCGCAAAAGCGATACATGGATTCTGCATACTTGAGGCGATTTGCAACGGACCATTCTGGGTGTTCCCGAAAGGCCGTCCGCAGTTGTCGGAAGCTGACTTCGGTCGCAGAGCCTACCAGAATTGGTTCGCGGTCAATGTAATGGCAGTCTTCGATCACCAATTGAAGAAAGCGATTGTAGTGGTTGCAGTGAAAGACGACCGGCTCACGCGATATGGTCATTATGCCGGTGCCGGATAAGGCTTCTGGATGGATTACTTCTTCTGCTTGCTTCAATTTATCATACCATTAGACATAAGATACCCTTGTGTTTCATGTTCGTGTTGCCAAAAGGCTCCCATCATATGGTTTCCGAGAGGTTTCCGCTTGCGGCTAGGCATCAGACAAAACAAAGAAATTCTCCATTGTTCTAGTTCATAGGCGAACGGAGCTATTTTAGCCAACTCCTATGTCTCTTTCCAGTCTATTGAAGCCATCCCCATGGCTGCAGTGAATATCTGCTCCCAACAAATCCACCATTTTACCCTTGTATTCACTCAACCTGTCGAGGAACCTCTCAATTAGCAAGTTTCCACCCCGTAGGGCCACCTAATGGCAGTCCAGCACCAAAGCCCGTGGGGAATGTTTTTGACGGTCCGGTATTACTAGCTGCGCCCTGCAACAAGGTACGGCCATTGAAGCTGGTGACGGTGGGCGTGAAGGCCGTTCCGTAACCAACGAAAAGTGCGTTGGTAATGGCTGTCCCGGTACTGTCGGTGAAGGTGCCGCTGGGGAAAATGCCGTTGTTGAGGGCATAGAGGTAATAGTAAGCATCGCCATTTCCACAGGAGTTTGCGGATGGTGGCACGGTCACGGGCAGAATGACGGCACCGCTATTGATCAACGCGGGTGCGGAAACGACGGACCCTGATGGCAGTGCAGTAACAGGCGGATTAGTACCAGAGGTCTGCGTAGTAAAGGCCCCGCTGCTCCAGGTGCCAGCGCCGCCAGCGTAGGCGGTCCATACTGGTGACCAAGTGCCATTTAGCTGAGAAAAAATAGTGATACCATTGGGTCCTTGTACACGCAGATAGTTTTTACCTTGATAGTAACTGCCACCGATATACTGCACTTCACCCGGATTGCTGCCACTGAGGCTCCCAGACCATGCCGACGAATAATTGCCAACGGCGGTTTTATTCACAAAATCCTTAGCAAACGTGAGGGTTGCGGCGCCGGGCGTCAGTAAGCCTGGCAATGTAGCCGAGGATATTTCGTATATGTTACCGGTATTGTCGCCCAGATAAAGATTTCCTGATGCGTCGATGTAGGGGGTGGCGGTGTTATTAAAAGGGAGGGCATCCTGAAAGCTTTGCCCTGTGCCCACATTGACCCCTATCAGATAACTGGTGCTGCTGGTAGCGCTGATGGCCTGGTTTACGGCCCATAGTGCCCAGGTTTGGCCAAAGTTCTTGGTTCCCGGCGTCTGATATTGATAAAAGACCGGATTACTAGGCTGCGGTTGGCTATAATTGCCGCCCAGGTCATCTTCCCATATCGTGCTCTGCAGGTTGGGGGCGGTCGTCCCTGTCAATTGAATGTCATAGAGAATGCTACCGTTACTGGCGCTTCCCGCCACATAGGTATGCCAGGTGTGCGGTTGGGTCGGCGCGACTGTGGCATCAATCGTCTGGAAGCCACCTTGCATATTCGTGCCTTGCCAAAAGGTGTTGTAATTCTGGAGTTGCGGCAGCAGGCCCTGAGGCATCCATCCCCAAAGGAGCGTCGGGCTGCCAGTATTGTTGTAGCCCATCGCGTACAGGAAGCCATCATTATCGCTGAAGAGGACCGCATTCTGGCGGTTGGCATGATTGCTGGCGAAGGTCAGGTAACTGTTGGTAGTGCCACCTGCACCCAGCAGTTGTCCGTTGTTGGGCGCAGTGAGCACCTGCGGCGGCGTGGAGGTGGGTAACCCCATATACCAGCCACTTTGACGCCCGCCGAGATAGGCGCCGCTACTGTCAGACGGATTTATGGTGTAGGCGGCAATGGTGCTTGCAGTCAAGCTTGTGGGCAGGGTGCCGAATGCGCTGGGCGTGTTCTTGGCGACACCGCTCAGCAAGATATCTATTCCTGCCCCATTCGTGCCGCCGGGCGTGGTGGTATAGAGGGCACTGGAGCGATTGCTCATGAAGCTGTTAGCGTCCCAGGACGCGCTGGTGCTTGGCGTACCGCTGCTCTGTAACGCATAGGCGTAGAGGTCGCCTTGTCCGGTGATCGGATTGACATTTTTGAGCAAAAACTCCAAAGACCCCACGGTTGCGGAAGGCGGTGCGCCATAGGATGCAGAAACGCTTTTGCCGAGAATGTTGGCGATGATGCTGTTCATGGCGGACTGTACATCGGAGGCAGACGTTGCCGCATAGAAGTTGCTAGTGCCACCCGCCTGAGCCATGGCGGTGAGCACGGCCTGACCCTGCAGAGCTTCCGCCTGATCGGCAGCACTTGCACCTGGCACATTGGGGTTGACGGCGGAACCGACCCCTAAAACATAGGTCTTGATGCCCTTTTGCGCGAGTGCCTGGATTTCATTAATGGTTTCTACCACCGCGTTGTTGTTGGTCGAACTCCAAGTGCTGGCGGTGATGGAGGTGACACCGAACATTTGCGCCGAAGCACTGCCCAAAGGCGGGTATACATATCCATGTTCCATACCTTGGGTGGGCTGCCCATCGGTGATGAAAATGACGTATTTGCTGCCGCAGGTCGCCGGCGGCGGGTTTGGCAGGCTTCCCTCGTAATAGCTTAGTGCCGTACTGAAGGCGCCAGCCGTGGGGGAATAGCCGGCGGAGGCGGTTATCGGCCCCTCTGCAGCGTAATTAATGGATTTGTCGGTTCGGAAAACCTCCGGGAGAATGGCGTTGGCGATATTGGTCGCATTGGCGCTGTTTGTCGCGGATATGGGACTGACAATATTGCCCTTATTGTAGGAAGTGTTTGCATTGAAGGCATAACCGCGTTGAGACTCCCACACTTGCTGAGATAGAGGGAAATAACCGGCACTGGTGGGAGTCATGCCGGACACCAATCCGTTTGAATAGTTGCTAAAATTGACGCCAGAATTACCCGTCATGTAACTTTGCAGATTTAATCCGTATGGATTTGGCCCCCAACCGACTGCATTGGTGGCATCTGGTTGCCATTGAGCGGCGATGGCGTAAAGCACGTCATTGATTACTGGGGCATCACTGCTGGCTTGAACATACAAGTACGGATCGCTAATGCTTCCATTACCTTGGCCAAATATGTTTTGCTGCAAATTAATACATGAATTACTGCCTGATTGGTAACAGGGATTTGCCACGGTTACATCTCCAGATGGGGCTCCCGTGGCACTGGTACCAAAGGAGAAACCATTATTATCGCTCATATAATATGCCCAAGTATTATAAAGCGATACCCTGCCAGACAAAGCATAATCCATCAACCCGAACTGCATATTGTTGTTATATTCCGGTGTATTGATAATCGTGCCGATGGCCTGTTCCGCCACGTTGAGCATGGATTGTGAGTTGTCGATATAGGCGCTGGAGGCCCCGGAGGCCCCCACGGAGGCACAGGCGCTTTGGGCAGCGGCGGTAATGCCGGACGTATTGCAGGGGACGGAGTAAGGCACACTGGTTCCGGGCGAACCCAGCGCGGGAGGCGTGAAGCCGCTGGCGGTATAGTTTACGGGTGAGGACGAATTGGCATTTTCCGGCACGGTGCCGGAGCCGGTCATAATGGCGCCGGAGAGACCGGTGGGGCCTTGCAGGACGCCCGCCATGCCCTGTGAGTTATCCAGCAATATCATCACCTGCGGCTGGTTGGCAGGCAGGATATTGATGGTATTGTTGGCCTGGGCGAAGCTGCTCCAGCTCGCTAGCGGAGCGGCGGTCATGGACAGGCAGAGCACACTGACAATGAATTTCTGATGCGGATTTTTATTCATTGCACTTTCCTCAAAATGGCCTGCACGGTGACGCCGAGGCCACCACCATTGGCTCTGGATGTATGCACATAGACGACGTAATAACGAATGCTTTGCACGCCAGGCCCAGTGCCGGTCTGGTTTTGTTCATTGCCACCAACCTGGGTGGCGAGGGCGCCAGCGGGATACATCACGTACTGCACGTTGAAATTAAAGCTGCCGTATTGGATAGGAATGGAGGCGCAGGTCGTTCCGGTGCAACTGGACCAAAAACTTGCGGGCGGCACTGTGGGCCGGGTGGGTCCATTAGCGTTGGTGGGTAACGGGAGATACCAAGAGCCTGGGGAGGTGATTTCCGGCCAGTCTGGCAAGGCCTGCAAGCTGGCATTCGCAGCCGTCACGCCCTGATCCGTCGCTTCCTGCGCAGCACTCTGCACCGCCATATTGGAAGAAATGAGGACATCGTTATGGGTTAGGTACATGAGCGCGAGGACAGCGACGGTGATGACCAAAACCAGAACTAGCGTGATCACCAAGATCGCCCCACTTTCTTTGTCGAGGTTGGTTTTTGGGGTAGATAATCCATGTTTCATTGGTTCAATCATGGTCCACCCCAGATATTATTTCGAACCGGCACCACGCTTTCGAAAAGATGGTAGGCATAGTGACGACAATCACCTTGCAGGCAGCCTGGGCCATTGGATGTCGGAACGGTATAGCTTAGATTTTGGTGAGGTAACATAATGAAGCTGGCCGGGCTGGTTTCATTGGGCATGTAGCGGGTACTACGTGCAAGCATGGCTATCCGAACGGCAAGAATTTGCTGTGTAGCCGACGGCGTGTAATTTGCAGGAAGAACCCATTGTGTTATGGCGCCATTAATGCCGAGACCATATTCTAATTGTAGATCTACGA
The DNA here is from genome assembly GCF_000021485.1 of Acidithiobacillus ferrooxidans ATCC 23270. Taxonomy (NCBI): domain Bacteria; kingdom Pseudomonadati; phylum Pseudomonadota; class Acidithiobacillia; order Acidithiobacillales; family Acidithiobacillaceae; genus Acidithiobacillus; species Acidithiobacillus ferrooxidans. Next base: position 889,648 of record NC_011761.1, read on the forward strand.
CACCACGCGCTAGGGCCTGACGAGTAGATGTGGTGGTCTGGTTGGCGGTATATTGGGTTAGGTAGAGGGTCGGTGTCGCGGTGCCGCCGCTGTCACCAATGGTGAATTGATTGATGGTGAAGTTATTGCTGCCCAAGTCGATGAAGTTGGCACCGACAAAGGCGGTGCTGCTAAGGCCAGGATAAATAGCCCCCGCTAATGTCTGAAAACCCCCAGAAGGATTGTAATTGGACAGTCCAGAATTATGAACAACGCCAATCCCGTTGCCTTGAGTAAGCAGGTTGGTCACCTGTGCCATCAGGCAGGCCTGTCCGGGAATTTGTACAATAAACATATCCCCAGAATTGATGAATGCTGTCGCCGTCAAAAACACCCGCTGCGAGGCCATACTCGGAATGGAGCTGATCTGCGCTGCCGGAGCGTTGCCAAATGATGCGCCCCCCGCCACGGTCATCAATGAATACGTATTGATATTGCTGGTGTTTGTGGGGTCATAGGTGCCACTGCTTTGCACGGAGGCGGTGATAGCCGTCAAAGAAAAAGGCGAAGCAGTCTGATTGCTGTTATAAGCGGCAATCCCATTAGGGCAATCAGAAATCTGTGGTAACCCAAACCCCGCCGACTCCACCGCCTGGCGCACTAACGCCAGCGCGTTACGTCCCCGCTGCCACATATCCGTAGTGCTGCTCTGGTTGGTGATGATCTGGCTGCTGTTCAGAAAGAACGTGAACACGGCAGTCGCCAGCAAGGTGCCGATCACCAGGGCTACCAGCAGTTCGGTGAGGGTAAAACCCGTTTCTGAGCCGTCAGCATGGCGCATGGTCAGTATCCCACGATGGTTTGCACGGAGTAGGTCTCCGGAGTGCCGTTCAGTAGCCAGGAAACGGAAACGGTAGCTGTGCAGGGGCACATCCCGTTGCCTTGCTGGGAAAGGACCGTGATGCTGCCAGAGGCGGAGGGGAAAGCGGGAGGGAGACCCGGAGGATACAGCATGTTTCTCCAGGAGCTGATCGCTTGTGCGACCACTGTGTTGGCACTGCCGGGAACGGTGATGGTGCCGGTGTTCGATACTGCGGCGCCATTGAATTGCAGGGCATTGCTGCCATTGGCGCGGATCAGGCCAACGGCGTTTTGAGCAATCTGATAGCCGCCGGTGAGGTTGTTGCCCTCGGCGCTGGTGCTGAAACCGGTCATGAGAATGGCCAGGATACCCAGCGAGCCAATGGCAAAAATCGCCAGGGCGATCATGGTCTCGATGAGGGTGAAGCCCTGCTCCGGCTGCTGTGGTGAGTGCATGGCGAGGCGCCTCATTGTAGATTGCACACCGTGCTGGTGGCGGAAGCCGTGGCACAGGAACGCACATCACCGGCGCCCCCTACCTGAATGAGCCAGTAGCCGTACTCTGCCGGATTATTGCCACCCGCCTGGAACTCTATGTTCGCACTGGTAATGGTGCCTGCTGGATTCTGCACCATTCCGGTAGGGGTGACGCTAAATGTGCCACCAGTCAGAACGGTGCAAGGTATATTTTGGTACTGACTGGCATATTGCACGGGGGTCATGCCGGGCACGTTTTGCAATACCCCAGTGGCTGTAGGTGATATGGTCCATGCACAGGCGCTCCCACCGCCACCCTGAACGCTTACATTCACCGGATAACCGCTGCGGATGGCGTAGCCCTTGGCCCAGTTAATGTCTTGCTGAAGTTTTCCGGCGGCGGCCTGTATGCGCGCCCGCACCATCCAGATGGAGACATCCGGGATGGCGACGGCGAGGATAATGGCGGCCACCGCAATGGTGATCATCAGTTCGATCAGGGTGAAACCGACTGCGTCCGTCAGAGGGAGGTCGCGCTCGCCCCACTCACCCCCCATGCGTCACCACCGCGCCCATCTTGAAGATCGGCAGGTACATGGCGACGACCAGGGTGCCGACGATGATGCCGAGCACCACCATGATCATGGGCTCCATGAGGGTGGAGAGGCGACTGACCGCTTCTTCGACCTCGTTCTCGTAAAAGTCGGCGACTTTGCCGGACATGACTTCGATGGCGCCGGTTTCCTCACCGATGGCGAGCATCTGGGTGGCCATGATGGGAAAGACGCCGTCGGCTTTCAGTTGGGTGGTGATGCGCCCGCCGGTGGCGACGTCGTCACGGGCAGCCAGGACGCTGCGTTCGATGATGACGTTACCGGACACTTTGGAAAGTGTTCCCAGGGCTTCCATGATGGGCACGCCTGCCCCCTGCATGGTGGACAGGGTACGCATGAAGCGCGCCACGGCACCCTTCAGCAGGATATCGCCGAGCACCGGGATTTTCAGGGAGAAGCGGTCTATGACGGTTTTGAAGGACAGGTTGCGCTTGTAGGCGTAGATAAAGAGCCATACCGAGGCGATAGGTACGAGCACCACGATGTACCAGTGACTTTTCATCCAGTCGGAGATGTTGATGACGACCTGCGTCAGCAGCGGCAGAGTGGCACCAAAACTGCTGAAGAGCTGTGAGAATACCGGGATGACGAAAATCATCAGGATCACCACGACCACGACCATGACGGTGATGATGGCGGCCGGGTAGAACATGGCCGACTTGACCTTTTTGTTCAGCGCCAGGGTCTTTTCGCGATATTCGGCCAGGCGCAGGAGGATGGTGTCGAGGATGCCCCCCTGCTCACCGGCGGCGACCAGGGATACGAAAAGGCGGTCGAAATATTTGGGGAAGTGGGCCATGGCCTGCGACAGAGATTCACCTTCTTTCAGGTGCTTGAGAATCCCCTTGAGCAGTTTTTTCATGCCCGCGCCGGAGGTGGCGGATACCAGCAGTTCGAAAGACTGCACGATGGGCACACCGGCGTTGATCATGGTGGAGAGCTGGCGGACCATCACCACTAGTTGCGCTTCCTTGACCCCTTTTTCACCGAAGAGAGGCTGCGGCGCTTTGCGCACTACGGTCGGCATCAGTCCCATGCGGCGCAGGTTGGAGCGCACGGCGTTGGCGGAGACGGCGTTCATCTCGCCCTTTTTCTTTTCGCTCCCGCCGGGCGCGGTCGCCTCCCACGTAAAGTCGTAGGTTTTTGCCTCGCGGAGTGCGGATTTCTTGTCTTTGCCCAAGGCTGTCGCCATGCGTTCATCCCGTCCCAGTCGTTACTACCCACCCATATAGAACAGTCTGGTCAATTTGCAATGGGCGTTGTGCTGCCGCGGAGCGGCGGGACTGGAACGAGGTATTTCAGGAGATGGGCGGCTGCCAGAGTTTGTCCCAGCTTTGCTGGGCAGCGAGACCGAGGCGTTGGGGGAGTGTCTTTTGGCGCTGATAATGGAGGGCGAGCACTTTGCCCTGTCGCACCGCTTCCAGGATGATCTCGTCGCTGGTGGCGAGATCATCCACCAATCCGAGTTGGCGGGCCTTGTTGCCCAGCCAGGCTTCGCCAGTGGCGACTTGTTCCAAATCCAGTTGCGGACGGTATTGCTGGACGAAGTCGCGGAATTGGGCGTGGGTTTCTTCCAGTTCTTCGCGCAGCTTGGCGCGGCCGGTTTCGGTGTTCTCGCCGAACAAGGTGACGGTGCGCTTGAATTTGCCGGCGGTGAACTGTTCCCAGTCGATGTTGCGATCCTGCAGCCAGCGGTGGAAGTTGGGAATCTGGGCGACGACGCCGATGGAGCCGATGAGGGCGAAGGGGCTGGCGACGATACGGTCAGCCGTGACCGCCATCATGTAGCCGCCACTGGCGGCGACGGCGTCGACCAGCACCGTGAGATGAATCTTGGCGGCACGCAGACGTAATAACTGGGCCGAGGCGAGACCATAGGTGTTGACCATGCCGCCGCCGCTTTCCAGGCGCAGCAGGACGGTGTCGCCGGGTTTTGCGGCCTGGATGATGGCGGAGATTTCTTCGCGCAGGGCACTGACGGCAGAGGCGCGGATATCGCCCTTGAAGTCGAGCAGATAGGTGCAGCTTTCGGCAAGAGGGTCGTTGGCCCTGTCTTTGCGGTCTTTCTTGAGGGTCTTCCGATGGATTTTCAGGGCTTTTTTGTCCAGCCGGTATTGCTGGACGTTTTCGCCCGATTGTTCTAATTGCTTGCGCAGGTCGGTGACCTGCACCTGTCCGGACGCGGGGCTTTTGCGTTTGTTCAGGGCGATGGCGGCGATGCCGCCCACGACGACGAGCAGGGCGACCACGATGGTGGCGGTGTCGGCAAGGAAGAGCAGGTAATGACTGAAGAAGGTTTCCATGGCGCCAAGATAGGCGGAAAGGCGATAGCTGTAAAGATTCCGGGAATGGTTGAACCCTGGGTGCTGGGGGCGTTATCATTTTAACTCTTGCCGAGGTGCTTCCTTTCATGATCCATGTGAAGTTTTTTGCCAGCGTGCGCGAGCGTGTCGGGATCGGGGAAATGTCTCTGCCGATGCCTGAAGGTGGTGCCACCGTGGCGGATATCCTGGCGCTGGCGGAGGGTGAAGCCGGCGTGGTGCTGCAGGGCGCTCATCTGCTGGCGGCGGTCAACCTACGGCACGTGCCTTTCTCCGATGTGGTTCGCGACGGCGACGAGGTGGCGTTTTTCCCACCGGTAACCGGTGGTTAGCTGTGCTCGTTAAAGTTCAGCGGGAAGACTTTGATCCGATGGCGGAGATGGCGGCCTTTCCGGCGGATGCCATCGCCGGAGCGGGCAGCTCGGTCACCTTTATCGGGACGGTGCGTGATTATAGCGAGGCGACGGATATCCTGGCCATGGAGATCGAGCACTATCCGGGGATGACGGAGCGCGAGCTGGAACGTATCAGCGCGGAGGCCGCGCAGCGCTACGATATCCTCGACAGCCTGATCATGCATCGTTACGGGCGTCTGGCGCCACAGGACAATATCGTGATGGTGGCGGTCTGGTCGCGGCACCGGGCGGCGGCCTTTGACGCCTGTCGCTTCCTGATCGATGTATTGAAAACCAGCGCGCCCTTCTGGAAAAAAGAGATCACCCCGGAGGGGGTGCGCTGGGTGACCGATTGTCCCGGCTGCCGGGCCGGGAGCCGCGAGGGGCATACCCATGCGCCCCATGTTTCCCATTCCCATACACAGGTGAAGTGAGATTTTATGCCGAGTTTTGATGTGGTATCCGAAGTGGATATGCAGGAAGTGGATAATGCCCTGCATACAACGGTGAAGGAAATCACCACCCGTTATGATTTCAAGGGCAGCAAGGCGTCGATGGAGCGGAAGGAAAAGGAGATCATCCTCGTTGCCGAGGACGAGTATAAGCTGGGGCAGATGATCGACCTGCTCTCGGCGCGTCTGGTAAAGCGCGGGGTAGATTTGAAGGCCCTGGAGGTGGGTAAGGTGGCCGCCGCGGCGGGCGGGATGGAGCGGCAGGTGCTGAGCCTGAAAGTGGGTCTGGAAACCGAAGTGTCCAAGCGCATGATCAAATTTCTGAAAGACGGAAAGTTCAAGGCCCAGGGCAGTATCCAGGGGGATCAGTTGCGGGTGTCGGGCAAGAGCCGGGACGAGTTGCAGGCGGCCATTGCCGCGCTGCGCGGTCACGATTTTGGTTTGCCGGTGCAGTTTACGAACTTTCGGGATTGAGGTTTGACGGGGGAAACATGGACAAGGTGGAATTTGCGGCACTGGTTGCCGGGATGACAGGGGTAAGTGCGGCGGCGGTGATCAGCCGTGACGGGATTCCTTTACAGGTGGAAGGGATGTCCGAAGACGTGGCGGATACGGTGGCGGCGCTGGCGTCTGGCATGTGCGCACTGGCTAAACGTATGAACGAGGAAGGTAATGGTGTGCGCCATGTCCATGTGGTGCTGGCTGACCACGATATGGTGTTGCTGCCGACCATGTCAGGAGCGGTACTGGTGGTGATGCGGCCGGGGCGGAACGACGAGTCGGGGATCGATGTATTGCGGACTGCCGCGGTGGCTTTATGACGAAGGTGTCGGCACAACATACGGCACTTCACGACTGGCATGTGGCCCACGGCGCACGTATGGTGGATTTTGCCGGCTGGGAGATGCCTCTGAACTACGGCTCGCAACTGGCCGAGCATGAGGCGGTGCGGCGGGCGGCGGGACTGTTTGATGTCTCGCACATGCGGCCTCTGGATTTGAGCGGGCCAGATGCGCGGGTGCTGCTTCGGTATGCGCTGGCGAACGATGTGGCAAAGCTGGACGCTGCGCCGGGCAAGGCGCTGTACAGCACGATGTTGCAGGGCGATGGCGGGATTATCGACGATCTGATCGTCTACCATCGCGGCGGAGGCCGGTATCGGATCGTGCTGAATGCGGGGGGTGCGGAGGCGGATACGGCGCACCTGCAGGCCCTTGCGGATGCCCATGGCTGGCGCGTGATCCTGCAGAAGCGGCCAGATCTGGGGATTCTCGCCGTTCAGGGCCCGACAGCGCGGGCGCTGGCGGCGACGGTACTGGCGATTCCCGCGTTGGCGGATCTGGGCGTTTTTCACGCATTGGAACAGGGAGATTTTTTTGTCGGGCGAACCGGCTATACCGGCGAGGATGGCGTCGAAATCGTCGCCGCTAACGGGCTGTTAACGGACCTGGCAGACCGGCTGCTGGTGGCGGGTGTGCGCCCTGCGGGTCTGGCGGCGCGGGATAGTCTGCGTCTGGAGGCGGGGCTGGGTCTGTACGGTCAGGATATGACAACGGCGGTTTCGCCTTATGCCAGTAATCTGGGCTGGACCGTGGACTTGCGGGCCGCAGACCGGAATTTTCTGGGCCGGGCGGCACTGGAGGCGGAGTTGGCGGCTGGTGACGGTGCCCGGCTCGTCGGTCTGGCCATGCGCGATGGGATTCCCCGCCATGGCTATGTCGTCGAAAATGCCGCTGGACAGCCTTGCGGGGTGGTCACCAGCGGTATTTTTTCGCCCAGTTTGCAGTGCGGTATTGCCCTGGCCCGGGTGGATGCGGTGCTGGCGCCGGGAGCGCTATCTGCGGTGCTGGTGCGTGGGGTGCGGCGTCCGGCGCTGGTGATAAAACCGCCCTTCTGGCGCAACGGGGCGGCAACCTTTTCCTTTCCTGAGGAGCATGAAATATGAGCAAAATTCCGGAGACCTTGCGTTACAGTGATACCCATGAGTGGGTGGAAGACCTGGGAGGCGGACGCTACCGGGTGGGAATTACCGATCACGCCCAGGAATTGCTGGGGGATCTGGTGTTCGTAGAGGCCCCGGAGACGGGTAAGACGATTCGCGGTGGTGCAGTCTGCGGTGTGCTGGAGTCGGTCAAGGCGGCGGCGGATTTGTATGCGCCGCTCGACGGCACGGTGGTGGAGCGTAACGACGGGTTGGCGGATAACCCGCAGTGGCTCAATGAAGACCCTTATGGCCGGGGCTGGATCATGGTGGTGGAGGCGGATGCGTCCGCTGGTGACGGGCTGATGGATGCGGCGGCCTACGCCAAGATCGCGGAGGTCTGATCGTTATGCCCTATATTCCCCACGATGCGGCGGAGACGGCGGCGATGTTGGCCGCCGTCGGCGTTGAGCGCCTCGACCAGCTTTTCGATGAAATTCCTCCAGTCCTGCAGGTGCAGGATATGGCCTTGCCGGAAGGGCTGTCGGAAATGGCGCTGCAGCGTGAGCTGGAGGGAAGGGCGCTGGCCAACGCGCCGCTACGCTGCTTTGCGGGGGGCGGGGCTTATGCCCATCATATCCCGGCCATCGTCTGGGAAATTGCCGGGCGCGGCGAGTTCTATTCCGCTTATACGCCGTATCAGGCGGAAGCCAGCCAAGGTACACTGCAGATCATTTATGAGTATCAGAGCTTCATCACCCGGCTGACCGGGCTGGAGGTGAGTAATGCCTCCCTCTATGATGGAGCCTCGGGGTTGGCCGAGGCCTGCCTGATGGCGTTGCGTATTCAGGGCGGCGACAAATCCATCCTGGTGCCGGAGAACCTGCTGCCGGGCTGGCGGCGGGTGTTGGACAGCGTGCTTGGTTTGCAAAACATCCGTTTGGTGAGCGTGCCTTATGACCGTGCCACGGGTACCCTGATATTGCCCGCAGATGCGGGGGATGCGGCGGCGCTGATCATTCCCCAGAGCAACGCCCTGGGTCTGCTGGAGCCGGTGGATGCGCTGACCGACTGGGCCCATGCTCATGGCCTGCTCGCCATAGCCGTGGTCAATCCGCTGGCGCTGGCGTTGCTGAAGGCACCGGGGGTTTGGGGCACACAGGGCGCGGATATGGCGGTGGGGGAGGGGCAGCCGCTGGGAATTCCCCTGAGCGGCGGCGGGCCTTACTTTGGTTTTCTCGCCTGCCGCAAGGCCCACGTGCGCCAGTTGCCCGGGCGACTGGTCGCCAAGACCGTGGACGGGCAGGGCCGTGAGGGTTTTTGTCTGACCCTGCAGGCGCGGGAGCAGCATATTCGCCGCGGCAAGGCGACGAGCAACATCTGCACCAATCAGGGCCTGATGGTGACGGCGGCGACCATTCATATGGCGGCGCTGGGCGGATACGGCTTGCAGCAGACGGCGGTGCTGTGCCATGAGCGTGCCGTGCGGTTGCGGGAACTGTTGACGGGGGTGCCGGGGGTGAGCCTGCCTTATGGCGGGGCCTTTTTCCATGAATTTGTCGTGCGCTTGCCTCATGCTGCCGTGGCGGTACGGGATACGCTGCTGGGCTATGGTTTGCTGGCGGGGCTCCCCCTCTCGGATTGGGGGATGGGCGAAGCGGGCGATCTGCTGGTATGCACCACGGAACTGTTGGAAGAGGCGGATCTGTTGGCGTATCGCGGTGCCCTGACCGCTGTGCTGGAGACTTTATGAGCTTTATGAGCGATTCCATTTTCGATCACGATCATCATGTCCCGGCGGTAGCGTTGCCCTCCGATATTCCGGCGGCGCTGCTGCGGAAGACACCCCTGAATCTGCCCAATCCGTCTGAACTGGAGGTGCTGCGCCACTATACCCGGCTGTCCCAGAAGAATTTTTCCATCGATACCCAGTTTTATCCGCTGGGTTCCTGCACCATGAAATATAATCCGCGGATTGCCCATACCATGGCCGCGCTGCCGGGCTTCGCACGCCTGCATCCGGATACGCCGGCGCAGGGTATGCAGGGACTGTTGCAGGTGCTCTGGGAGTTGCAGGAATGGCTGGCGGCGACGACGGGCATGGCCGCGGTGAGCCTGACCCCGGCGGCGGGCGCCCAGGGCGAACTGGCCGGTGTCGCCATGATCCGCGCCTATCATGCGGCGCACGGCGACCACGGGCGACGGAAGATGCTGATTCCCACGGCAGCGCACGGTACCAATCCGGCCAGCGCCCAGATGGCGGGTTTTGACGTGGTGGAAATCCCTAATCTGGCCGACGGTGACCTGGATATGGCCTTTTTGGATCAGCATCTGGGGCCAGATATCGCAGGGATCATGTTGACCAATCCCTCCACCCTCGGGGTGTTTGAGCGTCGGATTACGGAAATTGCGGCACGTGTTCACGAGGCAGGGGGGCTGCTCTACTATGATGGCGCCAATCTCAATGCCATTCTCGGTCGGGTGCAGCCGGGGCAGATGGGTTTTGACGCGATGCATCTGAACCTGCACAAGACTTTTGCCACGCCTCATGGCGGCGGCGGGCCGGGTGCGGGTGCGGTAGCGGTACAGGAACGCCTGCGTCCTTTTCTGCCCCTGCCAGTGGTCGCACGGGAAGCGGCAGGCGCGCTGCGCTGGCTGGACGAAGGGGATTTGCCCCGGAGCATTGGTCGGCTCAGCGCCCATGGCGGAAATATCGGCGTACTGCTGCGCGCCCATGCTTACCTGCGGCGCCTGGGGCGGGCGGGGGTGGGCCGGGTATCGGCTTATGCCGCGCTCAATGCCAATTATCTGCTCAGGGAGCTGCAGGGAGTGGGCTATCAGGCGGCCTTCCCGGAGCGGCGGGCCAGTCACGAGTTCATCCTGAGCGTCAGCGATCTGCAGAAGGCGACCGGTATACGGGCGCTGGATGTGGCCAAGCGCCTGCTGGATTTCGGGATTCACGCGCCGACCGTTTACTTTCCCCAACTGGTGCCGGAGTGCCTGCTGATCGAACCTACGGAGACCGAAAGCAAGGCGACCCTGGATCGTTTCGTGACGGTGATGGCGCAGATTCGCCGAGAGGCCTTGGAGCAGCCGGAGCTCTTGCGGGAAGCACCTCACCATCTCCCGGTGGGGCGTCTGGATGAAGCCTTGGCGGCGCGGCGTCTGGATGTCGCGGGAGGCTTTGTGACGACCGTCTGAACCGCTATGCGGCCCCGTGCCCCTGGTCATCCGCCACGATCCGGCCGCGTTCGAGGCGGATGATCTGATCGGCGAGGCGGGTGGTGCGCGGACGGTGTGCGATGATGATGATGGTTTTGCGGCCGTGGAGAGCGCTGAGGGTCTCCGCGATGTGTTCTTCACTTTCGCTGTCGAGGTTGCTGGTGGCCTCGTCGAGGACCAGTACGGGGCGATCCAGATAGAGCGCGCGGGCGATGGCGAGCCGCTGGCGCTGTCCCCCGGAAAGATTGCCGCCATTACCCTTGATCAGCGTGTCCAGCCCGCCGGTCGTGGCCAGAAAATCCCAGGTGTGGGCCTGCCGCGCGGCAGCCTCGGCGCGTTGGCGGTCCGGTTGCGCGTCGGCGTAGGCGATATTGCTAAGAGCGCTGCCGGTGAAAAGTACAGGCTCCTGGGCGACAAAGGCGAAATAGCTGCGGTAATCGTCGGAAGGAAGTTCGCGAATGGATTGCCCCGCCACGGTGATGTCTCCCCCACTGGGCGGCAGAAGGCCAAGCATCACCCGCGCCAGACTGGTTTTTCCACCGCCGCTGGAACCGACGATGGCGGTCGTGCTCAACGGTGGTATGGTGAACTGGAGTCCGCGCAAAATCGCTTCACCACTCATCTGCAGTTGGAGGTCGTGGCACTGCCAGGTGCCCCAGGGGCGCGGGATGGCGGAACGGGTACCGGATTCTGCGGGCTGATCCAGCCAGGCGAAAAGGCGGTCTGCGGCCGAGAGTCCCTGCTGCAGTTGATTGTTGGCCGAGGAAAGCTGGCGCAGCGGCTCGTAGACCATCCCGAGCGCTGTCAGGAAGCTGAAAAAGGCCCCGGTCGTCATGTCGCCATTCACCACCTGACTGCCGCCCAGATAGATGATGACCCCGATGCCCAGCGCGGCGATCATTTCCATGATAGGGACGGTCGCCTTCTGGATACGGGCGATCTGCATCATCAGGTCGAAATAGCGCCGCGCCTGAACACCGAACCGTTGTGCCTCGAAGGCTTCACTGCCCTGACTTTTGATGACCTCGGCGCCGCGCAGGCTCTGGGAGAACTGATCCATGATCTGGCCCATCTGCTCCTGCTGGCGCTCGCCGCGCTGGCGCAATTTCTGCCCGAAACGAATCAGGGGATAAAACGCGATGGGCAGGGTGACCAAGCTGATGAGCGCCAGCTTCCAGCTCATGTAAAATACCACCGCCATCAGCGCGATGATCTGGAAGGTGGATAGAAAGAAGCGCGCCAGCACCGACAGCCCCTGCTGCAACAAGGTCAGGTCCAGGCTCATCCGGGACAGGGTGCTGCCGTGACTGTTATCGATCAGGACGCCGAGGGGCAGACGCAGGGTGTGGGCGAACAGACGTTCGCGCAGGCGGCGCAAAATGTCTTCTTCCACCCGGGCGAGGGTGATGGCCTGCAGGTAGTCGGCGCTCCCTTTGACCGCGTAGATCGCGATGACACCCAGGGGCAGCCAGATAAGCATGTCGGCGTTGCGGTCGATGAATATCCGGTCGAGGACCGGCTTGATCATGTAGGCCACTCCGCCGGTGGCCGCGCCCGAAATCACCATGAACAGCATGGCGACGGCGATGCGTCCCCGGTACGCGCGAACCAGACTGAGCAGGCGGTAAAAGCTGGGAGAACGGAGCGCGGCGCGGGCGCCAGCGTCACTCACTCTTCGAGCAGTCCCCGCTTATCCTTGACGTGCAGCCAGGCATCGGCATCTTCCGGTGCGGCTTTCTTCTGGATGATGGCCGGCCAGATCTTGGCAAGACGGGCGTTGATTTCTTCAAATTCTTTCTGACCATCCGGCATGTCGTCATCGCGGAAAATGGCGCCCGCAGGACATTCCGGTTCGCAGAGGGTGCAATCGATGCACTCATCGGGGTCGATGACCAGGAAATTCGGCCCTTCGCGGAAGCAGTCCACCGGGCAGACGTCTACACAGTCAGTATATTTGCACTTGATACAAGATTCAGTCACCACATAAGTCATGGGGGCGGAGCTCCTCACGGTTGAGTCTGATGGATTATAGCCGGATGTGCCGGCGGGTCGCGGGTCTATTCTAGCCTAAGGCGGCAGTGCTGCGCACTAGTTGGGGGCGGATTCGGGAAAGGCAGCCCAGCAGGAATGGCAGCCCCGGAGGTGGGTTGGAAAATAGATAAAATTAGACTAATATTACATGGCGTCGCAGGCTAAGGGCGTTTGGCAGGGTGCGAAAAACTTCTGCTATAGTGAAAATTCAGACTTTGTCCCGTCGTTTCAACAGAGGAGAAACCCAATGGCCGTATTAGTAGGAAAAGCTGCCCCCGATTTTGTAGCCCCCGCAGTCATGCCAGATAACAGCATCAACGAAAAGTTTCAGTTTTCTCAGCATATTAAGGGAAAGTATGCGGTTCTGTTCTTTTATCCCCTCGATTTTACCTTTGTCTGCCCCTCGGAAATTCTGGCGTTCAATCATCGCCTGAACGAGTTCAAGTCCCGCAATACCGAGGTCATCGCTTGCAGCGTGGACTCCCATTTCACCCATCTGGCCTGGAAGAACACGCCGGAAGAGAAGGGCGGTATCGGCCATATCCAGTTGCCCATGGTCGCCGACCTCTCCAAGAGCATCGCCCGCAATTACGATGTCCTGCTCAACGATGAGGTTGCCCTGCGCGGTTCCTTTTTGATCGACCGTGAAGGCATCGTGCGTCACGAGGTGGTCAATGACCTGCCCCTGGGCCGCAACATCGACGAAATGATCCGGATGGTGGACGCACTGCAATTCTCGGAAGAACACGGCGAAGTTTGTCCTGCCCAGTGGCAGAAGGGTAAAGCAGGCATGAAGCCGACCAGCGAAGGTGTCGCCGACTTCCTGGCGCATCACGGCAAAGAGCTCTGACTGCCGGTCACTGCTGAGATCCCCTGTCTGGACGGACGCGGGGATGTGCCGAAGTGAAAAGGGCCCGGACGCCAGTCGTCCGGGCTTTTTTCCGGGCTTCAGTGCAGGCCGTGTCCAGCCCCTTCCGCCGCTTCCGTCATCACCGCCCTTACCGCGTCGGGGAAATCCCCCTGCGCCATCTGCTGTGTTCCCTCCTGAAAGAAGCGGGGGGCATCGGCTGGCAAGTAGTGAATGATTGCTGCAAAAGCCTTGCGCATTTCCACAGGATCATGGGCGCGCGTCGCGGTAATCCCCCAGTTCAGCAGCAGGATGCGCCAGGGGCGGTGCGGGTCTGCGCCATCCAGATCGGCAGCGTAGTCTGCTGCAGCGGCTTCTTTCACCTCGCCCGTCAAGCGGGCGAGGGGCCGCAGTTCGGCGGGCTCGGCGTGACCGTTGGCCAGAATGGCCAGACCGTTGACCACCGGTTCCAAGGTGTGGATGAGGCCATGTTGGTTGCATACCCACGCGGCGATACTGACCGTGATCATTTCCAGGGCGGTTTTCGCCGGACGTTCACCCAGACGATCGGCCCAGGTGGCGAGGTCCATCAGCAAACCGATGGCGAGGTCACCGATGCGCTCCGCTTCGTCGTCGGGCAGGGTGGGATCCCAGGAGGCCACATCCGTTGTCAGCACCTTGAAAAGCTGGCGCAGGGCGTCCACGATTAGTGGCGGGGTGATCTGTTCTCCGGTGGCAATGCCGCTCGCCGCAAAGGCACCGAGAACGGGTTTGGCGTATTGTTCAAAGCGCTGTTGTGCGCCCGCTATGTCCAGGATGAGAGCCACTGCTGCCTCCGATATGCCCCGATGAAGTTGAGCATGGTATGCTAGCACGGAATGTCGCCGGGTTTTGCAAAGGGCGGCTCCCATTTTATCCAGGAACTTCCTCATGGCGCAGCAATATCCTGTTTCTCCGGTCGATTTGCATATGCACTCCATGGCCTCCGATGGCACCATGACGCCTGCTGACTTGGTGCAGCGGGTGCATGGGGCGGGAGTGCGTGTCATGGCACTGACGGACCATGACAACACGGCGGGGTTGGATGAGGCCGCGGTACAGGCTGAGACACTGGATATCCGGCTCATCCCCGGCGTGGAAATCTCCAGCGAATGGGAAACCCAGGGCATCCATATCGTGGGCCTTTTCGTTGATCCGAAAAACAGCGTCTTACAGGAAGGACTGAGCCGGATCATGGCGTTCCGCGACTGGCGCGCCATGGAGATCGACCGCTTGCTGGCAAATGCCGGTATTCCCGGCGCAGAAGCCGGAGCGCGGGCGATGGCGGGCAGCCGGATGGTGGGGCGCAGCCACTTCGGGCGCTGGCTGGTGCGCGAGGGGTGCTGTGCAGACGCGAACGAGGCCTTTGGCAAATATTTGGGGCGTGGTTGCAAGGCCTATGTACCCAGCAACTGGATTCCCATGACCGAGGTGGTCGGCTGGATCCATACAGCGGGCGGATATGCCGTTCTCGCCCACCCCGGTCGCTATAAGCTCAGTGGAACCAGATTGCGCGCTCTGCTCAGCGCATTTCGGGACGCGGGTGGCGTCGGTCTCGAGGTCTGTACCGGCAGTCAGGCAGCCGGTGATCGCGAGCATCTGGGGCGCCTGGCACAGCAGTTGGGCATGGCCGGTTCTGTGGGTTCCGACTTTCATGGTCCGGACGCCGGTCACGCGGCCATCGGCCATCTGCTACCCTTGCCCGACGGTGTGGAGCCAGTCTGGGAGCGCGCCGGTATTCACCTTTACTAACCGGCCAATCCTTCAGGGTTTTGTGGCGCTTCCGCGCATTTTCAACGGCGGGGCGCTGTGGTAGCTTTGCTCTCCATTGCGGATTCACATCAGGGGAAGATGGTGCAAAACAGTCAAAAGTCAACCAGCTACGCCAACTTGGGCACGTTCGTGTTGCTGCTGGTCTACGCTGGCGCCGCATACACCCTCAGCCCCTTCGCAGGTCCCCTGCTGATGGGGGCGGTGCTGACGACGGTGGGCTGGCCCTGGCAATTGCGTCTGGAGCGTGCCTTCCATATGCCGCGCTGGCTGGGCTCCCTTGTCCATGCCCTGGTGTGGGTGGCGATCATCATCATTCCCGCGGTCATCATTGTAGATTCGGTCCTGCCCCAGTTGGCACTGCTGATTTCCCGCTGGCAGTCGGGTGGTCCCCTTGTCGTCGTGCCGCCGGAGGTGATGAAAATTCCCTATGTGGGACACTGGTTGCTCAGCCACCTGCGCGGGCTGAACGGTGCCTACCTCTCCGCGCTGGTAAGCACACATTCCGGCATCATCACCGATTCTCTGAGCCAACTCTGGATATTCACCCTGCACACGTTTTTTGCCGCGCTGACGGTGTTTGCGCTGGCCCTCCATGGCGAACGTCTGACGGAGGCGTTGCGCCTTGGGGCCGGACAAATATGGGGCAGTGATCGCGGCGATCGTTTATTGGCCGCCAGTCGGGATGCGGCGCGCTCGGTGTTGATCGGCCTCATCGGTGTAGGTGTGGTAGAGGGCATGTTTATCGGCATTGCCTACGCTGTTGCCGGACTGGGTATGTGGCCCCTCTGGCTGGTTGCCACGGCGCTGATATCGCCTATCCCTTTCGGGGCGACGGCGGTAGTCGGCGCTGCCACCCTGTGGCTCGCTTTTACGGGGCATTGGTTTGCCGGTCTGCTCGTCCTGATCTGGGGGCTGATCGTGATTACCGCGGCGGACCTGGTGGTCCGCCCGCTGCTCACCGGTTCGCAGACGCAAGCCCCTTTCTTTCTGGTGTTCTTCAGCATCCTTGGCGGCGCCGAGGCGTTTGGTCTGATCGGCCTGATTATCGGACCCATTCTGGTGCTGCTGGCGCGTGGCGTGTGGCGCGCATGGGAGCGGCGCGTTCGCCTTCAGGAGTAGCTGGCCGATCTGGGTGATTAGGGAACTGTACAGGCTTCCCGTCTATCCAACCAATGGGTATTATCTTTGCAATGGATATCATTGCAATCACATCAGGAGCAGATCATGGATTACTCAATGTTGGATCAACAATACAATCAGTTGCAGCAACAGACCCAGAATAACCTGCAGGCCCTGCAGCAGGTGGCCGGACGGGTGAGCGCCATGGCGCCCGATAACATGACCGGGCGCGAGATCAGTATGGAATTGCGCGGTCTGGCCATGAATTTGCAGCAACAGCAGCAGAATGTAGGGATGATGCTGCAGCAGATGGCGCAGCATATTCAGCAACTGGAAATGCAGATGCAGGGGATGGGGCAGGGTGGAATGAACCCCAATATGGGACAGCAGCGTCCCTGGAATGCACCCATGCAGGGGCAGCCGGGTATGGGGAGCGGTTTCCTGGGTAATGTCATGACCGGTTTGGGGCTGGGTGCCGGCTTCGCGGTGGCGGACAATATCGTTGATGATATTTTCGACAGCTTCTAGGTCGAAATGTGGATCGCTCGTTTTGACGGTTTTCTGCAGATTGTGTCCTGCCCATGATGCTACCGTTGCCGGTCTATCTGGATCTGGAGTCGCGGGTTCTTGCCTGGGCTGCAGGCCAGGGGTGGCGGTTGCAGCGTACCGGCTCTTTGCGCCGGGATGAATGGCCGGTGCCGCGCCTGGAGTTTCTGCGCGAGGGGAGGTTGGCATTGGACGAGTGGGACGTCGCGTTGGCTGCCTGTCCTCTGTTCGCGAGGGCTGCCTCCGGGCAACGGGAGGCATGGAGTCATGAAGGCATCAGGGTGAAATTTTATCAGGCCCCGACCGAGTTTCTGGGGTTTGCGCAGATCGCCCATACCGGACCGGCCGGGTTTGTCGCTGCCTGTCGCCGCTTGCCCGGCTGGGATGAGGCACCGGCACCCGATGAGGTGACTGCATTTGCTCGCGTCGGACTGCCTTATATACCTCCCTCCCGGCGTCCTCTGGAGGGGCTCGCGATGTTGCCTGGAGCTGCGTGTGACTAAAGAATCCCTTTATGGTATCCATGCGGTCAGCGCGGCACTGGATGCAGAGGAATTGCTGGAACTCTGGGTTGCCGTCGAGCGGCGGGCTGATGAGCGCATTGCGCCTTTAGTGCAGAAGGCTGCAGAACAGCGTCTGCCGGTGCAGGAATGGCGGAGTGTGGCGCTCGGCCGGAAACTGAACACCGACCGGCACCAGGGCGTGGGCGGCTTGCTGCGCGCCTTTCCCGGACAAGATTTCGAGGCGATCCTCGCGCAACTGAACGGCTGTGGTTTTTTGTTGGTGCTGGATGGTGTGCTGGATCCCCATAATCTTGGGGCATGCCTGCGCAGTGCGGAGGCGGCGGGGGTCGACGCGGTGATTCTGCCCCGGGATAACGCCTGCCCGGTCAATGCTACCGTGCGCAAGGCGTCCGCCGGATCGGCGTCACGCGTTCCGGTCTGTACCGTGACCAATCTGTCGCGCACTCTGTCCTCGCTGCAGGAGGCGGGATTCTGGCTGGTCGGGATGGCGGGGGAGGGTTCCCGGAGCCTTTATGCGCTGGACCTCGACATGCCGCTAGTGATGGTGATGGGGGGTGAGGAGAAGGGCTTGCGCCGCCTTACCCGGGAGCATTGCGATTACTTGGCGCATATTCCCATGATGGGAGCCATCGAAAGCCTGAACGTGTCCGTAGCTACCGGGATCTGCCTCTTCGAGGCGGCCCGGCAGCGGCGGAATCTGTCCCCCGCGCGGCCTGTCGCGCAGGAAAAATCCGCTTGAACCCGCGGCAAGGCCATTCCTGATATGCTGGTAGATTCGCACTGTCATCTGGATTTCGAAGATTTTGACGCAGACCGATCTGAGATCCTGGCCCGTGCCCGGGCGGCGGGCGTGGGGGAAATGCTGATCGCCGCCGTCGTCGAGGCGCACTGGCCGCGGGTGCAGGCCCTTGCCGCCGGGCACGCCGGCGTATGGGCGGCAGTGGGAGTACACCCCAACGAACCGGCTGGGGCAACGCCGGAATGGGAGCGTCTGCTGGTCGCGCTGGCCGCCGATAAGGTGGTTGCCGTCGGGGAGACCGGCCTGGACTATTACCGCAGCGAAGGGGACTTGTCCTGGCAACGGGAACGGTTTGCCCAGCATATAGCGGCGGCCAAGGCCACAGGAAAGCCGTTGATCGTGCACACCCGTGCGGCGGCCGCAGACACCCTTGCCATGCTGCGCAGTGAAGATGCGGCGGCCGCCGGCGGCGTCATCCATTGCTTTACCGAAAACCGAGATTTTGCGCGGACGGCCCTGGATATGGGTTTTTATATCTCCTTTTCCGGCATCGTGACGTTCAGGAAGTCCGTCGAATTGCAGGCGGTGGCGAAGATGCTGCCGGCGGATCGCCTGCTGGTGGAGACGGATGCGCCTTATCTGGCTCCCGAGCCGCAGCGCGGCAGGCGCAACGAGCCGGCTTTCGTGGCCCATGTCGCGGCCTTTCTCGCAGCGTTGCGGGGCGAGGCGCCGGAGGCGGTCGCCACGCAGACCACCGCCAATTTCCACGCCCTGTTCAGACACGCGGTAGCGTCATGAAGGTGGTTTTCCTCGGTACGGGATCCAGTGCCGGAACCCCGGTGATTGCCTGCCACTGCCCGGTTTGTTGTAGCGACGACCCGCGCAATCACCGCCTGCGGGCCAGTATCCTGGTGCGGGATGAAGGCGTTGATCTGCTGGTGGATACCGGTCCTGACCTGCGTCAGCAGATGCTGCGTGCCGGCGTGCAGTCGCTGACGGCCGTGCTCTATACCCATTTTCACGCCGATCATATCAATGGGGTTGACGATCTGCGCGCCTTCAATTTTGCACAGGAGGTCGTGATCCCCTGCTATGCGGATGAGCGCACGGCAGCGGAGCTGGAGAGCCGTTTCCGCTATTGTTTTCTGCCGCCGGATCCGGCCTGGGCGAAACCTTCCCTGTCCATGCACCGGATCGTATCGCCGCAGACCTTTGGCGGGGTTCGGGTGACGCCCATACCCGTGCTGCACGGTGATCTACCCATACTCGGGTACCGTTTCAATGATGTGGCGTATCTGACGGATCTGAAAACGATTCCAGACGCCAGCCTAGAGCTGCTGCGGGGTTTGAAAGTGTTGGTCCTGGATTGTCTGCGTTATGAATATCACCCCACCCATCTGCATGTCGAAGAGGCCCGGTACTGGGCGCGCCGGATTGGCGCGGAACGGACCATTCTTACTCACATGACCCATGACGTGGATTACGCGACATTGGCGGCGGAGTTGCCGGAGGGCGTCATTCCCGCCAGTGATGGTATGGTCCTGGACCTTTAGCATCGGCATCTGCAGGACCGGCGCGTGCAAAGAGGTACCCAGAAAAGGTTTGACATCATCCGCATGAATCCATATATTACGCCGCATCGGGGCCATAGCTCAGCTGGGAGAGCGCTTGAATGGCATTCAAGAGGTCGGCGGTTCGATCCCGCCTGGCTCCACCAAACAAATCAACTGGTTACAGTGCGTTTGGCTTCCTCGACCAAGTGTGGTTGTGACAATTTTGTACCATACGCCGGCTGCAGGTTTTGACCCGCGTTCTGCGCATACTGGGCGAGGTGTTCCGGTGATAGGTGAGCGTACTTGCGCACCATCTCCGATGAGTGCCACCCTCCGAGATCCTGCAAGGTGTTGAGCGGAGTTCCAGCCTGGATATGCCAACTCGCCCAGGTATGGCGAAGATCATGCCACCGGAAGTTTTCGATCCCTGCCCGTTCCAGGGCTTTTTTCCATGCCTTCGTATTCACTTGTGTGACCCGTTTCCCACAATAAGTAAAAACATAAATGGGATGATTTCCGATTTGCGCCCGAAGAATGGATATCGCAACATCATCCAGAGGTACCGTGATTGGCTTTCTAGCCTTGGCTTGATCGGCGTGTATCCAGGCGATTTTTCGCCCGAGATCCAACTGAGACCATTCCAGTCCGGTGACATTTGATCTGCGGAGACCTGTCGCCAGGGAAAACGCCGCCATATCCCGTAAATGTGGTGGTAACTCGTTAAGAAGCAGAACCGCCTGCTCTGGGGTTAACCATCGCACTCTTTGTGTTGGCGTTGGGTAAGGACGCAAAAGTGGTGGATAATCCAGCCATCCCCACTCCACGGCGGCGCGAAGCATGGAACGGATCAGCGCCATATAATGATTTGCGGTGGACGCTGATGTCTGTGTCTTTTTGATTTGGAGAACGGTCATTATGCGATCCCGATTGAGGTCACGAAGGGGTACACCTCGAAAGTGATCCTGTAGCCACGCCAGAAAAATTTCATCCGTCACCAAGCTCGCCTTGTGAGCCTTTTCATCCAGCCACCGTACTCCGGCATCATCCCACGTATATGCTGGTCTGTCCCCTAATTGGACCTGCCGCCAGGCCTGGGCCTTGAGGCTATCGTGGAGTTCTTCTGCCTGTGCCTTTTCCGTTGTTCCAGCCGAGCGTCTAATGCGCTGCCCGTTGGGTGTAGTGAAGCTAATCCACCAAGTTTTACCACGTTTGTAGAGCATTTTGCCTCCGTGTTTCCGCGTGAAGGCGCCGCTTGCCGATTCTGAGGATATAGGGATCGGAAGTAGGCGACAAGGTCATCCTCCAGAAACGCCCAGCACCTGCCAGGTTTAGCTGCAGGGATAGTCCCCTTCTTCGCCCTTCGGCGCACCTCTTCCTTGCTGAGGTTGAGGAATTTTGCGGCATCATCCAGGTCCAGGGTTCTGGCCATGGCGTTCTCCTTTCCGATCTCTACGACATCCGTGCAAAACATGGCATTGCGGCGCCAGGGTACAAGCATCCGCCGGAACAATTTGTGCCGGCATCGCCGCATTGGACCTTTACCTTGGTCAGCCTGGTGGTGACGGTCACCGGATCCGCATCCCATTTGCCCGGGCAGGGCGCATCCACGCCACCGAAAGAGTACGTGCGTTCCTGACTATCGACAGCAAGAATATGGTGTGGAGTAACCGACTGAACGGTGAGCGGTATCACCTCACGCGCTCCAAAATCATATAGCACGCGGTCACCGGGTTGGAGATTGAACTGTACCAGCGTGTCGCGCTCATGGACCCCGGTTGCTTCGTAGTCATAGCCGTTCCGGTGCAGCAACGGCCGGTAACGATGGCTGGCAGTATAGCGGTAATCGCGGTTGTCGAAGGCGGTGCGTGACATTGGACAGTACCCATCGGTGGTGACGATGGTTAAAGTATAGCGCCACTAAACATTATGGTCAAGCAGGGCATTACATCGTTTCATGGGCTGGTGAGAAGGATTTTCTTGCGGCAAGGCCGAAGATTTTGATAGGGATAAAAGGCTGGATTCACCATGGAGTAATCAACGTCGTGGGCGCTGTGTGAGTGTCGCCATGTGCAGCCTGTGTCTGTGCTTCGTGAAGTCCGTTGGCGCGACAGTTCGGCGTGGAGCGGGGCAGAGTATGATGCTTTCCGTTCCACCCCCGTAGCAACTAAAGCGTTATGCAACAGGATGTTGGGTGTTTCGGATTATAAACGATGGCACACTTTATTAGAGAAACGTTAAATCGTCGAACCGTTTTTGATTGGCGATATCAATGTCACACTAAACTCAATAACCTCACCAATAATGGCGATGTGCTCCATATCCGTTGCGGACACTTGCACATCTGGATAAGCTGGATTGTTGGAACGAATAATAATACCGCTATCCGGGCGCTTAAATAGAGCCTTTACTTGTATTTCTTCGCCTGACCTTAGAACGTATATTTTTCCGTTTTGTATGTTGGTTCGGCTTTTGTCAACAGTGATCCACGCTCCGTTTTTGATGTACGGCTCCATTGAGTCACCATAAACCCTGACTCTAAACAGATACTTACTGTCAAGGCCGTATTTTTGAAGCCAAGATCTGGCGTATCGAAATTTACGCTCCTCTTGTATTGTTTCGCATACAATTCTGCTGCCCGCACCAACCTGTAAATTCAAGGCGGGGATTTCTACCTCACCATCACCTAAACCTTCTTCGTCTTGATATTCTGAAACACTCAGACTACCTTCCGGCTTCTGTGGTTTGTGCGCTGCGGATTCGCGTCCACTCCATAGCCACTCAATGGGTACACCAGACAATTCGGCTAGGCGGAAAAGGTTTTCCCTCGAGGGAACGGTTCTGGTGGCAATATTTCCAGAAACCCATTGTGATATAGATCCACGAGAAATCCCCAGCTTTTCGGCCAAGGCATTCTGTGTAAACCCGGATTGCTTGATGGCAAACTTGATTCTTTCATGTAGTTCCATACCTAAAAGTTTAGCTGATCTATACGTGCTGTCAGCCGGGCGGCGCTTGACATAGTGTTTAGCACGGCTGTACTCTGTCGATATGGATACGAAACTCATCATCAAATCCTTGGGCGGTCCTACCGCCGTGGCGAGACTGATCGGCATCACAAAAGGTGCGGTCTCGCAGTGGAAGGCTATCCCAGTCGATAAGGCTATCCTTATAGAGCGCGCCACCCACGGGTCAATTACCCGGCAAGAGCTTCGCCCAGATATCTTTCTTCCACACGTCTCAGACGGTGACACCTCGTGAGCCTACTCTCCAGGTTGCAGGACGAAAAGGCACGCAAGGCCGCGCAGAAAATCTTACAGAAAATGCAAGTTCCTGGATGCCAAACTGCGTTGGCCAAGGCCCTTGGCGTATCCGAGGCGACCGTATCCCGAGCGAAGAACCAATGCCTGGAGAACGGCATTGCGCTGGTTTACTCCTCCAAACACAAGATCGTCCACGAAGACGCTGTTTGCGTCAACCGCCACGCGCTGGATTTCATGCGGGCGATCACCGTCCTGGTGCTGAGCAGCGACGAGATGTGGACCATCATTTGCGAGGATCTGGAATGATGCAGGCCCTGCGCGATATCAGCTCCTTGACACCCCCGTCCGCCTGGGGCTACGCTGATTCCGTCACTGGGGTTCCAGTGATCGGGTTTGAGAGCCCGAAACAATCAGGCGGACAGCCGCCATTCCCTTACGGGAGTCGGCATTTTTTATGTCCGTGGTCCGGCGTTGCTCCTATGGGCGGGCCGGACGGGGAGCCGAAAGGCTCGCCGGTGCCTGGTTGCCGGTCTCTCAACCCGTTCGGTTCCGTCCACCCTTGTGAGAGGGGGTTGGCGGGAAATAGACCGCAAACCAGGAGTTTGACCATGGACACCCATACCCCCGGCGCGTCCGCGCCTGTGCAGGCTGCAAAGTCCGCTGTCTTTCAATTCCACTCCACCGAAGTCCGCACCGTAGATCGTGACGGTCAGGTGTGGTTTGCTGGCGATGTTGCCAAGGCGCTGAACTATGCTGATGCCGTGCAGATGACCCGGGTTCTCGATGAGGACGAAAAGGGTCTGCACACTATGCAGACCCTTGGCGGCAACCAGCAGGTTGTTGTTCTCTCCGAATCGGGCCTCTATCACGCCCTGCTCAAATCTCGCAAACCAGAGGCTCGCCCTTTCAGGCGATGGGTCACTGCTGAAGTCTTGCCCGCCATTCGTCGTAATGGCACTTCTTCAGTCGCGGCCGCGCAGATCCCCGATGCATTACAGAAAACCAGGTATCTGCTCACGGTCTATGCGGATGGCCGCTCCCAGATCACGCCACTTCCACAGGATGCGGCCGTGCTGTCAGCCAAGAACAAAATCAGCATGTCCACGCTCATGCGCGAATTCATACCCAGCGAGATATTGCCGGACCTGATGCACATCGGACTCGACCGTCTGGCCAGGATGGCGGAACAAGGCAGAAATGTCCCCGTCTGCGCCACCCCCGTCGATAAGGAAGTCGAGCCATGAGCCCTGGATTCCGTTGTTCCTGCCTGTTCCGTTTACGAATGGGTATGGGGTCGCGAAGGGAAGCCGCCCCAGGTGGGGTGCAGGCCTCGCCAGTTCCATGCCCTGAACCGTCCACTTCTATGCCAGGAAACGGAGGCATCCGGATTGCGTCCCCCTTCACGCAATCATTCCTGGCACCCTACATACGAAGGGTTGAGGGGGTAGATTTATGCCGATTCGTTTGATCAGGGACGGCATTTTAACCAGCGAACCAGTATGTTCGCTTTCTTGGCCTTCGGAGGTTCTTTACCGGCGGCTTATGTCTGTTGTAGATGATTATGGCAGATTTCATGCCAATCCAAGGTTGGTTCGTGCGGCTTGTTACCCGCTGCAGATCGATAAAGTTTCCGACGCGGACATTGGGAAGTGGCTCACCGAGTGTGTGACAGCGGCCCTTGTAAGTGTGTACCCGGCATCGGACGGGAAGCGTTACTTGCAGATCGAGAAGTTCGGGCAACAGATTCGTTCCAAAAGTAAGTTCCCGGAGCCAGACGGGGACGTTCCGCTAACATCTGTTAGCAATTGCGAACAACAGAAAACAGTTGATTCCAATTGTGCGCAGATGGAAGCAGATGTTGTCGAGGTCGGGCAGCATCAAAACTCGCCTGATGACAGTTGCAAGCATGTGGAAACGGGTGCCTCACATTGTGATCAGCACGCCGAGCCAGTTAAGAGCGACTCTAAATTAGATGGCGCTAACATTCCGGCTAAGAACGACTCTAAATTAGAACTGTCTGATATGCTGGAAAATCATGGTGTTATCACTTGCAACGCATCTGATAACAATTGCAAACAATTGTCGGCAACTGCTCACTTAGGCGTATGCGTATTCGGAGTCGAAGACGAAGGCGGAGACGGATGCGATATGCGTGCGCAAGCCCACGCGCACCCGCCCGCGCGCGAGGACGGTGACGCCCCGCCTGACGGCGGCGCGGATCGCGTGGTTTCAGCCGCTCGTTTCGGCGAATTCTACGCCGTGTATCCGAAAAAGGCGGCCAGAGCGGAAGCCCTCAAGGCCTGGAAAGCCAAAAAACTGGACCGCCTGGCGGATGTGATCATCGCCGACGTGAAGCGCCGCCAGGTCGAGCACCGTCCCTGGCTGGAGGGATTTACCCCCAATCCGGCGACCTACCTCCGGGGAGAACGCTGGACCGACGAGATCGAACCCGTCCGCAAAGCTCCAGCTTCAGCTTCAGCTTCGGCGGTGTCCCTGTCGGACGACATCGCCCAGACCCTGCACAGTTTGCCGAGCCTGCAGGGGCTGGAGCACCTGTCGAAACACGGCAGGGATACCGCCTTGGCCGCTCAGGAATGGATCCGGATGCGCAGGGCTCGCAATGGGGGTGACCTGTGATCGACCAGGACCTTGAGGGGTTTTCGCAAATCATGACCGGCCTGGGGGAAATCTACCGGCTCTCGATTTCGGCTTCGATGATCGAAATTTACTTCCGGGCTTTGCGCCGCTACGACCTGGCGGCGGTGGATGACGCCATTCAGCGCCATTTGCTCAACCCGGACAACGGCCAGTTCATGCCGAAGCCTGCGGACATCGCGCGAATGCTGGACGGCGGCAGCAAAGACACGGCGGCGCTGGCGTGGAGCCGTTTCGACCAAGCCCTGCGGCACATCGGCACGTATCGGGATATTCGCTTCGACGACCCGATCACCATGCGGGTCGTGCAGGACATGGGCGGCTGGATCGCTTTTGGCGAGAAAACCGAAGACGAATGGCCCTTCGTCGCCAACGATTTCAAGGCACGCTACGCCAGTTACCGGTCCCGGTCGGCGCCGTTCGACTTCCCGGCGTTGTTGCGTGGCCGGGTGAACGGCGAAAACGGATCCCAGGGATTCGCGCTGGAGCCCCCCGTGGATTTTGGCGATCCGGACCGGTGCCGGCTGGTCGAGCAGCGCGGGTCCGATTCGGCGCAAGACGGAGATATCCGCCGCGCGCTGGATGGGGCAACGGCGCGATTGGGGATCGTTGGCCTACCCAAGCCCTCTGCCGGGGTGCAACC
The DNA here is from genome assembly GCF_000021485.1 of Acidithiobacillus ferrooxidans ATCC 23270. NCBI lineage: Bacteria > Pseudomonadati > Pseudomonadota > Acidithiobacillia > Acidithiobacillales > Acidithiobacillaceae > Acidithiobacillus > Acidithiobacillus ferrooxidans. Next base: position 915,619 of record NC_011761.1, read on the forward strand.
CCCTGCCGATGATGCGCGACCTCCGTTGCCCCGGGTGAGTGCAAACCCGGAGCCGGTCCATGCGGGGTGACGCCATGTTTCTCGACCGATGGGCGCCGGATGGGGCGTTTTCGAGCGACGAAATGGAACGGCTTTGGGACGAGGCCTGCGCCTTGCCTGGAGACCGTTTCGAAAACTGGTATCGGCTGAAACCGCCAAGCGGCGGACAACGACAAGCCACCCCAAAACAGCAACAAACCGCACAGGAGTTCGCAAAATGAGCAAAACGAGCACAAGCCGCAAGCCGATGTATCGCATCTACGGGATCACCGCCGACGGGAACGAAACCCTGCGCGGCCGGTTTTCCACCTTGCCACGGGCCAACAAGGCGCTGGACGACCTGGATTTTGCCTTGTTCACGCTGCGGGACGCCGGAGTTGGGAGCGCGTTCATCGCCTATCAGATTCGCGGACCTGAAGGATTGGGGGTCTGAAGTGTCGATCAAAAAGCCTCGGCAAGGCCCCAAATTTCGCCCAGGATCGACGATCTCAAGGCGGGTGCTACCTATGTACCACTTCGGTCTCGAAAACGCGCCGTGGGGTATTTATGGCGGTTTTTGATACCGAGCGGCCAGCGGTGCTGGATCCAGGCTGGGGAAATCGCTGGCCAAACCAGGCGAAACGCCTGCTGAAAGGCGCGCGGTGGCCTTTGGCGGGCACGCTGGCCGGCTTCCTCGCGCTGAACGTCGCATTGCCGCAGCCGCCGGTGCTGGTCGTCCCGGTGGACCTGTTCGCCGCAGGATTCGTGCTGTCCATGTTACGCGCGGCGGACGGAAAGGTCGATCCGGGCGAGCGGCGGTCAGTGCTCGTTCGCGGTCTGCGGTTGATGGGAGAGGCTTTGCCGGAATTGGCCAGATTCACGTTGGAAATCTTCGCGTTCGTGGTGGTGGTGCAGGTGTTTTTGATGGGGGCGGCCGCCCTGTTTTCATCGCCAGGCATCGCCAGCGTTTCGATTCGGCAGATTCTGGCTCATGGCTGGATGCGGGGCGGAATCGGGACGAGTCTTTTGGACGTGATCTTGCTGGGAACCCCGGGAATGATTCCCGCTTTTTATCTCTCCATGCACGATGGCACGAGAACATGGCGGGCCTTTGCGACGGCGTTTCGCGCGGTCGTGGAAAATCCGAACGCGCTGCGTGTTTTTGTTTCCGCGCTACCGGTTTCCATTGTGATCGGCATGCTGTATTTGGCTGTTGGCGGCGGTTTGGTCGCGGGCGCTTTGGCCCAAATCCTTATCGGAATGGCATGGATGTTCTTGCTGCTGTACGGGTATGTTTTTTCTGCGGAGATTTTCCTGTAATTCGCGTGGTTTTTTGGGGGTGTAACATGCTGGTTGACCAGAGAATAAATACGTCGATGGTAAGAAATATTCTGAGTAAACGATTTGGAATCCCGGTTTCCGCCATCCGCTTCGATTTTGACGAATTCCGCGAAACGCTAAATTTCAAGTTAAAGTGGAAGAAAAACAGATTCGAGGGCTTCATTGTCTCGAAAATGTCCAAGGTCGCGATCAAGGCTGCGTTTGGTTACGAGCTCATTATTTATCCGGATGGTCGTTATAATCCTTGCGAAAACACAACGATTTCGGAATTCGCAAAAATCGATCTGGAAACCATGCCGATTTACCTATTGGCCCGGCACGTCAGCAACACTATCGCGCGCGGCGTGGTCGCCATACTCAAGGCAACGCTGGCTGGTGAGTCGGAATGTTTGGAAGACGGGGTGCAGGAGGCCATGGATAGGGAGGAACAGTTGGCTATCGACAGAATGCTCTTTGACGAGTATGGCATCTCGCAGCATCCGAACCTGCCGAATCGGGATCTTTTATGATCAGTCGCTTGCCCGCCGTGGTTCGAAGGAATGTCCTTGCGACGTTACCCATCATCGGATTGGGATTCACCGTGTTGGCTGGCGCCCATGGCTCCGGATTGCCCCATCCGGTTCGCTCTGTTGCGGCCACTCAGGTTGCCGATCCATTGCGAAGCTGCGTGAATCCGATCTACGCACGCGATAAAAACGCTTTCACCCATTTGGCCCGTCATCTGCGTCAGCGTAAAAACCAAGTGCGCCGGTTGGCCGGGCCTTATGCCGGCATGGTGTTACGAGCCGCCAGGCGGGCGCATGTGCCAGCGCGGCTGGTGGCAGCGGTGGTGCGGGTGGAGAACGGCGGCGACTTCCACGGGGCGGCCACGCGGGTTTCTTCCGCCGGCGCCATCGGCGTCATGCAACTGGAGCCAGCGACAGCTTGGGACACCTTGCGGGTCAATCCCTGGAACCCCCGCCAGAACATTGAGGGTGGTGCCCGATTTCTGGCGCTGCTGCTGCGGGAGTTCGGCGGTAATGTGCGGCTGGCGCTGATGGCTTACAACGCCGGTCCAACCTGGATCGCGCAGGGTGGCCGACCGGAACAGGCGGTGATCTATGCCAATGAGGTCCTGGCTTATGCTTACGCCTGATCTCTTTCCGGAAACTAAAAACACGGAAGCGCGCGAAGAATATGCCCAGGTCTTCGCCCTGTATCGCAATCGCTATCCACGGCTGACGTCGCCGCAGGACTGGCGGGAAAACGGCAAGTTGGACTCTTGGGCGCACGAGATGGTTGCCGCCGTGCTTTTGCCCGGGTGGCTCGCGGCGGGCCGGTCTGAGAAGGCGTTCGCGGCGTTGCGAAAGGATTTCGTGGACGACGCGGAGCAGAATGGATGGCCGGAAAGTCCGCATTGGCCGAGCACAAACGTGCTCGCCGACAAAAAGCCTGGAGACTCGGCAAAAACCGTTTGCAACGATCCAGAAAGATAGTATATTTTATATTCATCAGTCCTAACCTTTCAGGGGGTCATTTATGTCGCAGCGTGTACTGATCACCGGTGTCGGGTTGATTTTCGCGGCCAGTCTGGACCGTCGGCCGCAACTGCTGAACCAATTTTGGCCTGGTACCCTCACCTTGGCGCACCCCCTGGCGTCTCTGCTGATCTGTCTGGGTGCTGGCCTGGTGGTGGCAAGCCTTTTGTTTTCCGGACTGAACGGCCTTTGGTGGACGCTTGGCGCCGTCGTGCGGCGCTCTTTCTCCGGCGCTGGTCGCGCTTCTTTTTCGGGGCCATCCTCCGGATTGGGCGGGGGCGTCGATGGCTCACGATAATCTGGAGCCGGCGGTGGGGTGGGCGATCTGGACGCTTCAGAACACCTCGTGGAGCAAAGCTACGATTTTCAAAAAGGCCCGCACCCGGTATGGGGTGCCAGCCATGGCCGTAGAACGGGCGGTTGTAGCACGGCTTGGTCAATCCTGGATGGATGCGCGTAGCGCGGATCTTATGGCGCAATTCAGGCCGCAGCATGTCTACGATCGAAGTTTGAGCATGAGGATTCATTATGCGGCGAAAAAACATCTGAAAAATATTTAGCGGTAATTTTGGATCAGGCGCGTTTCGGGATTTTCCTTTTTCGTGGCCCAACTAGCTGAACGACACGCGCCTGATCCAAGGTGCTCGCATAGACAGGAGGATTCGCACAATGAGCAGTTCGATTTATACGTTTTCTGTCATAGATGGGGTCATTTGTATTGAGGATTGCGATGGCCCCAAATCTGTCACCAACGATATCGAGAATGTGCTGGACGATCTGGGGTGCTGTGGAATGGCGTTGGATGGTCCTGTCATCTATCGTGATTCGGAAGGGCTTTGGTCGGAGATCCGGCTTCAAAATGGGAAGTTCCAGGCGTTTCATGGGCCTGAGTACGACACCAGAGAAGATGCGATTGCGGCTATCGCCAAGGCGTTTGATCTGTGACCAAGCTGCTGATCGTCGAATCTCCGACCAAGGCCCATCACATTCAGGCGATGTTGGGTTCCGGGTGGTCGGTCAAGGCCACGGTGGGGCATATTCGGGATTTGCCCATCAAGGGAGACGCGGCCTATGTCCGCCCGCCGGATTTCAAGCTGAACTACGAAATCACCGAGCGCGCCAGCAAAACCGTTCCCGCATTACGGGCTGCCGCTCGCGACGCGGAATCCGTGTATATCGCCACCGACCCGGATCGCGAAGGCGAGGCCATCGCCTGGCATGTCTGTCAGGTGTTGGGCATTAAACCCGGAGCGGCAAAGCGTGTGACCTATCAGGAGGTCACCGAGCCCGCCATCCGCAAGGCGATTGCCGCGCCCCGCACGGTCAACATGCCTCTGGTGGCGGCCCAGGAAGCGCGCCGTGCGTTGGATCGCATCGTCGGCTGGGAGGTGTCCGGTCCATTGTCGAACGCCATAGGATCCAGGGCCTCCGCCGGGCGGGTACAGACGCCGGCGCTGAGCCTGGTGGTCGCCCGTGAACAGGCGATTCGCCAATTCAAACCAACGCCTTGGTTTCAGGTTCTTGCCCATGTCGCAGGGAAAGACGCGGCCCCGGACTGGCGGGCCGTCTGGGTGGATGGAACCCAGGAAGGGGAATATTTCCAGGACAAGGCGCACGCGAAAGCGCTGGCCGATGCCCTGCCGTCCATGGCGCTGAAAGTCACCAAAGCGGAAACCAAGCCGGTTCGCAAGCCGCCGGCGCCGCCGTTCACCACCAGTTCCATGCAAATGGACGGTGCCAGGGCGCTGAAAGCCCCGGTGGACGCCATCATGAAAGCGGCGCAATCCCTGTTTGAGCACGGTCACATCACCTATCACCGGACCGATAGCCCGAACCTCTCGGAAGAGGGGGAAGGCTTGCTGCGCGCCGCGCTGAAAAAGGAAAACCTGCCCCTGGTGGAGACCCCGCGCCGCTGGAGGTCCAAGGGCGGGGCGCAGGAGGCCCATGAAGCCATTCGTCCGACCCGGCCGATGGTGCGGCAGGCTGGGGAGAACGATCTGGAGCAGGCCCTGTATGACCTGATCCGCAAGCGAGCGTTGGCGTCCCAGATGCCAGACGCTGTCTATCAGCAGACTTCCTGCACGCTGGACGGCGGCATGTTCCAGGGAAGGCCCGCCGTGTTCCGGGCCGTTGGCTCGGTGCTGAAGGATCCCGGTTGGATGGCGCTCTATCGGGAAACGGCGGAAGACGAGGAGGGCACGGAGAATCCGGCGGCGAATCCGGTACCCAGGCTTGCCGTGGGCGATGCCGTCCGGGCTGCGCGCGGGGAATGTCTGTCCAAGACGACCAAGGCGCCGCCGCGCTATACGGAATCCACGCTCATCAAGGCGCTGGAAGATCACGGTGTCGGGCGGCCGTCCACCTACGCGAGCATTCTGAAGAACCTTTTCGCCAGGGAGTATATCCGCAGAAAAGGCAAGTCTCCGGCGCTGTACGCCACCGAGCTGGGAGAAAAGATCGTCGAAGCCTTATCCGTTTTTGATTTTTCCAATGTGGATTACACCCGGGAGGTCGAGGCGGATCTGGATCGGATCACCGAAGGCCAGATGCGGCCCCGGGATTTGCTGGCCAAGTCGTTCGCGGATATTCAACGGATTCTGGATGCCATGCCGACGCAGGCGCGGGCGCAGGGTCGTCCTTGCCCGATAGAGGGCTGCGACGGCACGGTGCGCCGACTGGAGAGCAAGCGAAAGCCCGGCGTGTTTTTCTGGATGTGCAGCAATCGGGATGCGCACCCCTTACTCCAGGATAACGATGGCGAACCAGGGGCACCCTTTGCCGAGCGGGTGGAAGCGGGAGATGGGCCGGCATGTCCCGAGTGTGGCGCGGCCACCAGCCGGCAGGAGACCGGGAAGGGATATGGATATTTCCGTTGTGGGAAAGGGCACGGTTCCTGGTGGGATGACAAAGGGTCCCTGGGCAAAAAATGGGAAGACCGGGCACCGGCACAAGGCGCCGCTTCCGGCCCGGCCAGGAAAAATACCGGATCAAAGGCATCGTCCACCAAAAGACCGACCAAAGGCACTCGAACCAAGGCCCGTTCGAGTATTATGGATTAGCTATGCGAGATGATATGGAACACGACGAAAAGGCAAGGCGGATAGGATTGAAATGATTGGAAAAATTAAAATGCCAGGCTTTCAGGAAAGGTCTAAGCGACAGGAGGTGCCCTGTGGCGACTGCCATCTTTGCTGCAAAAACATGCTGATCGTCGTTTCTCCCAGCATGGGCGATGACATTGCCCAGTTCGAGGCCGTTCCCATGCCGGAAATGCCGGGATTTTTCAGAATTCCTGAACAAGAAAACGGCGATTGCCATTATCTGGGCAAGGATGGCTGCACGATACACGATCATGCGCCGGCCATGTGCCAGTTCTTTTCCTGCATTGGTGCCGTGCGTGGGCTAACGCCTAAAAAGGCTGCGGAGGGGATCGCCAACAACCGTCTGGCGCCGGCGGTGCTGAAGCGGGGTAGGGATTTGTTGCGGGAGCAAATGGCGTTTCGATCGAAGAAACGGAGGACCGGATAGGTGTGTCAATTTGATGGCGTCTTAAAAAACTATCACGCAAGGCTATTGTGGATCATGGCCAGGAAAACTGTGTTTCACAAAGAGTTAACTCCAATCTATATTGCTGGATTTATGGCATTGATGGCCTATGGCATAGGGTACGTTCTTCTTCAGCCTCATATTGCTACTGTTCCACGTCACTGCAGCTTCCCTTTCTGTATGACCGTGATAGCCACAAGGTTAATTTGTGGTTTTGCGGTTATTTTAGGTGCCGGGTTTTCATTCTTCCTGGGCCGCTGGCTGCGCGAGGTTTATCGCTCCGCGAAGCGTGAGGCTCGGAAAGGTATCGAGACTGAAAAGGAAGTTCACTAATGCGCGGAATCGGTTTTCTTTCCCGTTTTGGCAGTAGCATCGCCGCCCTATTTTCAGCCGGGGCCGGGGCGTGCGCCGGCGGCGTGTGCGCGGTGGGTGCTCAGGCCGGAGCCAGTCTGTTGGGTGCTGGTGCTTCCGGCGGTCTGGCAAGCATGGCGGCGGCTTCCGGCGCGCCGATTTTCGATCTTGCACCGGCGATCGCTCCATCGGCAGTTTTGCCATGGTGGATCAAACTCGCGGTGGTCGTGTTGATCGGGTCCATCGCTTATACCGCTGCATCGTTGCGGGAAACTCCGCGCCTGGCTGTTTTGGCCACCCTGGGCGGCATCCTGGTGGTTGTCGCGGAAATGCGCTGGCTGCCCGGGGGAAATAGCACGGAGTATTCGGTCATGGCGACGGGGATGGTCCCGTTGCTGTTCGCTCCCTTGCTGGCGCGCGTTGACCTGCCCAAATTCATTCGCTGGGAGTTGCGTTTGCTGGTGGGACTCCTGGCGCTGGTCGCGATTGCCGTTGCCCTTGGATTGCAGATGATCAAGGGTTGGCAGCCTTGCCCGCTTTGCTGGCTGGATCGTGGTGCCTTGTTGGGTGTCGCAGTAGGCGCGCTGGGTGGGTTCGATCGGCTGTTGCTGGCCGGCGTGATGGGTGGGCTGGCCGGGTCATTGGCTCAAATCATCGAAATGCAACATGCATCGACATCACTGGCGCATGTTTGCACGCTGATCAGCGCTGGTGGCCCGAGCTGTGGCGTCGCCGGATCGCAGGTGCTCTGGTTCGCACCCATCGGCATCGAAACGGCGGGACTGTTCGTGCTGCTCTGGGCGATGTCGTTCTGGCTGCTGCGGCCTCTATTGTTGGGGAAAGCCCGTTGATCTCGTATTGGCTGGTTATCCTGCTGACGGGGATTGCCTTGTTGCCAGTCGCCGCCCTTGGCTTGGTGCTGGTGTTTTCGATCAGCGTTTTCGCCTGGCGTGGCGTCAAAGACCGCATTCAGGCGGGGGAGGATGAGGCGAATGGGGAAGAATAGCCGTGGCATTCTGTTGGCTCTGCTGATGGCCATGTCGGCGCTGGTGACCGCCCATGCGGCGGATTTTCTGACCCGGGTGCAGGATCAGGGCACATCGTTCCTGATCGGGAGGTCCGGCCCGGTGTTCACCGATTTCGTGGACCCGGATTGTCCCTATTGTCACCAGGAGTTTCGTGAGCTTCAGCCATTACTGCTATCTGGCAAGCTGCGGTTACGGATCGTGCCGGTTGCAGTGCTGGATGCCGGCAGCCTGCCCAGGGCCGCCACCTTACTAGAGTCGCGTCACCCAGGGGAGACGTTTCTCCAGGCGGAGGCGGGGTTTCACAATGGGCACCTGGCATTGCCGCGTATGCAAAACGTGCCGCCGGCCATGGCATCCGCTGTCGAGCGTAACAACCAATTGCTGGAGGACATCGATCCCGATGGTGAAGTGCCGGCGATTCTTTTCGAGGATCGCGCCGCTGGCAAGGTCGCTAGCCTGATCGGGGAGCAACCCATTACCGTCATGCAGCGAGCGCTGATAGCGGCGCAATGAGTGTCATTTTTGCAAAGGAGAGAGAAATGCGAAGCATACGTCGTTTTGCGGTAATTCTGGGTGCAGTTGGTGGGTTGTTGGCTGTTGGTTCAGGATGCGCGCTCGCCGGAGAATCGGTGACCGCATTAACTCATTCAACCAAGAAAACAGGGTCAATACTGAGCGCGCCCTGGATGATGGCCAATGTGCTTATACCGTTTCAACCACAGGATAAGAAATGTACGGCTCGGCTGATGCTGGTTACCAAAACAGAACTGTACAGGTTTATACACGGTAAAAACCATGTTGTATCGGTTTCTCTTGTGAACAAAGACGGAGAATATGATGGATCCGGAAAATTTGAGTGGGGTAGCTCAGTCACCCAGGCGCGTTGTCAATATGAAGCTGTGCTTCCGGCTGTCCCCGCTTATATGAAAGCAATTGGCGCCAAATAAGTGGAAATCCTGTAATGCCTTCATCAGCACAACAAGACGATCCCGAAGCCATTTTCGAAAGCTTGGCCAAGGAAATAGGGCAGTGCGGCCAGTATTATGAAATATGGGAGCCTCGAATGATCAAGGCGATTTCCAGCTATCTCGACACCGCAACCCCTTCACCTCAGATTCAGGCCGCGCTTTGGGGGAAGATGGGATATGGGCCTGATGGCCCGTCTCCAGAGGATCTTGCAGAGACAAGGAAGCAAGAGGCGGAGGCATGGGAAGAAATTCGCAGGAATACACTGTAAATCGAAAGGAGAAGATTATGGAAATCAGTAAAAAAGCACGGGAAGCCATTGAGGACATCATCAACCGCCGGGCGAAAATCGCGTCCATGCAGGAGCAACTGAAGGAAGACGTCAAGGCGGTCGCCGAGCATCTGGACATCAAGCCCGGCAAGCTAAACAAGATCATTGGCCTGGTGGAGAAGGAACGACAGTCGGGTGAGGTCGTCGAGGAGGAGCGCGACACGCTGGATACGGTCGAGTCCCTGGTTGGGGAGCGCGAGGAGTGAGACTGGCTTGAGACCTCGCCTGGTCTATTCCTCCCAGATGCGGCTGGTTTCCGGAAAGGAATCCGCCCGCCCGCCCCAGGAACCGGGGGTCACTCTGGTTCTAGGATCGGGTGGAGCTCGCGGGCTGGCGCACATTGGTGTTCTGCAGGCGTTGAAAGAAATCCGGGTACCGGTGCGTGCGGTGGTTGGTTGTTCCATCGGTGCGCAGATCGGGGCGCTGTATTGTGCGGGGGTGTCACCGGAAGATCTGGCGGATACCGCACGGCAAGTCAATTTTTCCACGGTTATTCGGATGTTCATGCCCTTTCCATTTGGTGCCGGACTGGTCCGGGACCGGGGGGTGCGAAAATTTCTTCAGGCGGAATTGCAACGAAAATCCATCCAGGATCTCGCCGTGCCGTTTGTGGCGGTCGCCACGGATCTGCAAGATGGAACGGAGGTGGTGCTGGACTCAGGCCTCGCCTGGTCGGCGGTGCGGGCCAGTATCGCCATGCCCGGCATTCTGGCCCCGCATACGCATGAGGAGAGGCGGCACCTGGCGGACGGCGCGCTGGTCAATCCTCTCCCCGTGTCTGTCGCCAGATCCCGGTACCCATGGCCGGTGGTCGCGGTGCAGGCTCAGCTATCGCCCCGGCTACGGCCGGAGATCGGCGGGCGGTTTCGTCGGCCATTCGGCTGGTTCCAGGTGGCGCGGTTGGCCAACGAGACGGCGCTTTGGGAGTTGGGACAGGCGAGGTTGCGGGAATGTCCGCCGGATGTGCTGGTGGAACCGGCGGTGCGGGAACATAGCTGCTTCAGTTATCATCAGGCCACGGATCTGATCCGGGTTGGGTACGACGCGGCCGTCAACTCCCCCGCCCTGAAGGGCGGAGCTTGTGAAAGCAGGCTAGGTTGACCAGGGGGCCGGAGTGATCCGGCAGACGTTTGCAACAGGTCGTTGAGACCCACTCCGGGATGCTTCCTCAGTCCCGGACACTGGAAGGTGAGAATCATGCTGGCGAAAGGGAAAGCGCCGAAGGTTCCAGCCGCCATCGCAAGATGGGAGCCGGTTGCAGACAACCCCGAGGGGAGATCGCTGCGCGGATAGTGCCCGCAAAGCGGCGTCACAAGCGCCCGTAAGGGCTTTGTAGGAGGTAGTCATGGCCGTATTGGTACTCGATAAAAGAAAGAAGCCGTTGATGCCGTGCTCGGAGAAACGGGCGCGGCTGCTGCTGGAGCGTGGCCGGGCGCGGGTGCATCGCATGGTGCCGTTTACCATCCGGCTGGTGGATCGCTTGCAGGAAGATTCCACCTTGCAACCCGTCCGGCTCAAGCTCGACCCAGGTAGTAAAACAACCGGCATGGCTCTGGTTCGGGAACAGGAGTCTGTGGACGAAGATACCGGCGAAATCCAGCGCAAGGCCATAGTGTTGATGCTGCTGGAGTTGCAGCATCGGGGCTATGCCATTCGCGACGCGCTCACCCAGAGGCGGGCTTTTCGGCGGCGGCGGCGCGGGAATCTGCGCTACCGTCCGGCCCGCTTCGACAATCGCGCCAAACCAGAAGGCCGTTTGGCTCCGAGCTTGCAGCACCGGGTCGATACGACGATGGCTTGGGTGCAGAGGCTGTTGCGCTGGGCGCCGGTATCTGCCCTGTCCACCATGCTGCACCGCTTCGATACCCAGGCACTCCAGAATCCCGAGATCAGCGGGATCGAGTACCAGCGCGGCGAACTGTTTGGCTACGAGGTCCGCGAGTACCTATTGGAGAAGTGGGGCCGCAAGTGCGCCTACTGCGATGCCCAGAATACCCCATTGACCATCGATCATATCCACCCCAGGAGCGCGGGCGGCTCGGATCGGGTATCGAATCTCACCCTGGCCTGTTTCCCCTGCAACCAGCGCAAGAGCAACCGGGACGTGCGGGAGTTTCTGGCGCACGACCCGAAACGTCTGACCCGCATCGAGGCAAGCCGCAAGGCACCCCTCAAGGACACCGCTGCCGTCAACAGTACCCGTTGGGCGCTTTGGCGGCAACTGGTGGCTACCGGTCTCGATGTCGAGGTCGGCACCGGCGGCAGGACGAAGTGGAATCGCAGTCGGCTACAAATCCCCAAAGAACATTGTCTGGACGCTGCCTGCGTGGGGCATGTCGATGGTCTCGAACACTGGCAGCAGCCGGTACTCGGTATCAAAGCGACGGGGCGCGGAAGCTACCAGCGCACGCGGCTGACAAAGCACGGCTTCCCGCGTGGCTATCTCACCCGCAGCAAGAGTGCTTTCGGGTTCCAGACGGGCGATATGGTCAAGGCGGTAGTGACGAAAGGCAAGAAGGTAGGCACCTATCTGGGCCGCGTTGCCATCCGGGCCAGCGGCAGCTTCAACATCCAGACCGGGAACGGACTGGTGCAACACATCCATTACCGATTCTGCAAACTGGTTCAGCGCGGCGATGGTTACGGATACCACTGGTCGCTTCTCCACCCCGCGCTGAACCACGGGATTGCCGAAGCTGGGAGGAACTGATGCACCACGCGCAGGCTATTCGAAAGTTCGCGCTGCAAAAAGGAGCCATCCTGTGACCCAACAATCGGCTTTTATTCACGCTCTGCATACGGACCCCTGGGCCTTTCCCTTCGCGGTGCTTTTCGTGCTCTTACTGTTCGACCTGTCCATGCTGGTCCATGAGCTGGGGCACGCCTGGGCGATACGAAAGCTGTTGGGGGATGATGCGCTTCTGGAGGTTAAGGCGGGCATCGGGGTGTTTTACCGGCGGGGCAGGTTGTCCCTGGGCATTTTGCCAATATGGGGCTACGCGCGGTTCACCGAATCCATGGCAAGTCCGATGCAGTGGCGGATCATTTTTTTGGCGGGGCCCGTGGCATCGGTATTCATGGGTGGCGTGTTCAGCACTCTGGCGATGCTGCCCATCCCCAGCAATTGGGCGCAAGCTTTTGTGATCATGGGGATCGCCAATTATGCGCTGGCGGCGGTCAATCTCATCCCGATCCCGCCACTGGATGGCTGGAAGATCGTCGAAAGCTACCTGCCGGCGTTCGGCATCCATCTAAAACCCGCACAGCGGGCGTTGCTGTATCGGTGGGGAATGGTGTTCATCATTGTCGTCAGCGGGCTGTTCTTGTTGGAAAACGGGTTTTATCACGGGTAAAAGGAGCGATATCATGTTTGGATTTGGAGAAAATCATCAGCAAGCGATGCAGGCGCAGTGTCCCTGTTGCCAGACGCAGATGCAGGATATGGGGACCCACGGCATCCGTATGGGGGGCTTGACTGGCGTGCTGGGCGCCGGCGCCGCCATGTTGGGCGGGCAACTGGCCAGCGACGGGGAGGAGGCTTTCGAGAAAAAGATGGTCGTGCAGGTGTTTGTCTGCCCGCAGTGCCACGAAACCTCGTTCAAGTACATCAAGGGCTTGTGACCATTATGGAAAAGCCTGCCAACAAGGAAATGGTTGCTCTCCTGAAAAAGCCCTTATCCATCATTGGATGGGTGGACATGGTTTTTTTGGTGGCTATTCTGGCGCTGGTCATCTCCCATCGGATCACAATGGGCATGTTTGAGGCGGTTTTGGTGGCTTTCGCGGTCATCCAGTCGATCGTGGTGCTCACCTGGATTTATCGGGTCAAGAAACGCTTACAAAAGGATTTTTGATTTGGATTGGACAAAAATAGTCCACGCGCCGCAATACGGCGTGCGGCGTCCGCGAAACCAGGAGCCGGTCAACCAGCCGGATTTATTATGCTGCGGCGGTGAGGGTGCTTGCCCGGTTACCGATGAGCACATAGGCCGGTTCCATTATTCGCGCGATCTGGATTTGCCCGTGGAGCAAGTCCAGGAACGTATTGTTCCCAGTCGGTCACCGGTCAAAGTTGAAATCCGGAAGTCCCGGAAAATACCGACCCATATCCCTATCCCATCCTGAAAGGAAATTCTCATGCTTTTCACAGAACCCTATGCCGGTCCCACACCCATCGTTCAGGTGATCGCCAGCGCCCGGCGCGAGGTCAGCCTGAATGTGTACTATCTGTCCAGTCGGCCTATTCTGAATGCTTTGCGGGCCGCGCATGCGCGAGGTGTGGCGGTGCGGGTGATTCTGGACGAGCATCCCTATGGCATGAAGCCCTGGATGATCCAGAAGGAGGTTCGCGCCGTGCAGGCCACAGGCGCTGCATTGCAGTGGGCGCCGCCACGCTTTGAGGCGGCCCCGGGCCGGTACGTCTTCGACCATGCCAAGTACGTGTGCGATACCCACGAATGCGAAATCGGCACGGCCAACTTCGATTGGAGCGCCTTTCATCGCAACCGGGAGTACCTGGATGTGACCAGAAACCCCAACATCGTTCGGGCGGCCAATGCGGTATTCGCGGCCGACTGGACCAATCAACGGGCCCCGGCCTGGACGCATCGGGTGTTGGTCCTATCTCCCGGCACGTCGGCCGGACAAATGCTGGCGGTCATCAATCAGCCTGGAACCGTGGAGATCGAGAGCGAGGAGATGGGCAATGACCGGGAAATGCTCGACGCCATTGCCGCCAAGGGTGCGCAGGCCTGGGTGATCCTTCCGGCCAGCATCAGCGCCCAGGACAAACGCAACGCGGACTTTCTGATGCGGCACGGGGTGCATGTACGGCTGTTGCCAAAGAAACCGATCTACATGCACGCGAAAGCCGAAATTTCGAGCCATTACGCCTTTGTGGGGAGCGAAAATTACAGTGTTTCGTCGCTTCAGATGAACCGGGAAATGGGGCTGATCCTGAACAATCCAAGAGATATTTCCATGTTGCAGGCGCAGTTCGCGCGGGACTGGAAGGCGACGGGGCCGGCATGAGGCGTGCGCAACTGCTGTGGCTGCTTTTGGGCTTGCCGAGCCTCGCTGCGGCGCAGGTGCTGACACCAGCGCCAAATCCGGCCAGCGTCAATTTCCATGTGGTGACGCATTACCGGGTGCCCAGAACGGTGTTGCATGCCGATCTACAGGCAGAGGCGTCGGGGAAAAACCCGGCGAAGCTGGCCGCCATGGTCAATCAGGACGTGGCCTGGGCAAAAGCCCTGCTACAATCGGTGCCTGGGATTACCTGGCGTAGTGCCGGGTACCAGACCCAGGCGACGGGCCAAACCGGTGCGCCCTGGCTGGTACGGGAAGATCTGGCCGTGCAAAGTCCGGATCCGGCCGCGTTGCTCCCCTTGCTGGGCACGTTGCAATCCCGGTTGCGCCTGGTCGGGATGCATTATGCAGCGTGTCCTGCCGCCGCACACAAGGCACGGAGAGCGGCTGAGCTGCGGGGGCTGCGCCGGTACCGGAAAGAAGCACAGCAGAATTGCGCGGCGATGGGCTACAAGGGGGCGCGTCTGGGACAGGTCTTCATCAACACGAATGTCGTCCCATTGGCGCGGCCTATGCCGGTCATGGCGCTGTCCGCCCGGGCCGTTCCCGGGCCGGTAGTCGGCCGGGGCGGGACGGAAAGTGGCAGGGTGGTGGTTGGGGGCAATGCTTACTGTGAGAGGTGATATATGCGACAGTTACCGTTCGATTCTGGAAATTTCGGCAATATGCAAAACAGGGTTGGAAACCGCAAGCCCAGCGGCTTTGATCGATCGGATGGTCTTAAATGCTTCTGGTTGGAACGTCCCATTGGACGGTAGGCAGCACAACGCGGAACGCGATCAGTCTTTGAGTTCCAGTTGGGCCGCATCAGTCCTTGTGGTAACCGGACGTGATAATGCAATTTCCAACGCTGTTTCAAGCCGAATTACCCGCCCCGTTAGATTCTCAATCTTTTCCTGCTGTGACTTTGCTGTGCCGGCCAGTGCCTCAACCTTGTCATTCATCTTGATGACGGTGGTTAACGCATCCCACATCTTGTCCGTGATTGCCATCAATACACCCGCCCAGATTCCATGGCTGCAATACGTTTGTTTGAGGTATCCACAAAGGACAATGCGTCGTCAACGGCAGCACTCGCCTGGGCAGTTGTCTTCAACATCTGGTCAATCATCCCCTCCAGCATCTTCTCGTCCTCGCTCGGGCGGAACGACGAGGCGGCGCGGCGTAGAAACTCTCCCATCGACATATGAGCGTCCCGGGCCATCTTGGAGATCAGTGCCTTCTCCTGCGAAGTCACCAGAACCGGAATGCGTTCATTGGCTGTTGCCATTGCTTTCTCCTTGCTGTGCATGTTCAGCACATGTGTATCATAAATGGAGCCCGCAAAAAATCAAGTGGGCTTACAACCATGTTTTGCACAAAACGGAGGTTGGTCGGGTTTGATGCGAGCAAAGACTTCCCACCTCAGTTTGCACATAGCCGAAATTTCTTTGTGCCGGCTTGCGAGCGTTGGAAGCAGGAAGCGCTGAACGATCAGGGATCTGAATATCTGGGGGATATGCTCAGGATACGCACGTTGGTGCAGGACGGACGTTCTCCGCAGGCTATTCTGCGGTTTTTCGGGCTCCCGGATCATGGGCATCCGGACCGTCTTTTTGATATCGTCGGGGACGTGCAGTTGCAGGTCTTCACGGAGATGCTGGCGCTGACCGGGGAGGAGTATCGCATCGACTGGTCCCGGCGCGACGGGTCTTTTTGTCTCTGGTATCGGGATCGGGACCATCGGCGGGATGCGACGCGGGATCTCCTGTTCGTGCGCGCCAACACCAAGGTCCTGTCTGCCGGGGCAGAGATACGCAATAGCCCGGTGCATGGCTTTGGGCTTTTCGCCTTGAAAAAATGGTATCACCAACGTCGTCCGTTAAGATGGATTTTAATAGAATAGGATGGAACCAATACGACCACCACTTGTCTTAGTTTTCATGGGAAAGAAACTGAGCGACTACGCCAAGGAGCGTGGCATTGGGTACCGCGCCGCCTGGAACCGTTTTAAGGCGGGCCGAATACCTGGCGCCTGGCTGGATGAAACCGGACATGTCGTCGTTCCCGACCCGTCCGAACGAAAAGGCACTAAGGCCGTGATCTATGCGCGGGTCTCTTCAGCCGAGAATCGACCCAACCTGGAGAGCCAAGCCGAACGACTGGGGCAGTACGCCACGGCACGAGGCTGGCAGGTGATCGAGGTCGTCAAGGAAACCGGCAGCGGCGTCAATGATCATCGCAAAAAACTGGAGAAGCTACTGCAAAAATCCACAAATTGGGACATTCTGATTGTGGAACACAAGGACCGCCTGACCCGCTTCGGTTTTCATTATATCGACACCCTTCTGAGCCAACTGGGGAAGCGGATCGAGGTGGTCAATCTAGCCGATAACGACAAAGAAGATCTGGTGCAGGACCTGGTGGCGGTCATCTATTCGTTCAGCGCCCGCATGTATGGACTTCGCCGCAGCAAGCGGCGCACCGAGCGGTTACTGGCCTGCCTGGAACAAGAAGCAGCAACCGTCGCCAGTGATCCAGGAGTGGTGGCATCATGATGCGCACCTACCCATACAGTCATGCGGCCAATGCCGTTAAAGAACGGCAGATATGGGACGTGCTGCGCGCCTATCGGCAATCGGCGCAACGAATCGCCAATGACCAATGGAAGTCGTTATTCATTACTGGCAGCATGGAAAAAGACGGATCCATTTGTCCGGCTGACCATATCATCTCCAAACGGTATCTGCAGACCTGCCAGCGTCAGGTTGTCGGAGTCCTGAAGTCCTGGCTTTCCAATCGCAAAAATGATTTCAGGATGCTGGTGATCCATTCATCGCTTTGGAAGGACAAGACGGAAGACGGAGAACGTCTTCGTATTCAGTTACTTTTCATCAACAAGCACGGGCTTTGGTTTAAGGACCGCGTCGTCATGCGGAAAGAGGTTATTCCGGCACATGTGATGCGTTTGGCGCGTAATCTCTTCCGTCGGTTGATGAACAAACATAACAAGCCATCCTTCCGGCATGTGGGTATGGCGCTGGATGCCAAAGTGGCCAGAGTGGAGGCACCCAATAAAGCGCACAGCGCAGAATTCCCTTACTGGCTGACTTTGGCTACTCTGAATCCGCGCAAGCCCATCCACATACCATTGCATGAAAACCCATACGCCCTGGCGGCGGACGGTGATGAAAAGGCTTTTGTGCAAATCAATGTGCGGCGAGGCACGGCCATAGCCGGACAACTCGGCGCATTGGATATCGCCCGCATCAAGGAATCTGCGCCGGTGTTTTCACTTGAACGCCCCAGGCCGCAGATCGTAGATACGCTCGGCATCGACGTGGGTCTGAGAACGCTGGTAGCCACCAGCATGGGGGAATTGCTTGGGCGCAATCTGATCGATCGCTTGAGCCGTCTGGACGCGCAGATCTCCCGTCTGGCGGCCGAGCGCCAAAGACAAAGACTGCCCGTGCATTCACGGCGTTACGACACGTTGGTCAACCGGATGCGGTCTTTCCTCAAGAACGAAATCGGACGGGTGCTGAATGGGTTGTTTGCACGGGTACATCCGGCCAAAGTGGTGATTGAGTCCCTGGATTTCCGCAGCCCTGATTTGTCCAGGAGGCTCAATCGGCTGGTGCAGAACTTCGGGCGCACCTGGTTTCGTCAAAAGCTCGACATGCTCTCTGAGGAATATGGTTTTCTGGTCGAGGAAGTGCATGCGGCGTATAGCAGCCAGACGTGCAAATCCTGTGATTATGTGGCGAAGAATAACCGTTCTTCGCAGTCAAAGTTTCATTGCCGCTTTTGCGGCAGGAAAGCGCACGCCGATCCGAACGGAGCGGAAGTCATCCGGCAGAGACGTTCTCTGCCCGAGTACGCTCCGTGGAGATCGAAACGGCAAATCCTTCAGGCAACGGTTGGCCGTTTCCTGAAGCGATGGACCGGGCGGTTGTCCGGCATGCAGGTCAATAGTGCCCTGCGTCTTGTTGTGGAAGGTAATCCCTATTTTGCGGATCACCGGGCGGCCATTTGGCCGGGAAACACCACGACAGATTAACGGATTCCATGATGTTCTATGGAATTTGGAACTATATTAACGATGTTTTCGTGGAAAATCTGGGTGGGCAGGTGCTTTCCCACGATGAATACGAGTTGCTGCAGGCCCGGTTGGCCCCTGGCCTGGGCCGCATGCGCCGGTTCTTTTTCATGGAATGGAATGCGCTGCCGGGAGACCGGTTGCTCGCCAGGCCTTTCCGTACGCAATACAGCTATATCAACCACTCGACGGAACCCAATGTTCGGATCGAGCCTTTGCCTTGCGGTGGGCTGTCTTTGGTGATTAGCCGGGACATCGAGCCGGAGGAGGAGTTCTTCCTGGATTACCGGCTGGAACCGTTGCCGCGCGGATATTTCGAGTCCCCATATTCAGGGTATCTGGTGCCGGCCGCCGTGCGGTAAAGTGCAAGGTCTTCTCAGCCGCGCACCTGGCGGCATACTCTTCGCGCCGGTGCGACGCCGGGCGATCCATGCGTTCCCAGCCGCACCCCTGGCGGCACACGAAGCGCCGATTTCCAGCATTCGGTCGCCCATCTTCCTATCCGCGCGTGTGGCGGCATACAGCCCATACTGCCGTCGCCTCACTGACGCTCGTACTTTCAAACCGCGCAACTGGCGGTATACTAGGTTCTGTACTGTTTTTTTGCCAATACAAACTTCCCAGCCGCGCACCTGGCGGCACACAGCCACCGCGCGGAGTATTGCCCGGTGGACTTCTTCTCAGCCGCGCTTGGCGGCACGCTATCCGTTTTTTCTCCGGTATTGCCACCTTCTTCCCAACTGCACTGTGGCGGCACACGTTTACCGTATCCATGGCACGGACTATGAAAACTTCTCAGCCGCACACCTGGCGGCACACCACCGGGGGCTGGCGGCCCCCAAAACTTCTCAGCCGCGCACCTGGCGGCACACCCCTAGCTCATCCCCTTCCGGGCCCTCTGCGTCTTCTCAGCCGCGCGTGTGGCGGCATACTGCGCAGTCAGGGCATCTGCAACTTGCGCGATCTTCTCAGCCGCGCGTGTGGCGGCATACCGCTGATCATCTTGGTAGACCGCGACATATCACTTCTCAGCCGCGCGTGTGGCGGCATACCGCAAACCCATTCCAGCAACAGCCTGATTTCCAAAGGAAATACGGAGCGAGACCTAACCGACCTTCGGTTTTTCTCCGGTCGGTAGCGGCTTGTTTTACAGCAATTTTCTTTGTTGTGAAAGAACGAATATCTTGTGATTGCTGCGGCGATGCCTATTTCGGAGGAAACACGAACAGCTTCTTTTTTGGATACCCGTCCAGGATGGTTTTCACCGACTCCTGCCAGGATTCCATGTATGGCCAGGAACTCCAGGGCCGGCCATCGAGCATCCAGATGTCGATCTTTTGCATGTCGGGATGCCGAACAATGCGCCCGAGACCTTGCCGTAACATCATCAGAGACTCGTTGATAATCGGGCGTACGCTGGTTTTTTCGATGCGCTTCAGCATGGACAGGCTGCGATTCAGGCCGACTGGCGCGCAGGTCAGGATGAGCGTGGACAGAAGACGATCTTTATCGGGAGAAACGCTCTTGTCGGTGAGATCGATGCCGGTCCATGCCGCGCCAGCCGCGATCAGGATGGGTTGGATTCCATTGGCGTAGAGCGCCCGGTATTGTTGTTCGGCGGAGGAGAAGCGGTTTTTCTCGCTCTGAATCACAATGCGTTCCGCAGGTATGCCAAGTTCCACCAAGCGCTGACCGATGGCAGAGGCATGCGAGAAAGCGACCGTGAGAATAACGGTTCCCCCGTGTTGTTTCTTGCGTAGAATCGCAGCGGTGCTCAATGAGAGGTTGTAAAGCCACAAATTCATGTCGCCTTGCTCGGTTTTGCCGACTGGGCGGGACAAAAGAAACGCCGCTTTGGCATTTGGAACATGCAGATGAGGAATGTTGCGGACCCACGGCGCCACAATGGGTGATGGCGTGTCCAGGCGAGACAGGGGAAGCGCGAGCACGCTTTTCAGATAGTCGCATTTCATCTGCCCGAAGCGGTCGGGAAGATAGAGCGTGGCCGAAGCGATAATGGCGCCATGAGTTATGTCCTTCCAGATGCCGCCCAGCACCTTTCCCAAGTCCTCTCGTCCGGAGATGATCGACGGAAAGCGCCGGTCGGGAGAAAATTGCAGGTAGACCGTGCTCGCTTTTCCCTGGATGGCGGTTATGGCGTTATCCAGAATGAATCTGGCTTTTTTGACATCCTTGACGACGGAGAGCGCCTTTTTGTTGAGGGCGGCGTCGAGGTCGGAAAATAATGTCTCCAATTCCTTATTGCCGGCATCCAGGCAGAGTGTTTGCCCGTCGCCGACGTCCAGCGCGGATACCTGCTGGATGCAGTGGGACACGGCAGACACCGCCTTGCTCACGACAGAGCCTTTTCCGGCCCCGGTTTTTCTCTTGGAAACGTAGAGATGGAATCGCAACATGCGAAGGGAAAGCGCGTTGGAATATACGCGCGAGATATTCTGCTCGAAGAGATGACCTTCATCGACAATGAGTATATCCGGCTGTCCGAACAATCCCCACTTATCCCGGAAAGCCAGTCCCAGCATGGTGTGCGTGCAAAAAAGGATCCGGCTTTTGCGGGCATATTCCCGCGATTCCACCAGGCGCTTATCCTCATCGTCTTCGGTCACGAAATCTTGCGGGTTCAGGTTGGTGGCCAACGCCTTCAGGTCGTGCGTCATGTGGTGCATCTTGGTTGGCGCGCGGGACATGGCGCGGATCAGCGCGGCTTCATGTATCAGGGGGCCGCCCTGGCCCATCCAGAGCTGTACGGCAGGATCTTTGTCTCCGCTTTGGTCCAGGTATTCCTGGAGCTTTCCTGGATCGATGAATTCCTGGGATCCGGGGAAGAAGCCGGCTTGCACCCCGCCCGCCAACCCTTCAGCCGTCAACCGTTCCAGTTCAGACCAGAGATGGCCCAGCACAGCGAGAGTTGGCGCGGTAATCACGATCTTCTGCAGATCTGGCCGCTCTTTGGCCATGGTCAGGGCGGCCATAATCATGGCCCGAGATTTTCCAACGCCAGTGGATCCTTCCAGCATGCCGATGCGCTTTTGGCGCAGGGAGGTCAGGCAATTCCGATAAAACAACGCTTGCTCTTGGGACGCGCCGGAGAAGGGCGGCGGAGTGGTCAAGGCGAAAGCGGAGTTGAAAGCGTCGTGCTTGGCGCTGGTTTCCGCCAACCCTGCGGCACACAGCGTGGCGAATGTTTGCTGGAAAGAAAGGCTCAAGCTTTGGGCCGCCTCTTCGATCTTGGTGTGCTGCGCGGGGGAGAAGAACAGGCTTTTGCGCGGCAAACTCGCGATGTCCACCGCCGGCGGCCACCGTGTTGCTTCAACGTGAAGGCCGATGGCCACCAGGTTGCGGTACGTGTCGGTGATGTTGGTGGCCATGGCGTGGGCGTCGGGTACGGAGATGAGCGGGACTGTCACTGTGGGCATGTTTGCAAATCCTCGAAGATGGCTATAGACTAACAATAGTATATTTAATCTATCACGGCAACAGGGGTCATTATGCATCTCACATCATCGGACATCGTCTGCATGGCCATGGGGCTGAAGCCAGAAGGCGCCTTGGCGCCGCATGAGGGCACCTGCTCCTTTTGCGGCAAAAATATCTGGCCCGGGGATCGATACACGAAATTTTCCGTAGGGCCATCCTTTATGGATGTTGCGGACTTGGCGGCAAGGGGATCCGGCATGACCTGCGGCCACTGCACTCCGCTGATGAGCAGCGCCATGTTACGCGCAACGGCCAACGGGATCTTTTCCGAGGGCGGCGTCCAGCCGTTTGCCAAATGGGTGGACGTGGCCCGTGGATTGTTGAACCCGCCGGAACCGCCCTTTGTGATGTTGTACGCCACCCGCAAGAGTCAACACATGGCCTGGCGGGCACGGGTCAACCTCAGTCGCGATCTGTTTTATGTCCGCGTCGGCCTGCGGGATCTCAAGATTCGGCGGCCAGTCCTCCTATCGGCGGTGCAGGCTTGCCAAACTCTGGGCTCATTCATGGGGATCAAGCCTACCGCCAAGTCGCTCGCCCATCCGTTCGCCGTACTTTCCAGTGATCTAAAAGATCCGGCGCACAGCCTGCTGCGTCGGAAGGGCCCAGAAAAAACGCTGGATGAGGCGGCGGAGGCCTATCCGGAAGCCTATCAGTTGATCCAATCGCTCACCCTGGGTGAAACCTGGGCCATGCGGTTTCTGTTGTCCCCCAACGCCGGCGCACAAGCGGCGGCTCAATCCGAAGGAGCTTTGTCATGATCAAGCGTTTTTCTGCGTTTATTCGTACCCGGTCCCCATTGCACATTGCCGCTCCCGGCAGCATGCGGTTTGATCCAGCCACGGGAAAGACCGTCTATGGCGGGCAGAGCGTTGGCGTGCCTTGTACGGGCATCCAGCGTGAAGTGTTGTTCAACGAAGCGGGCGAGGCGAAGCACTTTCCCGTGATCGCCGCCAACAACATCTCCGGCCGTCTGCGCCGGCATGCCGCGCGCATCATCCTGGAAGCGATCCGGTTGCGCGGGCAGAAGGTTTCCCTGGCGGTCTATAACGTCCTGCAGTGTGGCGCGGTAACGGGTAATCCGGATGGCAAAGACATGACCCTGGGCGAATACCGGCAGTATCGGGACGATCCCTACTTTGGGCTGTTCGGCGGCGGTCCGAAAATGATGCGGCGCTGCCTGGAAGTCGAAAACGCCTTGCCGGTTCACGCGGATACCACGGCGAATCTGGGCAGCATGGCGCATCCACACGCTCACCGGCATGCCCAGGGCGATCACTTCACCGACGTCTGGGGCTTTCGCCGCAATGATGATTTGCGGGATCTGGTCAACATCCACCAGGCTGCGGAAGTGGTGGAGAACTTTGAGGCGGAATTCAATGCCCGGCAGCAGGCTATTTTGGGCGAGGTCGATCGCGAGAAAGGCTCCAGCAAGACCAGTGTGAAAACCTATTCGGCACTGGAGTTCGTGCGCCCGGGAACGCTGTTCGATTTTTCCATCCTGATGAAGTGGGCCATCAGCGATGCCCAGGCCGGCCTGTTTCTGCTCACCCTGGATAGCCTGGCGGAGACGGAGCGGCTGGGCGGATACGGGCGTAACGGATTCGGTCGCTTTTCGTTCGACGATGCGATCTTGTTGACCAGTGATGGGAAAGAACACCAGGATGCGTTCCACGATGGCCGCCTGAATCGCGAGGATCCTCTGGTGGCCCATACGCTTTCCGCCTGGCATGCCGCGTCTCAGAAAATCGACGCCACGGCGTTGGCCAACCTGATCGCCCCTGACCGGGGTGCGGCCCCTGACCGGGGTGCGGCGTGAAGCCGCTGGAAATCCGCTTCCGGCTGGCGACGCCGATGCTTGTCCATTCGGACCTGCCCTTTCATTTCGATGCGCTGATGGCTTATGCCGTCAGCCGGGACAGTGAGATGAATGGCTCGGCGGATCCCTGGTTGGATGCGGAAGACCTGTCAGAAATCCTGGGTCGGGAAGGCGAGGGAGATTCCTGGGTCTGGCAGGCCTCCAGAATGGAGGTCTTGGCCAGACTCCCTTACCCGAAGATCTATGAATCCGCCAACAACCTGCGGTTCACCGATCCATCACGGTTTTACGATGATCTGGACCGGGGGTTGTGGCAGCCGCGCGGAAAAGTGAATCCGGAGACCTTCCGGATCGATCCCAATAGCGGCCAGCAACGCGGGTACCAGATGTATCTGACGACATCCAACGCGCAGGAGGTCGCCTTTTATGTGATCGGCGAGGAGGAAGCCATCCGCTTTTATCTCTCGCAGGTGACCCATCTGGGGAAAGGCAGCAAGAACGGGTATGGACGCATTTCCAACGCGGAAATTCGGGACTGCCCGGAGGCCGCCGACCGGTGGCGCAAACGCTGGCTCCACAAAGATATGCCGGGGGCCGATGGCGTGGAGTACGCCCCGGTCATGGGGCGGTTGCGTCAACCTTATTGGGACAAGGCGCATTTTCATCCGGTCTTGGAACCGGTCAGATAAGGGGGCTTTCCGATGGATTCAGAGACCTGGACGGATAGAAAGACCGCCATAATGGCGGCGAAGCGTTATCTGCGGCAAAAGCGACAGGAGCGCTGCCGCGATAGAGGTCGGTGGGTTGGCGGGGCGACGGCAATGCTCGCCATTGGCGTGATCCTTGTAAAGTTAAGGAGGCATTTGTGAAGGCGCTCAAATATATCGACATCCATATTCACCAGGGCCGGGACAGTCAGATACCCACGGCGCATGGCGCCAGCAATCTGCAGGCGCTGCTGGACGTGTTGCACGGGGCATTCGTGGAATTTCCAGGGACCTTCGCCCTGGCATTCCCCGATGTTCAGGTGGGCGAGTTCCGGCACCCCGGGCGACGCGTGCGGATCTTTGCGGAGGATGCGGAATCGCTCTGTGGGCTTCGCACCTTGGTGGATCATTCCGACAGCCTGGATTTTCGGGTGAAGGTGAAGGGTGACGTGCAGGAAGTGCCGGCGGATTTCGCTGGGCCATGGGTGGAATACCGACGGTTCCGGATTCCAGGAAAGACATCGCGCAGGCCGGAGTTTCGGGCGGCGCGGATCGAAAAGGCCGACACGTTGCCATATATTGGTGTTCATAGCCGGAGCACGGATCAGTATTTTGTGGTGTACATCGATCCGATCCCGACGAATGGCCGCTTGGACGGTGTGCCGGGCGGCTATGGGTTGTCGGTCAGTTCCCGCGCGGTTTCCGTTCCGGATCTGCCGTAACCGGAGCGTTGTTCTTTCGCAATCTAAAAAAGCCATAGGATACATGCTGTTGCTGGCCACTCGAAAAGCGAAGGTTTATCGTCAGTTTTGGCGGTTTTTCTTTGCGAATCAGTGGTCAGGAATGGAATTTTTGTAGTGTGCCGCCAGGTGCGCGGTTGAAAAGCAAAAAGGCTTGTATCTCGATGCGGCGACGGGGTGTGCCGCCAGGTGCGCGGTTGAAAAGGGGTCGCGCGCAATATTGATGTCGTAGTGGTATGCCGCCAGGTGCGCGGCTGGGAAGATATGACGCAGATCCGCGCGGGATCAGTATGCCGCCAGATGCGCGGCTGAGAAGAACGGCGACCTGACCTTCACCGGCTACTCCGTGTATACCGCCATGTGTGCGGCTGAGAACAAAGCCAGCGCTGGTGAAGAAGGCCGCGCCAAGTATGTCGCCATGTGTGCGGCTGAGAACTTGGAGCAGGCGATGGCCTGCAAAATACTTGCAGTATGCCGCCAGGGGCGCGGCTGGGAAGAGGGGGCCAAATCCACATCCACGTCGTCCTTACGCGACGTATGCCGCTACATGCGCGGTTGGAAATAGTAAATCCCCTCATTTATTCCCCCTAGTATGCCGCCATGTGCGCGGCTGGAAAGGGTTTGGCGCATTCCGCGCTGAGTAGAGACGACGTATGCCGCCATATGCGCAGCTTGTAATGTGCCGCGCTTGATCGCAGTTGCCGTGTATTGTGTGCCGCCATGTGCGCGGCTGGGAAGATTTCTTCGAACACGAACGGGTCTAACTGACGATGTGCCGCCATCACGCGGTTGGGAAGGAGAGCCAGATCGGTTGGTTCAATCGCCATGAGTATGCCGCCATGTGTGCGGCTGGAAAGGCCCCTCCAGCGGGGCGGCTTTTTTGTGGGATGTATGCCGCCAGGTGTGCGGCTTAAAAAGTAGTGATTTAATCGACGAAGGCGCAAGGACACGTATGCCGCCAGGTGCGCGGCTGAGAATGGCGGCGGCAATAAGACGCTCAAGCGCGGCTGAGAAGACGAAAACGGGGGGCCCAAAGCGCAACCGCAGGGAAAGTATGCCGCCAGGTGTGCCGCTATGGGCGCGGCTTGGAAGATTTCGCCGGTTGAGGGAATAGAGGGTGAGGCGTATGCCGCCATGTGTGCGGGTGGAAACGCGTCTTCTGATCCGCCGAAATTATCGTATGCCGCCATAGGTGCGGTTGGGAAGAAGCATCAGAGAGACCTAGATGGATTTCGGTATGCCGCCAGATGCGTGGTTGAGAAGTTGCTGATCCTGACTTTTCTGGACCAGTGATCGTATGCCGCCAGGTGCGCGGCTTAAAAAGGCTCAAAGTGCTCGTCAAAGACCGGGAGAGGTGTGCCGCCGTGGGTGCGTGCGGTTGGGAAGTGGCATGAGGCTCGCCTGCCGAGCCCCAAGTTTGCCGCCATGTGTGTGGCTGGAAAGACATGGAATCTGGTCATGGTAGGCAGGTCGAAATATGCCGCCAGATGTGCGGCTGGAAAGGCGCTGGAAAATCGATCGCGGTGATTGGAACGGTATGCCGCCAGGGGTGCGGATGAGAAGAACAACGATCCGGTCTACGGCTCTTATAACCGGTGTGCCGCCATGTGCGCGGCTGGGAAGTACGGGGCAAAGTCACGCGCCTTGCGGCTCGTGTATGCCGCCAGGTGCGCGGCTGGAAAGGAACGTATCCCGCCGACGAGCACAACAAATCGGTATGCCGCTAGGCACGCGGCTGGGAAGTTCCGGGCCTCGTGCCCGATTTCTTTTGTGTATGCCGCCATGCGCGCGGCTTGGAAGTGCACAGGCAAAACGAGACGGAAGCGATTGTCGTATGCCGCCATGTGTGCGGCTTAGAATGCGCCCCGCGACCGGGATTTTCACCCGTTCGTATATGTCGCCATGTGAGCGGCTGAGAAGAGCCAGCGCATTTACACGGCCTAAGCTATTAACGTGTGCCGCCAGAAGCGTGGCTTGGAAGAGATCGGTGGCGCTAACACCGATGACACTATGCCGCCAGATGCGCGGCTGATTTTGTTGCAAATTGGGTGGATATAGGTTGACCGACACAAGCTAGTATATTATAATCATTACCGGAATGGAGGTGCGCTATGTTGAAAAAGATTGCCGCAAGCTGGTTCCCGATTCGTTTGCACTGGAAGCCGCAGGAAAAGATCCGGGATCTGGCGGTGGCCGCAGGAGTCGGGTTCGCCGGAGTGGTTCTGGTTTTCGTGGTGTTGATGATCTTCATGGAGATCGCAAAGCTGATGTAACACACAGAAAGTAAAAGAAAAGGCGGTGCCGCATGATCAAGATTTTCCGTTTTTCCAGCTTTTTGGCCGTGGTGGTCATCATCACCAAGACCGGCCTGTTCGTTGCCAATGAGTTCGATGGCAAGGCAGATCGTGTCGCGGTCCACAAGATCACTCGGCTGATCGACGAGGCTCTGCGGCGTCGTGGTGAGATCGAGGAGGCCGCAGATGGCATCGTGGCCATGGCGGAGGCCATCAGCGTTTCCGTTGTCCGTGCGATCGTTTGGGTGGCCCGTGGTTCTGGCACCGTGGCCCGGAACGCCAGGAAGGTCTGGCGCGGTCTGCTGGATCGTGCCAGCACCATTTGCGCTTCCGGTGTGGCCCGTAGCTTTCCAAATTATCACAAAGCTACGGAAGCCATGTCGCTGCACGGGTTGATTTAAGCTATGTCCGCCAGCGTGGACAAGGTGTTATCCCTGCTTCCCAAGTACCGGAAATTCGGCCCTGGGAAGTGGATGGCGATTTGTCCTGCACACGATGATCGTCATCCTTCACTTTCCATACGGGAGGCGGAGGATGGCAAAGTGCTGATGCACTGTTGGGCGGGGTGTTCCGTGGAACAAATCGTTAACGCATTAAACCTTTCCATGGTGGATCTGTTTGAAGATTCCGCCAGAGATTTTCGTGGGGAGACCAGTGGAGTTGGCTCGCTGCGCAAATCCTTTGACTACCGGGACGCCTTGACCGGCGTGTCCCAGGAAGCGACGGCCGTTATGTTGATCGCGTCGGAAATCATTCATTCTGGATCTATCAAACCCCATCATTATGACCGGTTGCGCAAGGCGGAATCGCTCATTTCTGATGCCTTAGCCGTCGCAGGGGGGCGCTAATGCCCGAAATGCAGACGCTCATCGGCCAGGTCACCCGCCTTATCTTCTCAGGCAAGGCGGATTCCTTTCGCATTTTTGAGGTGCAGATCAAGGGCGCGAACAAGCGCGAGATTGTCACCGGCGAGTGGCAACGGGCCCGTGTGGGCGCGAACATCGAAGCGGCGGGAACCTGGGAGAAGCGCAAAGGAAAGGATGAAATTCAGTTCAAAGCCCGTTCTATTCTGGAAATCGTACCGACAAGCGCCGACAGCATTTTGTCTTGGCTTGAGGGCGGGGCGGTAAAGGGCATTGGCAAGGTGTCCGCGAAAAAGCTGGTGGCCTGCTTCGGCGCTGGATTGCTGGAGATTCTGGACCAGCATCCAGAACGGATCGTGGAGGCCGGTATCGGCAAGAAACAGCGCGAAAAGATTATCGAGGGCTGGAAAATCGCGTCCGCCACCAGAATCATCATGCAGTTTCTTCGGGAAGTCGGGATTGGCCCGGAACGCTCCAACGCGGTATGGCGCCAGTTCAAGGATCACCCCGCCATCGCTGGCCAGCCGGCGGTGCTGGTGGCCCGGCTGCGCAACAACCCCTATCGCCTGATCCGCGTGCGCGGCATCGGGTTCTCGTTGGCCGACCAGGCGGCCGGCAAACTGGGCATTCGCGCCGACGCGGATTATCGGGTGGACGCGGGGATCGAGCACACTCTGCAAACTCGCACCGAAGACGGTCACGTTTGGACTCCCGAGCCGACGTTGCTGGGCCTTTGCAAAGAATTGCTGGGCGTCAGCCAGGAAAAGATCGTGGCGCGCATCCAGGTGATGCAGGAAGCACAGCAGATCGCGACTGAACTGGGCGCGCCTAATCGCTTCGCCAGCGTACGTCTTTCCAGAATGGAAATTTCCCTGGCGGCCAAGATTCGCTCCCTGTCTGGTCCGGCGCCCAAGAAAACGATGCGCTTCCCCGCCGGATTCGTTCCGGATCCCACGCAAATCGAGGCGCTGAACCAGATCAGCGATCGCAAGCTGGCGATTCTGGCCGGCGGGCCAGGCATGGGAAAGACCACCCTACTCAAGACCTGCGCACAGTCGGCAGTGGCGAGCGGCATGAGGGTTGCTCTTTGCGCCCCAACCGGCCGTGCGGCCAAACGCATGAACGAGGCGACGGGCATGGAGGCCAAGACCATTCATCGGCTGTTGGAGATGAAGAGGGGTGGGCTGGCGGAGCGTAATCGGGACAACCCTATCGAAGCGGACTGGATCATCGTGGACGAGGTCTCCATGCTGGATATGGAGTTGGCCTGGAAGCTGTTTGACGCCATTCCGGCCCGTGCCCGCGTGCTGCTGGTCGGCGATCCGGACCAGTTGCCTTCCGTGGGCCCCGGGCAAGTTCTGGCCGATCTCATTGCCTGCGGCAAGGTTACGGTGGCCAGGTTGAGCAAGATCTTCCGGCAGCAAGCCGGGTCCGGTATTCCGGTGATGGCCACCCAGGTCATTCAGGGCGTCGTGCCGAACCTGGATCCCGATTCGTCGGATTGTCCGTTCGTGGATGCAGAATGCATCGGGGAAGAAAGCGAGGAGGCGACAGCGGTGGTGGTGCGGCGCATCGTCCAAGAGTCGGAAAAACTGGGCAGCCGCATGCAGGCGCTGGCGCCCATGCGGAACGGTCCGCTGGGCACGCTGAAGCTCAACCAGGCCTTGCGTGAGGCGTTCAACCCGGATGCCGGGCAGCCGCACCGGGGCCGGTTCCGGCTGGGGGACTGGGTAATTCAGACGCGCAACAACTACGACCTGGATGTCTATAACGGCGATCTGGGTACCGTGGTGGCCATAGAGGAGGGCGACGAACAGGCCGTGGTGGTGGATTTCGAGGATCGCGTCGTCCGCTATGAGGATAATGAGGACTTGCGGGATCTTGATCACGCGTATTGCCTGACCATCCACAAGTCCCAGGGTGGCCAGTTTCCCGGGGTCGCCATGGTGGCCACTACCGCGCACTTTGTCATGCTCAAGCGCAATCTGCTGTACACGGGCATGACGCGGGCCGAGAAGCATCTGCTGCTGATCTCGACGAAAAGGGCCCTGCAGATCGCGTGTAAGAAATCCGGCATTGAGAAGCGGGACACGCTGTTGGCCCAGAGGATCGGCGGATGAGTCGCCTTCCACATCCGGATCGTTGGTGGCACGGAGGCTGGAAATATCCAGCCAGAATACAGGGCAAATGGCGTTGATCGGCGCGGCCAAGGGAGGAATTAGAGGTGGGAACGTTTGAGTCTGCAAGAGACAGCGCAACAGTTGGCGGACAGTTTCGTGCGCATCCCGTTTTGTATGTGCGGATGTTTATTACGATCTTTGTAGTGTGCCAGGGCGTGTTTTTTGGGCTGAATGGATTTTCCTATGTGTGGCTAGAGACCTGGTTGGCGTTTGCGATAGGTATCGCTATCACAGCATCGTATATTTCTGTAGCTGCGGACATGGCCA